>NZ_JACJPG010000281.1 GCF_014695955.1 Leptolyngbya sp. FACHB-36 | reverse complement strand
GTTAATCAACCTTCTGGAAGCAGAGCGCCAGCAGCTAGTTTAGCTGAAGCGAATCGCGATTCAGTCGGCTACTCCAAACCCAACTCTCGCTTTAGCAACTCGATCGACTTACTCACAATAAAGTTCTCGCAGCAGATGATCTGCGGTGGTCGGATCAGATCCTCTCTAGCAGCAAGAATCGCCGCTTTAACAGTGCTACAACTTGCTTGGTCGCTAATAATCGTTTGGGCGCTCCGCACGATCGCGCCTAGCTTATAGGTGTCACCCAACTGACAGGTCATGATCAGCAAATCCTCACCGCGCAAGCTGTGAATAATCACCTCAGCAACGCCAACGGTTCCGGAACTCAGGCTGACAAGACCGAGGCAGCTTCCTTTAGGTAGGCGGCTAACCAGCTTGAGTTCGTTGTCAAAATCATAGATGTCAACCGGAATGACCCGCACCGATTTGGGAGCCGCGATCGCTTCGGCTTGAGCGATGAAATAGCGACTGGTCACAACGGTGCCAGAGCGAGTTTGGTCCAATATCTGACTTAACTCCTCCATCGGCACAAGCTGAACAGGAATATTTAGCGCCCGCTCCAGTTCGCGCACAATTACCTCCCCCGCCTCAATATCGTGGTTGGGAGCCGTAACCAGCACTTGAGCGCTACAGCGTAGCCGCCAGTCGATTTCTGCCAAAAATAGCTCTCTGGCTTGGTTGAGCGAGCAGCCCAGCTTCAGCAACTCATCCAGGCTAGACTGGACAACTTTATAGGCGTCGGGATGCTGCTCCAGAATGGGAGATTTGACCTTTGAGCCGCCGTCTTGAACCTGATCGCGGACGTAAATTCCTGACCCTGCTTGCGCATCGACAACGCCTGCTTCTTCAAGTTGGCGGTAGACTTTGCTGATGGTGTTGCGGTGTAGACCCGTTTGCATTGCCAACTGGCGAGTGCTAGGCAAGCGGTGTCCGGGCGGAAACTGGCGCGAGGCGATCGCAAACAAAACTTGGTTGTAGAGTTGCGTCGATGCGGGAATGTCACTGTCCGCCTGAATGTGAAATTGAACCATGATGTTATCTCCAGGCTCCCCAAACGCTACGGGCGATTCTGGCCTGCTCCCTGACCAAGAGCATTATGCTGCCTTTACTGCCAAAAAATGCATAGTTCAGTCCAAGCTATCCGGTTTACGTTCAGAATTCCCTCGCCCACTCCTAAATTCTACTGCTGTCTAAAGGCTGCAACCTGAACGCTGCAACATCCGTTCCCATATTGACAGGTGACGATGAAATTGTGGAACCTAAGCAGTGGCGAATTCAGCAAATCAGCATGACAGACCCTGCAATTCGGACTTCATGGGTTCAGGTGCCGAACGGCATCTCCATTGATGCCTACCTAGCAGAGCCGACTGAGGGAAGTTCTCTGCCCGCGATCGTCGTGATTCAAGAAATTTTTGGCGTCAACGCTCACATTCGTGACGTCACCGAGCGAATTGCGAGAGAAGGCTATGTGGCGATCGCGCCTGCAATCTTTCAGCGCACTGCTCCGGGCTTCGAGGTTGGCTACAGCCAGGAAGAAACGAGGCTGGGCAGGAAGTACAAAGACCTGACAACCGCTGAAGAATTGCTGAGTGACATTCAAGCCACGATTGCCCATGTGAGAACTCTGCCCAGCATGAACGGAGCGGCAATTGGAACGATCGGCTTTTGCTTCGGTGGGCACGTGGTGTATCTTGCAGCGACGCTGCCCGATGTCCAGGCAACGGCTTCGTTCTATGGAGCGGGCATTGCGACGATGACACCCGGAGGGGGTGCACCCACGATCTCCCGCACCGCAGAAATTAAGGGCACGCTTTACGCCTTCTTTGGCACCCAAGATCCGCTGATTCCAGCTGAGCAGATCGATCAGGTCGAAACGGAGCTGCGGGCGCACTCTGACAAGCACCACGTCTTTCGCTACCCAGCGGGGCACGGCTTTTTCTGCGATCAGCGATCGGACTACAGCTCCAACGCTGCCGCAGACGCCTGGAACCACGTCAGGCAGCTATTTAGAACTTTAGGCGATCAACGCTAGATCACGGTTCCATCCGGGATCACCGACCCCTTCAGAACCACGATAATGCCGCTGCGGATGTAGAAGCCCTGGTTTTCTCGCTCAGCTTCTTCAACGTGGTCCTTATTGATGATCCGCACGTTGCAGCCGATGCGGGCGTTCTTGTCGATGATGGCACGGCGAATCGTCGTATCAACGCCGATTCCCAGAGGCACTTCGGTACTGTGGCAGTCGAGACCAGACTGGCGCTCGGTAAACCCCTCATAGAAGTCAGCGCCCATAATTAGGGTGTCTTCGATCGTGCAGCCTGCTTCAACCCGTGATCGCACACCTAGCACCGAATGCGTCACCGAGCAGTTCTTTAAGATGCAGCCTTCACTGATGATCGTCTCGCGGATTTGGCAGTCGAGCAGCTTGCTCGGCGGCAAAAAGCGCTGACGCGTGTAGATCGGGGCTTTCTCGTCGTAAAAGCTGAAGGGGGGACGCGGCTGCTGGGTCAGCGCCAAGTTAGCCTCGTAAAACGCCTCGATCGTTCCAATGTCCTCCCAGTAGTCATTGAACAGGTACGCCTGCACATTGTAGTCTTTGGCGGAGTTTGGAATAATTTCTTTGCCGAAGTCAGTCTGCTCTGGAATCTGCCTCAGCAGCTTACTCAGCGCCTCTCTCTTGAAGACATAGATTCCCATCGAGGCAATGTAGGGAGACTGCTGAGCCTCTTCTGGCGTCAGTCCCAGAACGGTCGTATTTACCTGCATTGCAGTCAGGGCGTCGCCTTTGGGTTTCTCGCTAAAGTTGACCACCCGACCCGACTCATCAATCTTCATCAAGCCGAAATCCGACGCGCGGCGACCGTCCATCGGCACAACGGAAATTGTGATGTCGGCATTCGTTTCGCGATGCCGCCGGACGAAATCACCGTAATCCATACGGTACAGGTGATCTCCGGACAAAATCAGGTACTCATCTACGTCCCATTCTTCAAGCAGCCACAAATACTGCCGCACGGCATCTGCTGTACCCTGAAACCAATTTGGATTTTCTGGTGTTTGCTGCGCTGCTAGTACTTCGACGAATCCCTCGGTGAATCCAGTGAAGTTGTAGGCACGCGACAAGTGCCGATTCAGAGAGGCAGAATTGAATTGGGTTAGAACGTAAATTTTATAGATTTCGGAGTTGATGCAGTTACTGACCGGAATATCAATTAGCCGGTACTTACCTGCGATCGGTACAGCAGGCTTGGCGCGTAGCTTCGTAAGGGGATATAAGCGGGTGCCAGCACCGCCCCCCAAAATAATGGCTAAGACTCGCTTCACAACAAACCTCCCTCTGCTCCCACCGCTATTGTGAGGTGCGGTGGTTCCATTTGCAAGGGCTAAACGAAAGATGCCGCAAAATCCGGGATCACCGAGCCAATCTAGGCTCAATTGCGGTACTGCTTGGTGTTGTGAAACACATGTCGAGGTTCACAGCGCATTGCTGTTTGCTATTGGTTGAGTCAGCGTAATTAGCGCTCAATGCTGCTCTAACCACGCGCGCATCTTGCCTGGATTCAGCAGACCGTAGGGATCAACCTGCTGTTTAAACCGCAACTGCTCTACATCCACCATTTTCATGCCGCCGTCTTCCAAAATGTATGTGTGCGGATTGAAGATCAGCGCGCCCTGCTCCTCGTGGTAGTGAATGATTGCTTGCAGGCGATCGGGCGTTGTAAACCGAACAATTTGCAGCGCGGCTGGAACCGCTTGTCCGTTCACGCGCAGAAACTCTAGATGCATCATCACTTCATCACCAAAGTGATGATACATGTGCTCCATTAGCGATAGATTCGTGTCGGCTGGGGGAAACAGGGTTTGCAGGTAGGTCAGCGACGGGTCCACACTGCGGGCGTGTAGCGTCGTGTGATTCCACGAGTATTCCACCAGCGTCACGCCTTTGCTGGCGTCCTGCGCCGACTTCTGGTAGCAGAGCGTACCGCCGAATGATTTCACTAATTCCGCAAACGGCTCCAGACAGCACTCCGCTACCAGCACCAAAGCGCAGTGAGCATTGGCAGGAATCGAGTTTCGCAGCGCTGCGAAGTAGGTAGGAATCGGGTCCGCGCAGATGCAGACCAGCTTTTTGATGATGCCGTCGCTGTTGCTGAGTGCCTGCCCGAAGCGAGCAGCAGTCATGAACTCTGGGAAGGCAACGATCGTCTCTGCCCAAGCGTATGCCGGACCCAGCGGAATCTCTAATTCTGTGATGATGCCATTGGTGCCGTAAGCATGCGCCACCTTGTACACATCGTCACCGCGTAGCTCAATAATGCGCGGCTGGTCCTCCATCGTCACGACGCGACAGGCAAGAATGTTGCCGCGATCGCGCAACTGCCCATACGTCACAGACCCAATGCCGCCGCTGCCACCGCCGATAAAGCCGCCCACCGTAGAGGTGCGGTAGGTTGACGGAGCCATGCGAATCTCCCAGCCTGTCTCCCGTGCTTGCCTGTCTAGCGCTGCCAGCTTCACGCCTGCCTCAACGCGGGTCATTCCTGGCTTGATCCACTTGATTGTCTGCATCCGCGTTAGATCCAGAATTACGCCGCCTTGCAGCGGGATGCACTGCCCGTAGTTACCCGTCCCCGCGCCGCGCACCGTCAGTGGCACTCGCTGCCGCACGCACACCTCTGCGACCCGCAGCACCTCTGCCTCACTCGTGGGCCGCACGACGACATCACCGCGCTTTTCGCTCAGGAGTGGCTGCAGCACGGGGCTGAAATGGTAGTAATCCAGCGACAGCTTTGCTAGCTGGGCGGTGTCTGTAATCACGTCTAACCCCGACAGCTCACGTAACAGCGTGTCAAGGTCGATCGGTGAAACCGTAGGTGTCGTCATGTCATCGCCCTCTAGGGAGACTGCTTCAACTACCATACCGTCTCCTGGAAGCCGCGATCGTGCTGTGAGCCAGGTAACAGTTTGGGATGCCGCAATGGTCAACGTCACAAGTAAGGGGTGCAGGTTCGCCCCACACCCCACTCATGCTCTAAACCTTAATGGAACAGTTAACGCCTAAGAACAGCTCTTCCACGTCCACAGCCCGAAGTACTATTTGCGAATGTCTCGCGCCATGTTGCGGAACATGTCCATGCTGGTGTCGGTACGCCGACGTTCAGCCGCTGCGTCTACGTTAGGGGTAGTCGGTGTAGCTGTTTCCGATGCAGCGGTTGTCGGAGTGGGCATCGCGCCGTTCGCTCCGCTTTTCCGCGCCATCATGGCAGAAACCTCTTGCTCAAACCGCTTCTCTTCGGTGCTGCCAGCGGTCTTCGGGAATGATCGCTTCACCAGTTTGGCAGTCCGCATGTATTCCAAGTTGCCATAGGTTTTTGCGTCATCTGAGTCAAGGAAATAAGCGACTGCCTTCTTGACCGCTTCAGGCGCTTTTTTGACCGCTTCGGGCGCTTTTTTGACCGCCTCTGGTGCTTTCTTCACCGCGTCAGATGCGGCATCTGTGATTTGAGATGCTGCATCTCCTACATTCTTTGAGCCAAATAAGCGTTTGAAAAATCCAGCCACGATCGAGTTACCCCAAATGTTACGTTCTGTCACTGATTATAAGGAAACATAATACCTAAATTCAATCTGTTTTGTTGTCCTAACCACTTTTGGCAGGCATTTTGTACTAACTAAGCCTTAAGCTTCGTGAATCGATCGCAGTCGCCTCTTCCGCTGCGTCCCCCAGAGTCGTTAAACTACAGAGTGATATCCACACCGCCATAAATATGAGTGTAGTTAGCCAAGTCATTCTTCAAGCCGACGATGAACTGCGTTACCCAACGTCCGGAGAACTCCGGGGCATGGAGGCGTTTTTTAAGACGGGCATCCAGCGGACTCGGATCGCTGAAACTCTGGGTGTCAATGAAAAAAAGATTGTGCAAGCCGCTAGCAAAGAGCTTTGGAGGAAGCGCCCTGATTTTATCGCCCCCGGTGGCAACGCCTATGGCGACAAACAGCGTGCCCTCTGCCTGCGCGACTACGGTTGGTATCTGCGCCTTGTAACCTACGGAGTGCTGGCAGGTGACAAAGAGCCGATCGAAAAAATTGGATTAATCGGCGTGCGGGAAATGTATAACGCTCTGGGCGTTCCGGTTCCCGGCATGGCAGAAGCCATCCGCTGCCTCAAGGTGGCATCGCTGTCGCTGCTTAGCGAAGAGGATGCTGCCGAAGCCGCTCCCTACTTCGATTACATTGTCCAGGCAATGTCCTAAGACAGCTCCATGCCCTGTACTCCCCGCTTTGAGTGGTGACCGCTGGCAGCGTGGCTAGGGTTGTCACTTGAGGCGGGGAGTGTTTTATCTGATTTTTTTATCTAATTTGTTGACGATTCTTTACAGAACGGCCTCAGTAACTTGGGAGCGCTAATCGCTAGGTAGGCAGTAGCGATTAGGCAATAGGCAATTCAGTGCATCAGTAGACTGAATGATTACCTACTCCTGAGCACTTTTCTAGCGCACGTCGATCTCGGTCGATCGCAGTCGCTGCGTTGGGTTAATCAGCGAATTCAGTCCCTCGCCTAATAGCGACAGTCCCACAACCATTAGCGTCATTGCGAGTCCTGGAAACAGTGTTGTCCACCAGATGCCACCTGTGGCGAGTCCATCCAGCGCTTGACGCAAATCCTGTCCCCACTCCGGTGTTTCTTCGGGCAGTCCCAAGCCCAAAAAGCCTAAGCCACCCAGCGTCAAGATCGCATCCGCCGCATTCAGGGTAAATAGCACCGGGACGCTCTGCACCACATTCAGAAACAGATAGCGCGTCAGAATTGCCCACGTTGAGGCTCCCATCGCTTGCGCCGCCTCAATAAACAGTTCAGTTTTGACGCTGACCGTGTGGTTACGAACGACACGAAAGTACTGGGGAACGTAGGAAATGCTAAGGGCGATCGCCGCATTCAGCACGCCGCGACCCACGACAAACGCCAGCGTTACCGACAGCAGCAGTCCGGGCAGCGTATACAGCGTATCCATAAAAAACAGCAGCACCCGATCCAATCTGCCGCCAATGTAGCCGCTGACCATGCCGAGGGGAACGCCGATCGCTAGACTCAACAGCGTTGCCAGCACCACCACTTGTAATGCCGCCTGAGTACCAAAAATAGTACGAGAGAACACATCGTAGCCAAGCCGCGTCGTTCCGAACCAGTGACGCAGCGATGGGGCAGCGTGCGGCGGATTATCCAAAAACTCAGTTGGGTTTTGCAGCAAACCAATCGACTGTAGCAGCGGCGCAAGCAGCGCCAGACTTACAAACAGGAGAGTGAGGAGCAAACCAACCCGCGTCATCTGCTGCGACAAACTAGGGCGACTCGACGATCGCAGCAGGTTGGGAATTGGAAGGAGCGCCATAGCGGGAAGCAGCGAAGAGAAGCATTCTCTCTATTCTTCCAGGAATCGCGTCAGATGACGTACAGACCGCTACCGATTCTGACTTAGGGTTGTCTGCTCAAACCCCACAGCATCAGATCTGGCAGCATCTAATCCTACAGCATCCGATCCGGCGACAAAGAACTGCACACGTGCCAGCAGTTCGTCCAGATCGATCGGCTTGCGAATGAACCCATTTGCGCCGACCGCCTCGCCACGATCTAGCGCTGATTCGTCGTGCGCAGTAATCAGCACGATCGGCAGCGAGGCAAACCGACTGTTCTGGCGCAGCCGATGAGCAACCTCATACCCGGTCATGTCCGGCATCATCACATCTAGCAGCAACAAATCCGGCGTCGCCTCCTCTACCCTAGCTAGGGCATCTCGACCGCTACTGGCAGCTTCAACGGCATAACCTTCCGCTTCCAGAATGGTTTTAAGCAGAAACAGATTATCTGCTAAGTCATCGACAATTAATATGGACTTTTTCTTCAAGGACAGCACAGCACTAAAATCCTGCGGGTAACTGTGAATAAGCGTAATGAGAAGGCAATTTTAAAGCTGTTTTACTATTTACTGGTATATCTGCGATCGTAAACCTCCAGGCTCACACCTAAGAGAGATTTATCACTTCGGATAGTTTAGCTTCAGCAAGTCTTTACGCACTTTCCAGGCTCGTCTATGGTGATTACCGGATTATTCCATGTCGCGATTAAAACAAATGACCTAGAAGCAACGGTATATTTTTACACCCAGCTTCTAGGATTTCGGCAGGTTCCGCGCCCCAACTTCGGCTATCCTGGCGCATGGCTAGCGTGCAACACGCCCAACGGCGATGCGATCGTCCACATTTATGCGGGCGGTCCCGCGTTAGGAGAAGACGGGCGCGCGCCAGTGGGTTCTGCTGCGATCGATCACCTCTCCCTCACCGCTACGGGGTTTCATCAGTTCCGCCAGCGATTTCAGGAAGCGGGCTTGCCATGGCGTGAGTTCATCGTGCCGGGAACGTCGCTATGGCAATTGTTTGTATACGATCCAAGCGGCGTGCAGCTAGAGCTGACGTTTGAGGCATCGGCAGAGCCAGGACCGCCACCCGATCTGTCTCCTGAACGCACCTATGTAGCAGGCACATCGTTTTTTCAGCCAGAACTCTACCAGCACGTGCGCCCGCAGCCCGTTATTCATCAGCCTTGAGCAAAGGGTCTACTTGCTGTCTTTGAGTGTTGCTCACTAGCGAACACTTGCGCCCTTCGCGGAGGCAAAGGGCGCAAGCTCGGACAGTAACCTTTCTGGACGCCTTACGAATTAATTGCCCGCAGCAGCGCCTCGGAGTCTGCTACTGCACCAAACACCCCGCCCTGCATCTTCACCATCTTGAGGGCGGCAAGGTAGTTTCCATAGTCAGTCGCACCCGTGCAGTCTGACAGCAGCAGGCACTCGTAGCCGCGATCGTTGGCGTCGCGCATCGTCGTGTGCACGCAGACGTCTGTGGTGATTCCCGCTAGCAGGATGTTCTGGATGCCCTTGCGCTTAAGGACCAGATCCAAATCCGTTGCGTAGAACGAGCCTTTTCCGGGCTTGTCGATTACCACTTCTCCAGGGAGCGGTGCCAGTTCTGGAATAATTTCCCAACCAGGTTCTCCCCGCACCAGAATTTTGCCGCAGGGACCTGGATCGCCAATGCCTGCCCCAATTTGCTGCGATCGCCAGCGCTTGTTTTCCGGCAGATCTGACAGATCCGGGCGGTGTCCTTCGCGGGTGTGCATGACGTGAAAGCCCTGTGATCGCATCGCCGTCAGCACTGCCTGAATGGGCGCGATCGGTGCACGAGTCAGCGACAAATCGTAGCCCATCTGGTCTACGTAGCCGCCGTTGCCGCAGAAGTCGATCTGCATATCGATGACCAGAAACACCGTGTTGTCTGGGCGCAAATCACCATTGTAGGGATAGGGATAGGGATCGGCATCTACGTAGCAGCCCACAGAGTATCCTCCAATTGCGAATCGGTAGTGGCGGTTAGCGGAAGGGGGTTAGCGATGACCCATGTCCCTCCTCACATTTACGTCGTTGCGGTTTCCGTCAGCGGCACGCCTTGGTAGGTCCGCGTCGGAGTCGGAAAACCGCAGGATGTGCCATCGGTGTAGACAACCTCGTCTTCCCATGGCAGACGGTAAGCGCCGTTCACCATGTCTTGCATGTAGGTGTAGGGGCAGTCCTGCGCCCCGCCTTTGACGGCGACGTAGCCGCGATGCCCAAACTGGTAAATGTTGTTCTCGACGCTCCAGTGGCGACGGGCTTCCTGCACCAGCTTCGGACGCACCTCGGCAGTGATGATTTCGTTGGGGCGACCGTTGCCCATAACCAGTGGTACCCCGTCGAAGTTGACGATCGCTCCCTCGCCCATCGAGTCGAAGGTGCCGTCGCTGCCGCACATGCACACCGATGCCGTATACATCAAGTTGCAGAAGGCATTTGCCTGATTCGTGATGTGCCACGCATGCCGAATCGGAGCGGTGTAGCCCGCCGTACGGAGCATGATATCGGCTCCTTTGTAGGCACACTCCCGCGCCATTTCTGGGAACATGCCGTCGTGGCAGATGATCAGGGCGATCGTGCTGCCGTTCGGTCCCTCGCACACAGGGATTCCCAAATTTCCTGGCTCCCACGGCTCCACGGGCACCCACGGATGCAGCTTGCGATAATACAGCTTCAGATTTCCGTGGTTGTCCAGAATAATGCCGCTGTTGTAGGGATTCCCGTGGGGATTGAGCTCCATGATCGAGAAGCAACCCCAAATATTGTTTTCTTTGCAAGCCGCGCTGAATGCCGACACTTCCGGTCCATCTAGACGGCACATAATCTCCGGGTTTGTGTCCATCGACAGCCCGTGCAGCGCATATTCTGGAAACACGACGAGATCCATCGTCGGCAGATTGCGCCGCGCTTTGGCAACCATGCCGCAGATGGTTTGCGTTTGTGCCGCAAGATCATCGGGCGTCGCCACTGTGGGCAGTTGCAGTTGCACTAACCCCAGAAC
>NZ_JACJPG010000280.1 GCF_014695955.1 Leptolyngbya sp. FACHB-36 | reverse complement strand
AATTCCGAATTCCGAATTGGCATCAGAAAGACTCCTAGCTGATTAGAAATCAAAATAGATGTACGGCAAGCTGCCTTCTGGCGCAAATAGCCAGACTGCAAACAGGCACGACGGCACCAGCAGCAGCTTAATGTGCCAGTTGAGTTGCAGCTTCAACGTCCGCTCGATCGCGTATGCCACTCCCATTAGTGCCACCAGCGTCCACAGCATCAGCGCAATTTGCAGCGGATCTAGCCCGATCGCCTCTAAATAGACTTTTTGAGCAAACTGCGCGTCGGCTGTATGTCCCCACAAGCGCTGCACCACGAGGCTGGAATCCTTAAGATTTGGCAACCGGAAGAAAATCCAGCTTGTAAACACCATGCTCTGCGTCAGAATCCAAGCAAGCACAGTTCCGGGCACGCTGCGCCAAAACGTTTTTAAGCGCAAGAGGCGATCGCTCATCACATCCGTCAAGCGATGCACCACCAGCGCGATTCCGTGCAAAACGCCCCAGACGATGAAGCCCCATGCCGCTCCGTGCCAAATTCCAGCGATCGTCATCACGATCATCAGATTCAACCCTGTGCGAAATAAGCCCTGTCGCGACCCGCCCAGCGGAAAATACAGGTAGTTGCGGAGCCAGTCGCCCAACGTGATATGCCAGCGTCGCCAAAAATCTGCAATGCTCGTACTGAAGTAGGGAAAATCGAAATTCTGCGGCAGATTGAACCCAAGTAGCACCGCGCTTCCCCGCGCCATATCGACGTAGCCGCTGAAGTCTAGGTAAAGCTGAAGTCCGTAGGCAAACGTCGCCAGCCACAAATCGCCACTGCCCGCCCGCTGCAAATTTTGAAAGCTCAAATCCACCAGCACGCCTAATCGATCTGCTAGCAGTCCTTTTTTGATTGCGCCACAGGCAATCAGCCAGAGACCTTCTGCAAGACGATCGACACTGGGAAATTTCAGCGTCTGAAGCTGTGTTGCAAACGTCTGATAGCGTGTAATTGGACCGCTAATCAGCTTTGGAAAAAACAGTTTGTACGCTGAGAACTTGAGGAACTGCTGGGCGGCAGGCGCACCCCGGTAGACATCCACAAGGTACGCGATGCACTCAAAGCAGAAAAAGCTGAGTCCCAGCGGCGCAATTAAGCTATTCTGCGTCCACTCCGCGCTAGTTTGCAGCACCGTCCACCCGAATAGTCCGCCGATCGTAGACAGCAGAAATGGAATGTACTTGAAGCCCAGCAGTAGCAGCAGGTTTAGAACAATGCCAAGCCAAAGCACTTTTAGCCTGCGGCGGTTCCAATCCTGCTGAGCAAACTGCCAATCTTCGACGCGCCAGTCTGGAGGAACGGCGATCGCCTGCCCCAGCCGAAAGGTCATCCATGCCCCTGCTAGCAGCAGCGGCACGTATTGTACCTGCAACGACGTGTAGAACACGATGCTGGCAATCAGGAGTGTCCACAGCCGCAGCCACTGCTGCTTCACGCACCAGTAGATGCCGAAGACGCTGAGCAGGAAAAGGGCGTAGATCAAGGAAACGAAGGTCATGAGGCGATCGCTCGTACAGATCGCCCCGATTATAGTGAAAGATTTTTCGGGTGAACTATTCTTTAATAATTTGAGGTGGTCCGCAGAGCTTCCACTGACCACTAAACAAATTCCTGCTAAAACTTGAGCCTGTGGGCTGCCCTTGTGCTACGATTGATTTCCGTGGACGAGATGGGTCGGTGCCCGAGTGGTTAATGGGGGCGGACTGTAAATCCGCTGGCTATGCCTACGCTAGTTCGAATCTAGCCCGGCCCATCCACGAATATTGCCCGTGTGGCTCAGTGGTAGAGCACACCCTTGGTAAGGGTGAGGTCACGAGTTCAATCCTCGTCACGGGCTTTTTGTACATTCGCAAATTAAGCGCCACGATTTGCAAATTTGTGTCGCATCATAGGCGCGGTTAAGCTCTACTGTCCTACCCTAAGTAGACTAGCTTCTTCCAGCATTACCAAAGGTGTGCTCCTTTCAGTCCTCTTCAAGTTAGAAAAATCGTCTTGATCCCATCAGCAAGCTGCGTAAAAGCTCCTGAAATTTCAGGAAATAGCTGATCCGGGTGACGATCGCCAGCATTTAACAGCCGAGTCTATTTACAATCGTTGACGTGAACCCTCAATTCCGATTGGAAATATGTCGTCTCACCTCGGTCACCATGCCATTGTTATCGGCGGCAGCATTGCTGGACTGCTGGCAGCCCGAAT
>NZ_JACJPG010000028.1 GCF_014695955.1 Leptolyngbya sp. FACHB-36 | reverse complement strand
GAGCGAGCAACTGCAGAGCAGGCGTTCAACCGTTTAGTGATCGTGGGGGGCGTACCTGCGATCGGCAGCATTATCGGCGTTGCGGCACTGCTATTTCTTGTAGGGCAATGGCTAATTCGGCGGAAGCAGGCACTTCTCGATCCCAGTGGAATAACGGCGTGGTCCACCCCTTGGGATTGGGAGACGGTATGGCAAGTGCTAATTTTTGGTTTTTTCTTCGTGGGCCAAATTCTGCTGCCGTTAGGACTGAGCCTGCTGGGGCAGACGATCGGATTTGACTCAGCAACGCTAACCGAGCGTAGTAGAGCGTTTTATATTCTGATCAACTACCTACTGCTGGCGGCGGGAGCCGTAGCGGTGCTCTACGGTTCCATCAAGCCCTACCTGCCGCTGCCGGAGGGCTGGTTTCGGGTCAGCTTGCGAGGCAACTGGTTCTGGTGGGGCACGATCGGCTACGTGGCAGCTCTGCCGTTAGTCAGTTTGGTGTCGATCGTGAATCAGCAAATTTGGCAGGGCAAGGGTGGGAGTAATCCAATTTTGCCGATCGCGCTAGAAGGCAAAGACAGCGTTGCCCTGACGATATTTTTTGTTACGGCCGCGATCGCGGCTCCAGTGTTTGAGGAAATCCTGTTTCGAGGATTTCTGCTACCATCGCTAACGCGGTACTTGCCTATGTGGGGTGCGATCGGGCTAAGCGGCCTAATTTTTGCTATTGCTCACCTCAGCCTCTCAGAAGTGCTACCACTAACCGTGTTGGGGATGGTGTTGGGATTTGTGTATGTGCGATCGCGAAATTTGCTTGCTTCTATGCTGCTACACAGCTTGTGGAACAGTGTTACGCTCCTGAGTTTAATTGTGCTGGGTGGCAGTGCTAGATGAGAAGAGATTTTATGAGGCAACGCAAACTTGTATTACCGCTGCTCGTCTTGCTGGGAGCCGCGTTTTTTAGCGCCTACTCCGATCTAGAAACCAATTTTCTGCTTAAAAGTGCGGTGATTCTGCCAGTCCAGGCTGGAGCGTGTGCTTGGCTGCTGTATGCCTACTGGAAGGGACGGCTGAAGGAAACGTCCGGCACTAAGACTGGGCGATCGTCCAGCAAATCCTAGAGAAAGTTCTAGATTTTTAGCCGATTCACCCGAAATTCATCTACCGTCAAGAAAGAGGCGTCATTCGGCGCTAAGTGTTGTACTGAGCTCAAGCAGGATGCAACTGATTTCTGAACTAAAGAATGCTCAAGAGAATTCTCAAGCGCCAACGGTAGAAACCGTAACGCTGGATGTAAGCGGCATGAAGTGTGCCGGCTGCGTTCGCGCTGTCGAGCAGCAGTTGAGTCAGCATCTGGGTGTCGTGGCTGCTAGCGTCAATCTTGTGACCGAGGTAGCGGTCGTGCAGTGCAAGCCAGGGGTTGTGAACCCAGACGCGCTAGCACAAACTGTCACTGATGCTGGCTTTCCTTCACAAGCACGGTATGCACAGGGTGCCACTGAGGACGGTGCAAGCACGCTGGATCGGACTGAGCGGCGACGGATCGAAGCACGTCAGCAGATTTGGCAATTGGCGACCGCTGCAGTTCTTCTAGTACTGTCATCGTTGGGACATCTGGGGCAGGTTGTTCACCTGACGCTCCCCGGTTTGAACAACATCTGGTTTCACTGCGGGTTGGCGACGCTAGCCCTCTTGGGACCAGGACGATCGATGGCGATCGATGGCTGGCGTGGACTGCGACACAACGCGCCCAACATGAATACTCTCGTCAGTTTAGGCACCTTCACTGCCTACAGTACAAGTCTTGTCGCCCTACTGTTTCCTCAACTTGGCTGGGAGTGCTTCTTTGATGAACCCGTCATGCTGGTGGGCTTCATTCTCCTGGGTCGCACGCTAGAGCAACGTGCCCGCAATCACGCCGCCAGCGCTTTTGAATCCCTGCTTGCCCTACAACCAACCGTGGCGCGGTTGATTCAGAAGCGTGACCCGAATGAGCCAGAGTTAACCTTCTTGATGCATCCGTTATCGGTTAGCGAAATTCCAGTGGATCGGGTCCGCGTCGGTGAATGGCTGCACGTACTGCCTGGAGACAAGATCCCTGTGGATGGCGAGATAGTGGCAGGGCAGACCACAGTGAGTGAGTCGATGCTGACTGGAGAACCACTGCCGGTCATGAAAGAGTCGGGCGATCGCGTTGCTGCCGGAACGCTCAATCAGTCAGGAGCCATCATCTTAAGTGCTACTCGCACTGGTAAAGACACAACATTAGCGCAGATTATCACCCTCGTTGAAGCTGCTCAAACGCGCAAAGCGCCAATTCAAGCGCTGGCAGACACGATTGCTGGATACTTTACCTATGGTGTTCTGACGATCGCGACCCTGACCTTTCTGTTCTGGTACTTCATTGGCTTTCACATTTGGTCCGATGCGCTGCTAGTGCAAACTACGATGAGCGCTGGGCACCTCATGACCCATGTACCCACTTCCCATGCTTCACTCCTGACTTCCCACTCTCCACTTCTCCTCAGCCTCAAGCTTGCGATCGCTGTGCTCGTCGTTGCCTGTCCCTGCGTCCTTGGCTTAGCCACACCGACTGCAATACTGGTGGGGTCTGGGATTGGAGCTGAGCGAGGCTTACTCATTCGTGGTGGCGACGTGCTAGAGCGCGTTCACGAGATTGATACTGTAGTTCTAGACAAAACAGGCACCCTGACCACTGGCAAACCCATTGTTACTGATTGCCTCATCACGTCCCCGTGCGATCTCACCCCCACCCTTCTTCTACAGCTTGCTGCCAGCATCGAAAGCGGCACTCGGCACCCGCTGGCGATCGCCATTCAACAGCACGCCCAACAGCAGAAAGTTGGCCTCTTGCCCACTCAAGATTTTGTCACTGAGCCGGGCTACGGAGTTGCCGCTACAGTGCTGTTGGAGTCTAGGTCAGTCCGGGTGCTGATGGGAACTCAGGCGTGGTTAGTCCGTCATGAGGTTTCGTTTGATGACGCTATCCAGACTCAGGCCCATGGACTCTCTCAAGCTGGGAAAACTGTTGTGTTTGTTGCTCTGTCCAATGCAATTGATCGCCCTTCTCTGGTGGGTCTAATTGCTGCTATGGACCCGCTTCGAGCAGATGCGGCTGAAACCGTTGCTACCCTCAAGCAGATGGGGCTGGACGTGTGGCTATTGACTGGAGATCGGCGTGCAGCCGCAACGGCGATTGCTCAATCCTTGGAGCTAGAGCCAAATCACATCTTGGCAGATGTTCGTCCTGACGGAAAAGCCCACACGATCGCGACTCTCCAGTCTAAAGGACATCGTGTGGCAATGGTGGGAGATGGCATCAATGACGCACCAGCACTTGCTCAGGCGGATGTGGGAATTGCCTTGCAGTCGGGCACGGATGTTGCGGTGGAGACGGCAGGGATCATTCTGGTACGCGATCGCCTGACAGACGTTGTAGAATCGATTCGGCTCAGCCGGGCGACGTTCAATAAAATTCGTCAAAATTTGTT
>NZ_JACJPG010000279.1 GCF_014695955.1 Leptolyngbya sp. FACHB-36 | reverse complement strand
ACGTGGATTCCGATGCAGGTGGGCTGGGAGTTTAAGCTACTGCGCTATACCCTGCTGTCGCTGCTGACGGGTGCGGTGGTATGGACTTTCTGGCGGACTCGACTGCCGAAAACCCTGGCGACCGAAACGCTGGAGTTCGCTATCGTGCTGTGTCTGGCGCTGCTGATTAGTCCAATTTCCTGGACGCATTACTACTTACTGCTGCTGCTGCCGCTGGGTCTGTGCTTAGGCAACTCGGTGTCCATCCCCCAAGGACGATTGTGGCTAGGACTGTTTGTCGTCAGCGGCTTGCTCGTATCTCTGCCCGTAACGCTCTTTCAGCCAGACAGTCCGGTGCTGCGATCGATCGTCTTCCGCCTACTCCTGTCGCACTACTTTCTGGGGGGCGTGCTGCTGCTGGGGCTGCTGCTGGCTGCCCGCTGGCATACCACAACGGCTTTGGAGGCGTCGCCTGCCAACCCTCTCGTTCACAAGAACCTTTAATCACGCATGGATACACGAGTTACATCCCGTCATAAATTCGCGGCGTCTCCTAGGGGCTGGCTGATCGCTTGGGCAGTGCTGCGGCTGCCGCTGCTGGTGATCGCCCTCTACATGTTGCGAGAAGAACTGCTGGAACTTGTCGAGCAGGTCATTGGCGTCAGCTCTGTTACAGAACGAGCGATCGCGCTAATTAGCACGTTTTGGGAGCGGGCACTGGTGTTTGGCGTCTGTGTGATGATTCTGATGGCGAGTATCAGCCTGACGCGGCGGCTGCGATCGCGCACCGTTCAATATCTCGTGCCCGCCACGATCGCGCTGGTTCTATTCTTTATTGTCTTTGCGCTGTTTGCTCGACGCGGGGCGCTGCTGGCGATCGCCCTAACGGGACTCTTAGCGCTAAACACGATTCCCGATGGCTGGGTTACTCGCGCCGTCACCACCAAAGTGGGATCGCTGCTGGCGAATTTGGGATTTGGTGGGGCAGTTGGTCTGGCAGAGCTGCTGCTGCCCAAACCGTTTCTGCTGTGGCTGCTGACGCGACTGCACGGGCGCGATGTAGTGGTGACGGGGGCTGGGCGGTACGCGCTGGATGGACTGCCAGTGATTATGGTATCCGCGATCGCTGCCCTAGTGCTGAATACCGCGCCGCTAGTCGATTTGGGTCAGATGCTTCACCGGGACGCCGCCGTACAGCGGTTTGCTAAGGGTGATTTTAATGTGCTGGCGTTCAATCGCGACCAGCGCGTCCTGTATGCCAGCGGTCGCGGGGTGGAATACCTGCAAGCGTACAGTGTGGATCGGCTAGACCAGCCGCCGCGTCAGTCCTCCGTCACCACTTATTACGCTCAAGGGTTCAGCTACAATCCTGAGGAAAATGAACTCTACTTCTACGGGGGCACCGAAGATGCTCAAGTCATTGAAGTCCTGGATGCGACGAGTTTAAACCGGAAAAAATCGCTTCCGCTGCCGATCATTTCCCCCGGTGATTCTTGGCTGGTGTGGGACCGCTTTACCGACGACATCATCATCGCGTCGGAAGCCGATCGCCAGGAAGGTACGCCGTTTGTTGCGGTGAATCGCCGCACTGGCGCGATTACCAAAACGCTCGATGTCGGTCCTAGTTACATCTTCATCAGTCGTGACAAACCGCTGCTGTATATGAACTTCTTCCGGCGCACCACGGACTTAATTCAGTACAACACGCAAACGCATCAGGTGCTAAAGCGAGTGCCGACTGACAAGCAGGTCGATCGCATGGCGCTCGTTGCCAGCACGAACGAACTGCTGGTTTCCTCTCCCGTCAAATCTAGTGTGGTTCGCTATGACGCCAACACGCTAGAGCGAAAAGGCGACATCAAAACCACGTTTGGCGTCCGCACGGTTGCAGTCGATGCGACTCGGAATCTACTGCTAACGGGCAGTTTGGCAACCAACATGCTAGAGGTCATCGATCTCAAAACTTACAAGCGCCTTGCTCAGTACCGTCTTGGTCCTTGGCTGCGAGAAATCTGTCTCGATCCGGAGTCGGGTGTTGCCTACGTTTCCTCAAACGGCGCACTCTACAAAGTTAACTACACCGATCGCCTCTAGTCCCTCATTCCTCTCTCCCATGCCAAAACCCTCCCAGAAACACATCGGCACGCTCCTGTTGGGGTTGATCATTCTGATTGGGCTGGTGGTGCGACTTTGGAGCCTTCAGGGTGAATCGTTCTGGCTCGATGAGGCGTACTCGTTTTACCAGGCTCGCAATCCATTTTTCCTGGATGCAAATAATCCCTTTAAGCTGACTTCGTTTACCCAGCGGCTCACCTTTATTCGCCACATTCTCAGCGACGATATCCATCCACCGTTCTATTACGGGCAGTTGGGGCTATGGTCGCTTCTGGGTCTAAGCGATTGGTGGATGCGGCTCAACTCGGTTCTGTGGGGAGTGCTGCTAATTCCGGCGGTCTACTACCTGGCAAAAAAGTTTGCCCCAACGAGTGCAGTGCCGCTGATTGCAGCGTCGCTGGTAGCCTTCTCGCCGTTTCATGTGGAGATGTCGATCGAGCTTCGCATGTACGGGCTAATGGCGGTTCTGGCAGCCGCGTCGATCTACTATCTGCACACGCTTCTAACGAACCCCGCGCCGCTTCGCAGCGCCTGGATTGGCTACACGCTCTCGAATCTGCTGATGGTGTACAGTCAGGGCGTTGGCTTTTTGTGGCTGGTGCTTCAAGGGCTGATCTACGCTGTATTTGCGCTGCAAACCTGGCAAGGCAAGCGGCAGTTGCCTCGTACAGCAAAATTTTGGCTGCTGAGCCAGCTGTTGACGATCGTCGCCTTTCTGCCCTGGGTGGCGCTGATGCTGAAAGGCTCCCGCGTGCGCGGCAGTCTGAACAGCATTGGCTTGGTGACGACCTACCTAAAGGTGCCGACGATCGGTGAGTTGCTGAGCGTGCCGGGACACTTGCTGTTCAACAATGCGGCGTCGTTTAGCTACCCGTCTCCGGCGCTGAGCACGCCCCCGCTAATTCTGATGGCGGTTTGGGCAGTGGCACTGGCTCTGAGCGCGATCGGACTGGTTGCCCTGCGGAAGCGCGTGACGGATTTACTGCTGTTGGCGATTCCTTCGGTGGGCGCACTGCTGCTGTTTTACCTGATTAGCGTCGTTGCCAAACCGATCTTCATTGTGCGGGCGCTAATCACCGCGCTGCCGTTCTTCGCAATTCTAATCGCGATCGGGCTAGTTTCCGTGGGGCAATGGTTCGACCGCGATCGGCGTTCACGAGCGGGAGCGGCGATCGCCGCGACGGTGCTGATTCTGCTGACCAGCATCAACTTTTTTGGCATTTTTCACGGCATTACCACGACAAATCGGACTCAGTGGCGCGAAGCTTCTGAGGTGCTGAGTCAGCAGCTTCAGCCACGGGATGTGGTGGTGGTTCCCTACTCGTCAGCCGGAGAATTTTTGCTGTACAACTCGGTACCGCGATCGAGCTACAACGGCGTTCTAATCGAAAACTTGCGAATGTATTCGTGGGACAAGGCGCGGTTCCTCGACACGTACGGATCAGACTATTCTGGGTTTCTGCGCCAGATGAACCTGGACTTCGGCAAGGATGTGCAACTGCTGCTGCTAACGGGTGACCTAGAGGATTTAGAGAAAAATCGTCCGCCTAACTCTAGAGTCTGGATTGTCACGAGTCCCGGCAGAACTGGAGAGGAGTTGCCGAAGCTCCAGCAGATTGTGCAGCAAACCAAGTCCCGCAAAGCCACCCACGACTTTTTCCGCGTCACGCTAAGTCTATACGAGTAATCCAATGCTGTCCCTCACTGCTCCCTTGGAAAAGACGCCGCGATCGCGGACGCTGTTTTGGTTCTGCCTCAGCCTTGCCTGCGCCGCTGTGTTCGGGCTAATGGCGATGCGCTTGGCGTTTGCCAA
>NZ_JACJPG010000278.1 GCF_014695955.1 Leptolyngbya sp. FACHB-36 | reverse complement strand
GTGATACGGGGGGTAGAGAAAGCGGGGAAGGGCAAAGGGTCTGTGGAGAGCAACCTCGAACCTCAAACAAACCTCAAATCTCAAGCTCCTCCCCCCTCCCCCGATCCGCTCTTGCTTCGCCAAGTGACGCACCGTGTTGAGATTGGTCGTCAAGTGCTGGGCTATCTGCGGGTGAGCCACCCCTGGTTTGAGGTGACGAAGCCAACACGCCAGTTGGTGCTTGACCTGAGTATGGGGATGACGCTGATGATTGCGGCAGTTGGGGCGATCGGTTGGTTTCTGTCGGGGTTGGCGATGCAACCCGTGCGCGATTCGTACCAGCGGCTAAAGCAGTTTACGGCAGATGCCTCTCACGAGTTGCGGAACCCGATCGCCATTATTCAAACGAATGTGCAGGTTGCCCTAGCAGACCCAGACCCTGATCTGCTGCAACAGCAGCAGCATTTGAAAGTCGTCGAGCGACTGACCCGACGACTTGGGCGCTTAGTAGACGATTTGCTGTTCTTGGCGCGACAAGATAGCGGCATGGTGCAGGTTCGCCACCTGCCTGTAACGCTGGATACTCTGCTGGATGAAGTGATCGAAGAACAGCAGACGATCGCGCAGGAAAAAGGCATTCAACTTAATCTTACCTGCATCGAACCGACCGATAGCGCTGCCTTGCCCACAGCTTCAGTCAGCGCAGCGCTATCAAGTTCGACCGTGGCGGTGACAGCGCGAACGGTCAGTGACTGGACAGCGCTGTCTGCCGATCGCGACCAGCTAGCTCGATTGTTCACCAATCTGGTCGGTAATGCGGTTCAGTACACGCCCGTTGGCGGCACAGTGCAAGTAGACCTGCAACGTTGTGGGCGGCTTGGCACCTATCATTTGCAGGTCACCATTCGCGACACGGGCATCGGCATTCCTCTAGAAGCGCTGCCACACTTGTTCGATCGCTTTTACCGCGTCGATCCTGCCCGGACCCAAACTGCCAGCGCAGGCTCCGGACTGGGGTTGGCGATTGCTCAAGCGATCGTTCAAAATCACCAGGGACACATCCACATCGACAGCACGGTGGATCAGGGAACCACCGTGACTGTTACGCTGCCGCAAACCACTCCGTAGTGAAGTAGCGAATCGCTGATAGCGAAGCTATCTCAAACGCTGCTTCACCGTCTGCCGAATCTCCTCTAGCCGCACCGTCCGACCGCCCGGAGAGCCGGGACACTCGGTGCTAACGCGATCGCGGTGTCCACAGATGAGCGGTATGTTGCGCGTACCAAACTCAGCCGTTGGCGTGGGCACGGGTGTAGCTGGGTCCTTGAAACCGTAGCGCTGACACAGCGTAGTACAGAGCGTTACCGCAGACTGAAACTGCTGTGCCGAGATCGTTTGGCTGCTGTAGACTCCATCAAACGCCACGCCGATTCCATCGTTTACGACATCGTGTGCGCCGCGTCTGCGCTCCGATCGGGCTTCGTAAATCCTGCCGCTGGGCATGATGATGTAGTGATAGCCAATATCACTCCAGCCGTTTCCCTGAACGTGGCTGCGCCAGATACTCCGCATCCGCTCTAGCTCTTGAGCTTGGGATGCGCTTACTGCTGGCGTTGGGCTAATAAACGTGTGGTGAAGGGTGATTCGCTTCGGCTGCAAGTTTGGCAAGTCGGCGGGCGTCGCTTGGCTAGTCCAAGCGCTTCGAGGAACGATTTTTAGAACATCGTTGGGCTGCACGTCCAGCGTCACCTGAGCCCGATCCTGCTCAGAGCCAATAATCTCAATCAGGCGGCGCCCCGCCTGACGAAACACGACTGGAGCTTGCCATTTGCCTGCTTGTACCCGTGGACGGGCAAGTTCGTACTTTTGGTCTGCCCGCAGAACGAGTTGGTCACCGTCTGCGTAATCGTCTGCTTCGCCGCTGAGGACGATGTTTTCCTCCGCGCGAATCCGGGCCGGCAAATTGGTAAATCGCAGCCGAGGGGAGCGCGGCGGCTGTGGGGTCGGCTTGGGAGGTTGTGGCGGGGCAGGCTGCGGCGCTTGGGTAACAACCTGGATGGTCAGATCGACGCCCTCCGTGCCAACGGCAATCCGTAAGCGGCGACTGCCTGCCTGCTGAAACAAAAAATCTACCTTCCAACTGCCGTCGGCGGCAACGATCGGTCCCGCCGTTCGATACTGCCCATCTACGGTCAGGGTCAGCGTCTGGTTGGCGTAGTTGGGCGAAGCAACGCCAGAAATGGAAAACCGCTGTCTCACTTGAACAGGTCCTTGGGGAGCCTGAGTGACTTTGATCATGAAAGGAACAACCTCACAAATGCACCCATGCGGATGGGCAACCGTTGATTAGTGTAGCCGCGACTTCCCCCACCTGCACATAACGTTGTGTATCGCGTAACAAATTGCGAATCAGTTGACCGACCAGTAAATCAACAGAGTGAGGGATGCCGTGTCGAAGAGTTATGAGTACCATATCCGTATCCCTTCATAACGCATGTTTTATTGCATCAGGAGCAGATTGAATGCCGGGTCAACTGTTGTTAGTCGATGATGAGCCGGGTTTGCGCGAGGCGGTGCAAGCATATTTAGAAGACAGCGGCTTCACGGTCGATGTTGCCAGTAATGCGCGAGATGGGTTGGAACTGGCGCACCAAAAGCTGCCGGATTTGGTGATTACGGACATTATGATGCCGCAGGTAGACGGCTACCAGTTCCTCAAGCAGCTACGTGACGATCCCCAGTTGAAAAGTTTGCCTGTGGTGTTCTTGACCGCGAGGGGCATGACGGCAGACCGGATTCAGGGCTACACCGCCGGGGTCGATGCGTATTTGTCTAAGCCGTTTGACCCCGATGAGCTTGTCGCGATCGTGTCCAATCTGTTAGAAAAACAAGCTGCCCTGCGCACCGCCAGCGAAACGGATGATACACACAACATCGCTGACATGGCGCGCCAGATTGCTGAAATTCGAGCGCTTTTGACTCAGCGCGGAGCGATCGCTCAATCTCCCAGCCCGATCAAAATTGACTTCACGCCCAGAGAGCAAAGCGTTCTGGAACTGGTGGTCGATGGCTTGATGAACAAAGAGATTGCGCGCCGCTTAGAGACCAGCGTTCGCAACGTTGAGAAGTACGTCAGCCGCCTTTTTAGCAAAACGGGCACAAACAGTCGCACAGAACTGGTGCGGTTTGCGCTAGAGCATGGCTTAACGAGGTGAATTCTGCTGGAAGGGTTCACTGGGAAGTGTTGTAGAACCTGTGTACAGCTACTTCTTACGAGAATACGAGAAGAGGAGCCTAAATTGATTAGAGTTGAGGCTCCTCTTCTTGTGAGAGATAGGTTGGGCTAGGTTTGACAGTGGGCGTTAGCTGGCAACCCAGCTTACAAGCGTCCGAACCCCAAAGCCCGTTGCGCCTGCGCCGTTGTAGCCATTCTCTTTGTCAGCCCAGACTGGACCTGCTACGTCTAAGTGCGCCCACGGGGTGTCTTTAACAAACTGCTTTAGAAACAGCGCTGCTGTAATTGCGCCACCCGCACGGGGTCCGGTGTTTTTCATATCAGCAAGCGGCGATTTCAAGCCCTCGAAGTACTTATCCTCCATTGGCATCCGCCAGAGTTTTTCACCCGCGAGTTTTGCCGCTTCGGTCAGTTGAGTCGCAACGGCATCATCAGGACTCCACAAACCCGCAATATCCTCGCCCAGCGCGACCACACAGGCTCCCGTCAACGTTGCCAAATCCACGATCGCGTCTACGCCCAGCTTTTCTGCAAATACCAGCGCATCCGCCAGGGTCAGGCGACCTTCGGC
>NZ_JACJPG010000277.1 GCF_014695955.1 Leptolyngbya sp. FACHB-36 | reverse complement strand
CGCTGCACGGACTGCAACAAGCTCAACAGCAGTCAGAGCAGCGAGAAAAGATAGAAACGCTGGGTCAATGGGTTACAGAAGTGACGCAGGATATCATCCGCGCGCCCAACGCCAGCACCCTGTACACCATGTATCTGATCACTCGTATTGCCAGAATGGTGCTGCGCATTACCGATGAGCATTCAGCAAAGCTGGGGCTTTCGCAGAGTAAACTGGCTGCTTTAATGTATTTGAGCAGCGAACCTGAACAGTCTGCTAGTCCGTCTGCGTTGGCAAAACACTGTGGAATTTCGCGACCTGCAATGACGGGTTTGCTCAATGGACTGGAGCAGGAGGGCTACGTAGAGCGGGACAATGACCCGTTCGATCGACGTGCTCTAACCGTTCAACTGACCGCAAAAGGACAGCAGTTTCTTGACTGGATTGCGCCCCAAGATCAGGACCAATTATCCAAATTAATGGATACATTCGACGACGGTGAGCGTGAAAAATTCGTCAACCTTGCGCAACAAGTCTTAAAGCTACTTGAAGAGTAGCTGAATCGATCGACAGTCAGAGCAGTTTGCTTTTGTTAAGAAACTTCCACGTTGCCAATGTGGCGGGCTTTCTACCGTAAGAAAGCAGTGTGTAATTGGGATTGGGTGAAAAGTAGTTAAGACATTAACTATTGGTGATGCATGATACAAATTGCCTGTGTCTGATTCTCTATGATTCACCCATACCGCTAAAGCTTTCTCAAAATTGATGGGTTAGTGGTAGGACTGCTTGTTAGTGCTTACTCGAGTACGGTTTAGGACCAAGTTTGTTTAACAGTATTGTTTGACATTGAGGCTCCTTACCGCTAGGACACCTTGAAAGGGTTAGTGATTAATCCTTTACAGATTTCAGTTTGCCAAGAAGTGATTTGAGTACACGTTGATTGGAGGATTCAAATGTCTTACCACGGTGATATTTCTTCAAGCGAAGATTCCGTTGGAGTTGCGGTTGTTAATTACAAAATGCCGCGCCTGCATACAAAGGCTGAAGTGATTGAGAACTGCAAAAAGATTGCCTCAATGATCGATGGCATGAAAGTCGGCTTACCGGGGATGGATCTGGTAATCTTTCCAGAATATTCCACCCACGGCATCATGTATGACCCGAAGGAAATGATGGAAACGGCAGCAGCCGTGCCGGGTGAAGAAACCGCAATTTTTTCTGAAGCTTGCATCAAAAACAAAGTTTGGGGAGTCTTTTCTCTAACAGGTGAGAAGCACGAAGATCACCCGAACAAGGTGCCTTACAATACTCTGATTTTGATGAACGATCAGGGTGAAATTGTTCAGAAATACCGCAAGATTATGCCGTGGACGCCGATCGAAGGGTGGTATCCCGGCAACTGCACCTATGTCTCCGATGGCCCAAAAGGTCTAAAGATTAGTCTGATTATCTGCGACGACGGCAACTATCCCGAAATCTGGCGCGATTGCGTTATGCGGGGCGCCGAACTAGTGATTCGCTGCCAGGGCTACATGTATCCTGCCAAAGAGCAGCAAATTCTGGTTTCTAAGGCAATGGCATGGATGAATAACACCTACGTTGCCGTTGCCAACGCTGCTGGATTTGACGGCGTTTACAGCTACTTTGGGCACTCCGCCGTCATTGGCTTTGATGGTCGCACGCTGGGTGAATGCGGCGAGGAAGAGAACGGCATTCAGTACGCGGCGCTGTCTAAGTTTGCGATTCGCGACTTCCGCAAGAACGCTCAGTCTCAGAATCATCTGTTTAAGCTATTGCATCGTGGCTACACGGGAATGCTTAACTCTGGCGATGGCTCCGAGGGCATGGCGGAATGTCCGTACGAGTTCTACCGCGAATGGATTCTTGACCCGAAAAAGGCGAAAGAAAAGGTGGAGGCAATTACCCGTCCAACGGTTGGCACTGCAGAATGTCCGATCGAAGGTCTGCCCACGCAAAAGGTCCCGACTCCGGTCGAAAAAGCTCAGCCTACAAGAGTTTCAGTATCAACCAACCTCTAGTTCAACTTGTTTAACAGCATGAGATTTCTTCGTTCTCGCGCAGGCGTTGGGAACGAAGAAATCCAGGCATTGCTGAATAGGGGTATGAATTGTAAATCTGCCCTCATCCCCAGCACTTCTTAAGAAGGACTGGGGATGAGGGCAATCATGCTTGCATTCAGCAACGCCCGATTTCATCGCTTAGATGATCAAGCAAGCTCCGGCTGATTTTCTGTAGGACGATCGCACGCGCTTTACTGCACTGGCTGTAGACGGCAATCAGGATTTGGTGCAGGTTGAAGAGTTAGCCAAAACGCTGCCGAGCGATCGCGCCCAAGTCAGAACACTGCCGCTAGTTCCGACTCGCGATGAGCTATTTAGCCCACTGCAGCGATGTCGCGAGTATCTCACGTTGGAATATCCTCGCTACTACTGGAATCCCAACTACGAACCCTGGTAGCCTGACACGATCTCAATTCCGCAAGCCGGAGACCATTTGCACGAGCGATCGCCAAAGCCATCTAGCGCACGGCATATTACGAAGGCGATCGCCGAATGGATCAAGAAGTTGGAGCGATTCGCTAAGAGCATTGATGCAGCCGCGTGTTAGTCGATCGTCTGTGTCGTGTCTGCGCTAGGCAACCGGAAGCCGCATCGTGGTCGATCTGGCTCGCCATCGGTCGAATGTGAAATTCGGACGCAAAGCGCTGGTGTTGGGTATTGGAATTGCGCCGCTAACAGTCCTGCGCCCAAGGCGGGTCTGTTTAATGGCAGCTACTGGACTTACGCATTTTGACTAAAACCTCGGAGGTTTAAGCCATTAGGTTTGATCGCGATGCTTGATCCTTGGTTAAAACCTCCGAGGTTTGCGTAAGTCCTGTGGGTAACCCAACGGCTGCATAGCACGCGACAGGTGCTCAGAACGACCTTCCAATCCACCTTAAAGCCTTTTACAAGACCAACTGAATGACCTCATCTCGATTACACCAGGCGTCATTTACAGGATTAATCCTGGTCAGAATGACAGGAACGAGAATATTTTGATCGGTACGCTGAGAACAACCTTTACGGTCTAACTGTCTGAATTTAGAGAGCCGTTGAAGCGGAGGCTGGGGAAAGGAGCGTTGCTGAATGTGAGGGTAATCTACCATTGATTCAGTTTCGCCCTCGCTCGTTGAACGCAGATTCAGGTAAGGCTTGATTGAGCCAGCGATCGCAAAACTTATTGATCAGTCAGGAGGTGAGCCATTAATGACCCTACTGCGCGTCACCGGATGGGTGACAAGCACGGCGCGATCGCGGATTGTCAGCAGGCAGCTACGCTCTATAGTGAACAAGGAAAACCAACGGAGCGCCAACATGCGCTAAAGATGCTGGGACTGCAAGCGTAAAAGCTGTAGAAAACCATTCTCTAACCCCCTTCTAATATCGGTTTAAACTAATATCTTTTGAATCGTCTGACTGCGAGGTGCTGGATGAAAACACGACATCAAAAATGGCTCAGCTTAGGATTAATGGCTGCTTTGAGCGGCTATCTTTTGCTTGGCTCAGCGAATTCTGCCCATGCAATGCATATTGCTGAAGGTTTTTTGCCTGTGCAGTGGGCGGTTTTTTGGTGGGCGGTGTCGCTGCCGTTTTTCCTGGTCGGGCTGCGATCGCTCACCCGCATCACCAAACAAAACCCAGAATTAAAGCTTCTTTTAGCGCTAGCAGGCGCATTTACATTTGTATTATCTGCTCTAAAAATTCCATCCGTGACAGGAAGCTGCTCGCATCCAACTGGAACAGGACTCGGAGCAATTTTGTTTGGTCCTTCCGTGATGTCGGTTTTGGGTGGACTGGTGCTGCTATTTCAGGCGCTACTGCTGGCTCACGGTGGATTGACAACTCTTGGCGCAAATCTGTTTTCGATGGCGATCGTCGGTCCCTTTGCCGCGTATTTAATTTATCATTTGGTGCTGCGAACAGGGCATCAAAAGGCAGCAATCTTTCTCGCATCGGCGTTAGAAAATTTACTCACCTATGTCACAACCTCGATTCAATTGGCGCTGGCATTTCCGGCAGCGAGTGGAGGCGTTATGGCGGCATTTCTCAAGTTTGCAAGCATTTTTGCACTGACACAGGTACCACTGGCAATTAGTGAAGGATTGCTGACGGTGCTGGTGTGGAACTGGCTGCAATCGTATGGACGTCAAGAACTAGAGACGCTTAAACTCCTGAAGCAGGAAAGTTGAACCATGCAGAAACATTCATCTAAACAGAATTGGCTACTGGCGATCGCGGTGATTGCCCTTGCCGTTGTTCCTTTAGTAGTTGTCCGAGGTGAATTCTCTGGTGCTGATGCTCAAGCTGAAGAAGCGATAAAAGAGCTTAACCCATCGTACGAGCCGTGGTTTAACCACTTCTTTGAGCCACCCAGTGGAGAAGTGGAAAGCTTGCTATTTGCTTCTCAAGCAGCATTGGGAGCAGGAGTCATTGGCTATGTCATTGGGCTGTATCGTGGACGATCGGAGAAAAAAGCTAAGGACGAGAAGTAAAGCGATGACCCAGCAGCACACGCTATTCGTCTGTACAGTCATGACGCTTGTACAGTCATGACGCTGCAAATTGACACGATCGCCTACACCAATCGACTGCGGCAGCTACCGCCCGAACAAAAGCTGCTGTTTGCGATCGCGCTGCTCCTGATTACGTACTGCTCTCACGCTCCGGTACAGATCCTAATCGCAGGTTGGATCAGCGTGTGGACCATCGTTTATGCAGGCATTCCGGCGGCTACCTATTTGCGCCTGCTTTCCATTCCGGCTTTGTTCTGGCTGACGAGTTTGCCCGCGATCGTGGTGAGCGGGATTGATGTATCTCATCTGCAATCCGTTCAGGCGGATGTTTGGCAAGGAGTTGCTTGGGGTCATTACTACGTTTACCTGAGCCAGCATGGCATTCAGCAGGCAGTCGAGCTAGCCGTCCGGGCGATCGCGGCAACCGCCTGCATTTACTTTGTCATACTCACCGTTCCCTTCACCGAGATTTTGGATATTCTTCGTCGCATCGGTTGCCCTGCCTTGCTAACCGATTTGCTGATGCTGATGTATCGCTTTATTTTCGTGCTGCTGCGTACGGCGAGTGAACTGTGGACTGCTCAACAATCGCGCGGTGGTTACCGGACGCGGAAACTCTGGCTCAAAAGCCTGGGACTATTAGTGGGACAGTTGCTCCGGCGCACGCTGGAAAACTATCGTCAAGTGTCACTAACGCTAGAATCGCGTGGCTTCACTGGGGAGTTTCGGGTGTGTCACTCGCGTCGGTATTTGCCGTCTAAGCGCTACAGTTTAGAGGCATTGTTTGGCTGTGCGATCTTAGTGGCGCTTACCGGGTGGCAATATGCTGTTGGCGTTTGAGCAAGTTGATTACACCTATCCCAGCACTCCTCAACCTGCGCTCCAGAGCTTGACGCTCCGCATTCCTGCCGGAAAACGCTGTGCCTTAATTGGTCAAAATGGCTGCGGTAAAACCACGTTGTTTTTACTGGCAAACGGTCTCTACAAACCTCAGAGGGGATCGGTGCATTGGCACGGTTTACCCTTACGCTACGATCGCGCGTCGCTCATGAATCTGCGCCAAAAAGTGGGGCTGGTGTTTCAAGACCCGGAGCAGCAGTTGGTCGCGTCTACGGTAGAAGAAGATTTATCCTACGGGCTATGTAATCAGGGATTGCCGGAGTCAGAAGTCAACCAGAGAGTGGGCGATGCGATCGTCCACTTTAACCTGACTGAACTGGCAGAACGCCCCGTGCATCACTTAAGTCTGGGGCAAAAAAAGCGGGTGTCTTTGGCAGATGTTATGGTGCTCCAGCCCGAACTTCTGCTGTTGGATGAGCCAACCGCCTATCTGGATCAATTGCAAACTCGCGATCTGATGGCAAAGCTGCGCCAGATTCACGCGGGCGGAACCACGATCGTCATGGCAACGCACGATCTGGACCTTGCCTACTGTTGGGCAGAATGGATTTTCATTCTTGATAAAGGACGATTGGTTCTGGAAGGAACGCCCCAAGATGTGTTCGCCCAGCGAGAAACTTTAGAGGAATTACATCTGGGAGTTCCTTTAGTCTTTGACGTGTTGGATAAAGTTGCAGAGGCGTTGTCCAACGATCCTGAACAAGCAGAATATCAGGTAATGCACAGCATTCCTGAACAGTTGAGAAATCGAATTTTAGATGTATTTAGATACGGTTAAGTCCAGTTCGCCAAAAATATCTGGGCAACGTCCGCTGCGTATTCTTCATGCAAGCCCAGTGACCCAGGAACTCGATCGAACTGAACATTGGGTAACGCAGCTAAGGCTTCCATCTCAGCTTTTGACTGAGCGGGAGAATGTTCACCAATCACAACCCTAACCGGAACCGAAATCGATCGCCCCAAACTCAAAAATTCCTCTCGGTTCTCCATTGGGTCTAATGCCCCAGTGACAAAGGCAGCAGGGGCAAATCTGGCTCCGGGCTGCTGGGTAATTTGATACTTCTGCTGCATGAACTCTGGCGTCAGCTTGGCAGCATCCACATAGACGTGCTGACGGTACATGAATTTGAGAAATGCTGGAGCGGTATTCAGTGTGTAAAGTGCTTGACCCAATCCCGGCGATCGCACCAACTCGCGTACAGATTTCCTGACCGAAGCCGAAGCTCCCATCACCCGCAATGGACCTTTCCAGGTAGGAGCCACCAGCAGCATCTTAGACCAAGGGCAGGGCTGCTGCTGAGCAACCTGCATCGCATATCCAGCAGCGTGACCCGCTGCAATTACGGCAACTGGAGTTTGAAAAACCGCCCCGACAAACGCTTGCAGCAATTGGTGATAGAGCGATCGTTGGTAATCCAAACTGGGACGGTCAGACGCGCCAAAGCCTAACCAGTCCATTGCAAACACTTGAAAATGAGGAACAAGCTGCTCCACAATGCCTTGCATTTCCAACCGAGTAGAAACCGTACTAAAGGCAGGAAGCAGCAAGACTGGAGATCCGTGTCCCAGCACTTCATACACTACCGAAAAGTCTTGCCCCTGGTAGGTCCAGTGAAATTGTTGCACTGTGCCACCTAACGTGCGATCGGCGGAGACGGTGGTTTCAACTGGCGTGGTTGTCATGGCTCTAACAAAGCGTTAAGTAGACAGTCTGTGGGTGGTGTGGGCGTAATATCTTCAGAATAGTTCAATTCACCCATCGGTGTAGATTGTCTGAGGCAATGCTGCACCGCACCAACGTAATTGCTACGTAACGCGATCGTGTTTCTTGAATAGCGAAACCTATATGGCGCCCTTTACGTCGCCGCTAAAGTTTGCTTGCCAGGTTAATAATTTAATTAACAGTTTTGAATAACCAATTAGAAGCTTCTAGAAGCTTTGCCTACCCGATAAATCAAAAGATTCCTCAAGAACCTTTGAGATAAACGTTTGCCGCTTGCGCTGCTCTAGCCAGTGAAGACACGCCTGCTTCACGACTTGAATATCCTCAGCAGTCAACAGCTCATCAGGACATTCAGAGACTAGAATACGCGCCGCTTTCACAGCTTGATCATACGGTACACATGCTTTTACCAATTCTAATTGGAAAAGCTGTTCTTTCTCTTGCACAGATAGCGACAGTCTACGGTTCATAGCCGTTTGCTCTGAGGTTCTCTAACAAGTCCCGAGATGTATCTTTGTGAAGACATGTTCCTTGTCTAAAGCGGTGGAAATGTTTGAGGACAGATGCAACATAACCTCCAATAGAGTATTCGACGCTTCTCGATCGCTTCTATATAAAATGGCACAAAGAACCGTTGATCTTTAGATAGATAAGCAGCGTGTACCGAAGGATACAAACAGCAAAACAACTAGGACACGGTCTTGAAGCGCTTGATCGCGCAGGTAGTTACCGCTGCTGGGCTCGAAAGCGGCATCCAGACTGGACAAGCGACGCTAGGGCATAATTCTCTACCGATAGACTGATCCCGCAATGCTGACAAGACTGCACAATCGTCTTGAAGCATGTGCGCTTGACGCAGTACATACTACATCGAAACGCTTTGGTGGCTAGCCGCGTTGTAGGTGGGCGATGTTCATCAGCAGCCAGAGCGTGCAAGAGAGCTTGTTGTCATTGCCCACCCGATTTAGCGCAGCAGATGTTAATCATCAGCCGTCGCGGTAAATCGTTTTGTTCAATCCATTCAGTGACCTCTACCTAACAACTATGCCTGATCTGGTCGATACCGCCATTAATGCTGGAACCTTTTCCACCCTTGTAGCTGCTGTGACTACCGCGGGACTCGCTGACACTCTCAAAAGTCCCGGTCCTTTTACCGTCTTTGCTCCTACCGATGAGGCGTTTTCTAAGCTGCCATCGGGAACGGTTGAAGCGTTGCTAGAAGACATTCTGACGCTGCGGAAAATTTTGGAGTATCACGTTGTTGCAGGCGAACTGGCTGCGCCGGAGATTACCAACCAGAATAGTGCCACGACTGTTGAAGGCTCAACGCTTAAAATCTCTAGCAACGGTGGCGTTAAAGTGAACGATGCAACGGTCGTAACGGCAAATGTCGAAGCTGACAACGGCATTATTCATGTGATTGATGCAGTGCTGCTGCCACCCTCGGTTAGCCTCTAGCCGCGATCGTCGGACTCTACATAGCACTCATGAGCACGAAACAACTGCTCTAGTGGGTATAGGCAGGAACCGCAGCGATCGGCGCACTCGCAATACACCCGCATTGCTTGCTCAAACGGCAACGGATTTGCCTGCTGTCGGTGCAGAATCGTTTGATGCTCGCATTCTGTGCAGTAGCAGTAGGCGGGTTTTCGGGCAGGTTTGAGGGACATGCGTGGTTTAGTCGGTTATACCAATTCTCTAAATCCCAGTTACAGATCAATCGACTGAAACGTTGGCGAAATCGAGCGGTTGCAATTTCGAATGCCGAATTCCGAAATGGTATTACGCCGTTTTCTACAATTTTTCACCTTGTGCAGGGTTATGTCTGTATCCGACACTTCTGGCTAAAACCGTAGGCGGACAAAGCATTCGGCAGATAAGTCTCTGACTCAGATACAGAGGGTTTCGGCTGAATGCTTTGCCCCCACGGCTTAATTCACGTCAGACGGATCGATTACGCAGCGGTTGCCATCACGTCTGCGCAGTACGTTTCGTACACGCCATCCAAAAAGCCCCAGAGCGCATCGGTGGCTTCTCTGGCTACAGCAAGCACTTCCGCTTCCTTTTCGGGCGAGTCGGCGTACTGTTCAATCAGCTTCAGTTCAGTTTCGGTATGCAGCACGTCGGCTTTCTGATGCACCGTAAAGAACAGGTAGTCGGCTGAATTGGTCATGCCGTAAAACTGGCGCAGCCCGTCAATTTTGACCCCTGCAATTTCTGGGATCTGCGACTCGTAGGCAAACAGGGCTGCCAATCCCGCATAGAACGGCGACTGGAGACACAGACGACGAAAGGTGTCTATCAAGTTATGAGTGGTGGACAGCGGCGCGGTTTCGGTGAGTTCTGCGTCGGTTGCGTCCAAAGATTCGGCAAACCGCCGCCACAAAGCTGGGTGATTGTTGTCGCCGCGCTCTTCTTCGATCAGGTTTTCTAAGATTTCCTGCCGGACGCCGATCGCATCTTCTACACCGACCGTGTTGAAATGCACAGCGCTCAAGTAGGTCGGAAACGCTAGCACATTCTGAAAGTACTGAATGGCGTAGTGCTTCAGGTGCGATCGCGTTAGTTTGCCCTCGGTCCAGGCGACATAGAAGGGATGGTTGAGCAAATGCTTTTCTTGGACGATCGTCTGTAATTGTTCACGAAGTGTCATCGCGTCTCCTACCATTGACATACGAGTTTCAGCAGTTTCTCATTCAGCGCTGAATAATTAAGTGAACAGTGTACCGTGTTTCAGCGCGGTACACTCGGAATCTGTCATCTTTCATGGTCGCGCCATGTACAATTTCCTGCCCTTCGCGTATTTCCAAAACCAGTTTGTTCC
>NZ_JACJPG010000276.1 GCF_014695955.1 Leptolyngbya sp. FACHB-36 | reverse complement strand
AACGCGATCGCCCCTGCTCTACCCGAACTGATCGGTGGCTCTGCGGATCTAACTCACTCGAACCTGACGCTGCTGAAGGGCTACGGCGATTTCCAGAAAGGCTCGTACCAGAACCGCAACCTCCGGTTCGGCGTGCGAGAGCACGCTATGGGCGCGATTTGTAACGGGATTGCGCTGCATGGCAGTGGGCTAATTCCTTACTGTGCAACGTTCTTAGTGTTTGCAGACTACATGCGGGCAGCAATTCGCCTGTCGGCGCTGTCGCATGCAGGCGTGATTTACGTCATGACTCACGACTCTGTGGCGCTGGGCGAAGATGGTCCCACTCACCAGCCGATCGAGACGCTGGCGGCACTACGGGCAATTCCGAATCTGCTGGTATTCCGTCCGGCAGACGGTACTGAAACCTCTGGCGCGTACAAAGTGGCGATCGAGCGGCGCAAGCAACCATCGCTGCTGGCAATGACCCGTCAGGCGCTGCCCCAGCTAGAGGGAAGCTCGATCGAGGGCGTGGCGCGTGGTGGCTACATCGTCTCCAACAGCCTGGATTTACCCGATCTGATTCTGATCGCCACGGGCAGCGAAGTCAGCCTTTGCGTTAAAGCGGCTGAGCAACTGCGGACAGACGGTCACAACGTGCGCGTGGTGTCGATGCCCTGCTGGGAACTGTTTGAGGAGCAGGACGAGCACTATAAGAACGCGATTCTGCCGCCGGAAACCAAAAAGCGTCTAGTCGTGGAAGCGGCGTCGAGTTTCGGCTGGTGCAAGTACATGGGTAGCGAAGGTGCGAGCATCAGCATCGATCGCTTCGGCGTTTCGGCTCCGGGCAACCTCGCCATGGAGAAGTTTGGTTACACCGTGGATAATGTGGTCTCCAAAGCAAAGCAACTCCTTGGCTAGTCACCCACCTGCTTAACTGGAATGGTACAGGCTCTCTGCAAACAGAGAGCCTGTTTGCTATTCATCCCGTTGGAATGGGACCATGATTTCTATTAGCAGCTAGCCGACCAGTTTGTGAAACAATTGTGACCACTGGGTGTAAATCCTGACGAAATTGGATTCACCAAAGTTTAAGCGCTGGCTCGATCGGGGGCAATATAACCTGAAAGTAGTACGAGTACTGACGGTCAAGGAGACAATCAGGGATGTCTAAAGAGAGTGCAACTCGGTTTTTACAGGCAGTTTCATCCGATGAAACCCTGCGGGAGAAATTTGACAGAGTGCAGGATTCCGACGAGTTCATCCGCATCGCTGAACAGTTGGGCTACAGCTTTACAACGCAGGAACTCATGACACTTGCCAAAGAGCAAAGTCAAGGAATTGCGGTCCGGCGATCGACAGGCGTTTGGAAGTGGCTACGCGGCATTAATTGGGTGTGAGAGCAGGCAAGCTATAATTCAGCAACGACCCACCGGGCTGAATCGCACTCTACGCAGGTGGACATGCTCAGCCTGAATGCCTTCGATCGATCCCATGCGAACCATTTTTGCCGTTCTCCTCGCTGCTGTTCTTTGGCTGACCTCTATGGCACCGATTGAAGCTGCAACGCTACCGCCGAATGAGAATCTCGTCGTTGAAGGTATTCCAGAGATTCCGCTGTCGCTGGTCGAGGATGTTGGGCGCTACACCGAGTTTCGTGGTGCCGTGCTGGAAAGCTGGCACCCAACAGATCGAGAACTCCTGATTACGACGCGCTTCTGCAATCGGGCACAGTTTCACCAAGTTAAGTTTCCCTTGGGTGCCCGTAAGCAGCTAACCTTTTTTCCAGAATCGCCTGCGGATGCCACGTACCAGCCGACGAATGGCGACTATTTTGTCTTCAGCCGCGACGTGGGCGGCAACGAGTTTGACCAGAACTACCGCTACGATCGCGCGACTGGAGCCGTCACTCTCCTCACCGACGGCAAATCCAAAAATACGCGGGGCGTTTGGTCTACAAAGGGCGATCGCATGGCGTACACGTCAACGCGCCGCACCGGGAAAGACAATGATCTGTACGTGATTAATCCGCAGAATCCGCAGTCCGATCGCCTGTTGGCAACTGTCGAGGGCGGCGGGTGGTACCCGCTAGACTGGTCGCCCGACGATCGCCAATTGCTTGTGCTGGAATTTCTATCTGCCAACGAAAGCAACCTCTGGACGTTCGATGCTCAAACGGGAGAAAAATCGCTGCTGACGCCGAAGGGCAAGGAGCCTGTCTCCTATGGAGGCGC
>NZ_JACJPG010000275.1 GCF_014695955.1 Leptolyngbya sp. FACHB-36 | reverse complement strand
ACAGCGCCGTACTCATCGCGCAGCAGCGTATTATTCCAGGCGATGGTGCGCTCCTCGCCCGATCTTGTGACGATGGCGGTCTGGTAATACAAGTGGAGTTCCCGCGTGGTAAGTTCCTGAAACATCGTGTGAACCTGTTGACGCTGAGCAGCAGGCGTAAAGATCTCAAACCAATCTGCGCCAAGGATGTCTTCATAGCAATAGCCGACTAGCTGCAGAAAGAACGGATTTGCGTATTCGATCGTGCCTGACGTATCTAGCCCAACCACTACCAGTCGGACATTCTCCAACAGCGATCGCCAGCGGCGATTCGATTCTTGCAGCGCAATTTCTGCCCGTTTGCGATCGCTGATGTCTCGTGACGAAACCGCAACCCCATCTGCCAACGGCACAAGCTGATAGCGGACCCAAGAGGCATTCACTCCCGTCAGCGCGAGCTGAACTTCTTCTTCTAAGACCTGTCGCGTCTCAACCACCCGCACGAACCGTCTGAACAAGGTACCAATCCGATCGACTGGAAACAGTTCGTGAAGCCGCTGACCGATCGCAGCAGCTCGGCTTGTTGAGATCAGTTCGGCTCCGTGGGTGTTCAAATCCACCACAATAAAATCGTAGATGCGCCCGCGAGTGTCGCGTAGACTTTGCAGCAGGTAAAACGCATCTAGGCTGCCCTCGGCTGCCGCCCGAAACCGCTCCTCACTTTCTCGCAAGGCAGCTTCGGTAACGCGCCGTTCTGCTTCTAGCTGTTTGGTAACGGTGCGGAGTTCCAACACATCGTTGGTTTGCTTCGCAGCGTCCTGAGTTTGTTTGCCATCGCCGATATCCATCACAACGCCCAACAGTCGGATGGCGATGCCCCGATCGTCATAGAAAAGCCTGCCTCTGCCCTCCAGCCAGTGAACGCTGCCATCTGACCAGACAACGCGAAATTCGTGCTGATAATTCTGCTGCACGCGGCTAATAGCGGCCTGAATTCCAGCACGATCGTCTGGATGCACATGCGCCTCAAACGCCGCATAAGCGCGACCAATGGTTCCAACGGATGCACCAAACAATCGTTCGTGCCCACTTGACCAGGTAATCTCTTTAGTTTGCAAATTCCAGTCCCAGGTGCACAGACGAGCAGCATCTAGCGCCAGACGCAACTGCGCTTCATCAGGGCGTGGGTCTTGGGCGGGGCTAAGCTGGGGCGTCCGGCGCGATCGCTCCTGGGAAGCCATTCCCTTGTCGAATAACTTGCGAGTCGTGGGTCGATTCAGCATGACATTGAAGATTAATCTAAAAATCATTGAATCGCATCAGTTAGTGATGCTCTCGCGGCAGTTGTACAGAAGCCGCAGGCAGGATGCGATCGCGTCCTGCCTGCTTTGCTTGATACAAAGCCGCGTCAGCAGCGCGGTAGAGCGATTGCAAATCTGCCCCGTTCTGCGGATACGCAGCGACTCCTGCACTAAACGTTGCCCGAAACGATCGTTCGTTTGCTCCCTGAAATTCCTGATTGCGAAAGACCTCTAGAATCGTGGTTAGCCGCATGACCCCGTGATCACGACTTGCCCCATACATTCCGATTACAAACTCCTCGCCGCCCCAGCGAGCCACTACATCTTCGCTGCGACAGGTCCGCCGCAGAAACTCACTCAACTGCATCAAGACGCGATCGCCAACCTCGTGCCCGTGCTGGTCGTTTACCTGCTTGAAGTTGTCCAGATCGAGCACCATTAAGCACAGGGATTGCTGCTGTCGCTCTGCCAACCGCAGCAGACGGGTGAGTTCTTGCGTGGACTTGCGCCGATTTGACAACCCCGTTAGCGGATCGGTTTCTGCCAACTGTCGCAGAATGTGCGATCGCTCCAGGCGGTTGAGCACGCGAGCAACCAGTTCTGGCGGCACGATCGGCTTGTGTACGTAGTCATCAGCTCCAACGCGAAACACTTGCTGTACCGTTTCAGCATCCGTGTGCGCAGACAGAAACAAGATCGGTACTTCATTCCAGCGCGGATCGTTGCGGACGACCTGACACAGGTCAATGCCGCTCAGGTTAGGCATTTCAACATCTAGAATCAGCAGATCGGGTGCGGTCTGCTCCAGCACATCCCAAAACTGCTCCGAATTGTCCAGCAGGGTCAGCTTCAAACCCCACGGCTCCAGCAGCGATCGCAGCAGCGCCAAGAGTTGCGGGTCGTCATCGACAATCAGGACTTTCGCTTCGACCGTGTTGCAGTGTTGCAGCACTTGGGCGATCGCCTCCAAAACGTGTGGTGGCTCCATTGGCTTTTGCAGAAACCCACGTCCGCCTAAGCGTGCGACCTTGACGCGATCAACAAAGCTCTCCTGCGCCGTTAGCACTAGAACGGGGATCGCAGGCTTGTACGCAGCCAGGGTGGTCAGTAGCTCCAAACCGCCCTCGATCGACCCTGGAAACTCCAAATCTAGCAGCACGACATCTGGGCGCGTCTGGGCAAGCACCGATCGCGCCTCTGCCACCGATGGCGCAATATCAACCCGAATTCCCCACGCCTTGGCTTCTTCGGCAAGCTGCTGCGTCAGTTCTCGATCGTCATCCACAATCAGGAGCCGCGAGATGGGTGTTGGCAGCACGGCGTCCGATTTTGTTAATTCGGTATTTGTGGGACAGGCCGTCAATGACTGCCGTAGTTCTCGCACCAGTTCCGATAGGTAAAATGCGTCCGCGTGTAGATTGGCGCTCGTTCTAAACAACTGCTCGATCTGCCGCGCTAGATCTGAGCCATGCGGACATCCAAAGCTGCCCAACGACCCAACGAGCTTGTGGGCTTCCTGCTGTGCCCGATCGCGCAGGTTCTCGTTGAGCTGTCCATTTAGCAGCGCCAAACTTGCCTGTTCCAGCGTAGCAATGCGATCGATAAACTGGTCCTTGTACCGTTCCCATATTCTCGATAGCCCTTCTCTGACGGCTTGTTCAGTCGTGATTGTGGGTTTAAAAGCAGTGGGAGGTGTTTCTTTATCTGTATTCACCAGCAACATTTCCACAATGCTAGTTCCTTGATCCCGATGTACGATGCAGCCTCGATTACAACTAAGAAGACGGTAAATCATTGCAAAACGTCATATTACCGCTGCTCCTTGCTTAAGTTATGATTCCCGTATGAATGGCTTAAGTAGCATCACCGAAAAACTTTGTTTTGATTAATTTTTCTGCTCAAGCGAATTATGGCTTTATGAGTTACTGGTAACAAAATTGCGCTGAATCTAGCTAATGCAATGCAACTGAGTATTGGAAAATGCCGAACCCAAGCTGTGAAGCCAGCCTGGGTTCGGCACCGTATGAGCTAGTCGATTTATATCGGTAGTGGCTAGCGGTATTTATAAGCGTAATTTTCCATCAGGAAATAACAAAGCGAAATCCGTAAAAACACTGCTCATAAGGGCTAAGATTCATGGCTGTTTGCCTCTCAAATCTTTATCAAAAGCCTGTTTGCGATCAACTTAAATCAGGGCAATCTTAGTTAACACAGATAAACCTTACGTCACAAATCGTACGGTTCAGTGCCATGATGAAGCCTTCTCCTAGTTCTGCTCAGCTTTCTTCAATCAATAACAGTCTGCACACCGTTTTGGGCAGCCGTGAGCGTGGCTTAGCGAGCCTAATTCGTCATACGCTAGAACGTCAAGGCGAGGCGTGTGTTGCACAAGATAGCTAATAGCTATTGGCGGTTTGCTACTAGCCATTAGTCATGTTTAGTCTAATTTTTACCTGTTGATTCTGTTCCCAGCGTAACCCTGCTTACGCCGGGGAAAATTGTACACGATCGGTTTGCTAAGCCTCTACAACAGCGACAAGGCATTGGTCTCCTAACAGATGATGGAGGTAAAGCCTCGTTGTGTCAGCAATTCAAGCATTGAGATCGGGCGATCACAGTGTCCCATTGCCATTGCTGGAGTCGTATCTTTTTTCAATCCATGATGGGATCGTACCCAGTTATGCACCGATCGTTGTACGTCTAGCACTCGTTGTAATGCCGCCACTCGGGGACTGGAACGAGTTAAACGAGTTGCCGTTCTGTCGCCCAAGTCTACGAATCCTGCGACGGCCCCTAAACGAGTGGCATAGGAAGCGGAATCTTTTAGACCCAAACAGCCCCAGAAAATTGATTTTCTGGGGCTGTTTGGCTACGTGTCCTTACCGATCAGCGGCTCCCTGAATGATCGCTTGATCACCGACTACTTCAATATCATTAACTTTCAGTTCACCCAAGCGCAGCCGCATCTCGATTTGTCGCCGGACTTCTGCTTCGGGCACGCCGAACCGCTCAGCGATTTCTGCGGTGGTTAAGCTGAGGTTTCCTAGCTTAACGCGAGTGTTGTCGTCCCATTGCACCTGTCCATTCTTGACGATCGGCTTGCCTTCAACGCCAATGTAGAACTGTTGATTTCCAAGATTCGGAAACGATTGCACCAGTTTGGACAGTGTGTCACGCTCAGAGCTTGGCAATTGCTCTAGTGGAATTTCGGCTAAGTTAACCACCGCGCCGCTCTCAATCTTGCCATTCTGAATCGTTGTATTAACCCCTTTCACCGCGCTCCCAAACCCACTGTCTTTTGCCTTGCGAGCAATTTCCGCGCCCAGCAAGTGATTGAGGTCGCGCTGACCAAGCTGCACCGTGACATTCTTACGATCGGACGTCTTCTGTAGCCCTTCAGCAACCCGCGCTTCTAGCTGCTGCTGCGGGGATTGCACAGCTTGTGGAGACGCGGGAGTTTGTGAACGATTCGACGGCGACGGGGCAATCGCTACATCATTTGGTGTATCGTTTGGTGCATTGTTTAAAGGCGATGGCTCTGCTGCGATCGGCTGCGTGGTGGACTGCTCGGCATACCAGCTTGGAAGCTGGGTCGCTTGTCGCCAAGCGTAAAACAGACCTGCACTTGCTCCGCCAACTATGAGTAGGACCACGATTAGAATTCGTTGCATGTCTCATCACCTCTGCGTTTTCAGCGCTACTACGTTAACGAATGCGCAACTGGCGCTTAAGTGTCTGATTGAACCAAACCAGACTCGATTTTCGAGGAGTTGTGCGGCGGGAAAGAGTGCCGAACACTACTTTTTACTGTTAACACCAGACTGCGCAAACTTGGCAAGGAGCAAAAATGTCCCCCGCCAGGTTGTCAAGCAGGCAAACACCCGCCGAACTTAACGTATGTTAAAGAACGATCGCCTCTACCCATAGATAGCCATTGATCCGTCGATCCGAGGCTGTTCAAAATAACCTAACAACAGACTGTACGACCTCAGCACGCCTGATTGGCTTGCCAATCTACGTCATCCAATGCAGCTTGTCGCTTGCTCTGGATATTTTTCAAGTGTTTTTTTACGGTGTCAAGCGCAATATATAAGTCAGCAGCAATCTGTTTGCGGCTGTAACCGGAGCGCCGCAGCAGCCAGACTTCGGATTCACGAGCAGTTAAGTGCCACTGTTGAGCCTCGGCGATCGCCAAGCCGTGCAACACCCGCTGTTCGTCTTGCAGTCGCAGCAATAAGCAGGGACGCGAGGCAAGGTCTAGCTGGAGCCACTGCGCTCGGATGGTTAGCGTTGTGCGCTGCGTAGTGACTTCGGACTCGATCGTGATGGGCTGGGAATAGAGATCTTGACTGTCAATTAAGGCGTCGCACACGCGCTGAAGGTCAGGCGGAATCGTCTGAGACGAGTCTCGCAGCTCGGCACAAATGCTTTCTGCCATCGCGTTGGCGTAAATCACGTCGTAGCGATCGGTGAGCACCAAAATTCCATCCACGAATCCTTCTAAAACTGCCTGAAGTAGATGACCGGAGTTAGTATTCATGTTCATTAGGGGGCTTAAATGAACGTTTGACTGTTTGAGCGAACCCTCCTCACACCATCGAAAAACAAATCAATTGACGAGCAATGCGTCTTTAGAGTTTCGCTGCATCCAACCTAAACAACGGGTTCCCGTGAAGCAGTAAGAAAAAGTAATTCATCCGTGTAAGGAACCGTAGTAGGGTAGCGATAATTCGCTCAGCGATCGCGCTCGTGTTTCAGGGTGTCTTGCGGCAATGACCATTGAAGAAGCGCTCAATATTCTGGATACCGTGTTTCAGGATATTCAGTTGAACGACACACAGGAATCGGTGTTTCGCCAGTCTTGGGCAGGGCTAACCTATCAAGAGATTGCTCAGGAGCTTAACTTTGCGACTGAATACATTCGCGCGGTGGGTGCTCAACTGTGGAATAGCCTTTCTGATGTGTTTGGTGAACGGGTGACCAAGCAAAATGTGCGATCGGTCTTAGAGCGCTGGGCGCGTCATAATTTGGGGATCGC
>NZ_JACJPG010000274.1 GCF_014695955.1 Leptolyngbya sp. FACHB-36 | reverse complement strand
CATCTCAGAAGCATCGGTGCCTGAGTGCCCTTCACGGTAGCTGAATTTCAAGCAAAGTGTCTAAGTACTTTTCCGGGATTTTATCGCGATCGCGAGTCCGATCTCGTAGTTTCGGCGGGCCGCGATCGCAGCGTTGGGTTTAGCGCGTAGATTGGCTCTCCCGTTGCCATCGACACTGCCATGTAAAGCATATTCTGACGCTCTGGCTCCGCGAAGCTGACGCTGTAAATGAAGCCATCTTGCTGCCACATAATAGAGGAGAACATGGAGACCGGACGTTTCGTCGATCCGTCCAGAACGTAGCCCTGAATTCGCGGTGTTAGCTGAATTGGATTTGCAGCGGCGCGATGCTGTTTTAGCTCTTGCTGGACGATCGCGTCGTTTGGGCTGGCGACCGCAAACGTTCCTATCAGACAAAACGGCGACCCTTCTCCGCAGCTATACAGTCCTATGGTAAGACCGGGAGATGTGTCCGAGGCAAAGACGTGGACCCTCAGACTCTGAATGAACTCCTCATCCGCAGGACCTCCCAGCAGGATTTGCGTGGGTAGACGCATGGCAAACCGGGGCGGCAGCGCCTGTTGAATTTGATCAAGGCGGGAGCGAAAAATGTCAGCAGGAGCCGCTGTTGCGCTCCAAGTCGCTCCGACAGGTGACAGCAGAACCACTGCCGCTAAATAGCTATGCTGCAAGTGTGAAAACACAAAAATGCCTAAGCTCAGATGCGTTGAACGATCTGAGAGAATTTTACAGCAGAAAATAAACGGCTCTGTAACCTACTGTACGGTGCCGAGCGATCGACGCTTAGGACTGTGGATTAAATGTGGACTCAATAATGCCAGTTCCGGTTAAGCCTGAAGACAACTCAGGCTTCCATTCAGCAATGCCTAACGCTCGAAAAGCCTGCGGGTACCCGCAGGCTTTTGAGTTCTCGAACGGCTTCGGCATCCCTGCGACGTTACTCGTCGCCTTCGAGCGCAGCCAACTCTTCGCTAGATTTGGGCACAAGGGCAACCGCCGCGATCGCGTCGTCCTCATCGAGTCGCTGCACCCGCACTCCAGTCGCTGGGCGAGACTGCGACGAAATCGCGTTCACCGCTTGGCGAATGATGATGCCTCGATTGGTGATGATCATCAACTCATCGTCTTCGTTGACGATGTGGAGAGCGGCAAGATGGTCGCCCTTCTTACGGAACTTCGTTGCCACAATGCCCATTCCCGCCCGGTTTTGCAAGCGGAACTGAGCTACCGGAACGCGCTTACCGTAGCCGCTCGTGGTCACGATGAGAATCCAGGGTCCAACGCTGCGGGCAAGTTCAGCATTGTCGCCGTTCTCACCGCCATTCTCGCTAGCATCCTCCACGTCCACGTCTACATCAGACTCTAGTGCCTGAGCCAGATCTGCCACAATTTGACCGGGCAGAATATCCATGCCGACCAGACTGTCGCCATTGCGCAGAGACATGGCTCGGACGCCTCGCGTCGCCCGTCCCAGCGGACGCAACTGCTCGTGATTGGCGCGGAAGTGAATGGATTTGCCCAGACTGGAGCCGATGATGATGCTGTCTTCCTGACGAGCGCGACGGACCCAGCGCAGCTGGTCGCCGTCCTCTAAGGAGATGGCGATCAAGCCGTTGGTGCGGATATTGCTAAAAGCAGCAAGGGCAGTTTTCTTGATGTAACCTTTGTTGGTCAGCATCACCAGATACTCATCGTCGCTAAACTCCGTGACCGGAATCACCGACGTAATTCGCTCCTCACGAGGGATTGGCAGCATTTGAACGATCGGCGTCCCCCGCGACGTGCGCGACCCTGTAGGAATCTGGTACGCCTTGAGGCAGTAGACAACCCCGCGATCGCTAAAGAACAGCACGCTGTCATGGTCGTGGCAGGTGAGGAAGTGCTCGACCCCGTCGTCTTCTTTCATCCGGGTGCCCGCTTTGCCTTTGGTCGCGCGGCTCTGCGCCTCGAAGGTGTTGACGGGCATCCGCTTGATGTAGCCCTGCTCGGTCAGCAGAATCACCGCCTTTTCGTTGGCGATGAGATCCGCATCCTCTAGTTCATCCTCCGACTGCTCAATTACGGTGCGACGCGGAGTCGCGTGGGTGGTCCGCAGCTGGGTCGCTTCTTCAACAATGATATCGAGGATGCGATCGCGCCGTGCCAGAATGTCTTGCAGGTCCGAGATCTGGCGCTGGAGGTCGTTGTGCTCCTGATGGATTTTTTCGGCTTCTAGCGCGGTTAAGCGGCGCAGTTGCATTTGCAGAATCGCGTCTGCCTGTGCTTCCGAGAGGCGGTAAGTTTCGATGAGTTCCAGCCGAGCGGTGGGCGCATCGGCAGCGTGGCGAATCAAGTCAATAATGGCATCCAGGTTTTCCAGCGCAATCAGCAAGCCTTGCAGCAGGTGATCCCGCTCTTCCGCTTTGCGAAGCTGGTAGCGCGTGCGACGAGTGATTGCCTCAACGCGAAACTCCAAAAACACGCTGAGAAACTGCTTCAGCGTCAAGAGCTGCGGTTCGCCGTTAACCAGCGCCAGCATGTTTGCGCCAAAGTTTGCTTGCAGCGGCGTTTGCTTGTAAAGGTTGTTCAACACAACCCGTGGGTAAGCGTCTCGCCGCAGTTCGATAACGACGCGCATTCCATCGCGATCGCTCTCGTCTCGCACGTCCGAGATGCCTTCAATCCGGTGATCATTCACCATCTCGGCGATCTTTTCGATCAGCGCGGCTTTGTTGGTCTGGTAAGGCAGTTCGGTAATGATAATGGCTTCGCGATCGGGGCGTCCGCGCTGCTCGATCGTTTCGATGCTGGCGACGCCACGCATAATAATGGAGCCGCGTCCAGTCGTGTATGCCTCGCGGATTCCGGTCTTTCCTAGCACCTGCGCCCCCGTAGGAAAGTCAGGACCAGGAATGTACTGCATCAGTTCCAGGTCGGTCAACTCCGGGTCGCGGATCAAGGCAATCAATCCGTCGATCAGTTCACCCAGGTTGTGCGGCGGAATGTTTGTCGCCATGCCGACGGCAATTCCAGAGGAGCCGTTCAGCAGCAGCTGCGGCACGCGCGCGGGCATCACCAGCGGTTCTTGTTGCGACCCGTCGTAGTTTGCTCCGAAGTCTACGGTTTCGGATTCGATGTCGCGCAGCAGCGCGTCGGTGGTTAGTGCTCGCAGGCGGCATTCGGTGTATCGCATGGCAGCAGGTGGGTCGTTATCCACCGAGCCGAAGTTGCCATGCCCGTCAATTAAGGGCGATCGCATCGAGAAGTCTTGCGCCATCCGCACCAGCGCGTCATACACGGCGGTGTCGCCGTGGGGATGGTATTTACCAATCACGTCTCCAACGACGCGAGCGCACTTACGGAAAGGGCGATCGGGCGATAAGCCCAATTCGTGCATGGCGTAGAGAATCCGACGATGCACGGGTTTGAGTCCGTCTCTGGCATCGGGAAGCGCCCGCCCGACAATTACGCTCATCGCGTATTCCAGGTAGGACCGCGACATCTCGTTGCCTAAATCAGTGGGAATGATCCGGTCCTGAGGCGACTCCTGGGAAAAGGTCATACTGTGAGAAACTCCGCGAGTGCAAACGTGCCACAACCTGCAAGAACACCCCAGCGAACTCCATCGCGTCGGGGCTGTCCTCGTCGCTGCTAAAGCAAGCGTCTTTCTTCGATTGTATCATGCGGAGCTATTTTTGACGGGCAGTTATTTTTTAGCGCCAGGGCTGGAAAACCGCACTGCGAAAGCTTTTCAAGGATGTATCCAGGATTCCCTTTTGCAGCGGTGAACCGCCACTCGCCTGAAACATCTGTACTAAATGGCGATGGCTGTCAAGTTCTATCCAGTGACGAGTCGAGTTGGAGAGAGGGCGTATCCGATCGTTGAGGGATAGGACTGATGCGGAGCCACGGAGACGCGGAGATTTTAATCTATTTTCTGGCTCTCCGCGTCACTGCGTCGCCCCTTCTCCGTATCGTCTTCACGTTCTCCCAATCATCATTTAGATGCGCTAGATGCGCCCCAACCAAACGAGCGCTTGCAACTTCCCAAATTGCCAACTCCGAATTCCGAACTCCGAATTCCGAATTGGTATTGATATCAAGTTGCCCTCCATGACCAATTCGCCAAGTTTCACGCGGTATAGTGGTACCGAAACGTCAGAGTCGGCTATGCGGGTCAAA
>NZ_JACJPG010000273.1 GCF_014695955.1 Leptolyngbya sp. FACHB-36 | reverse complement strand
TTTACCGCCCTGACAGCTACTCAACGGTTCCTTGTCGTCAAGGAACTGCAACACACGTTCTCAGCCCACTGCTCAACGGAGACAGCGGTTAACTTCTAGGAAGTCCTTGCTGGAGGCAAACGAGGTGAATTGCATTCAGACCTGTGCTCCGTTGGAGCATCGCTCTGGTGAATAGCTGGGATAGTGCACTGTATGGTTTGTGGAATCCTGCACCCTAACCGTTGGGTGGTAGAAGTCTGATGCAAGCGATTAACGATATGCCCTAGTACGATCGCACATTCGTTTTGGTCGGATGCACTGAGTTGATTCATGCAGAAGGTGAGCTTCTGCGATCGCGCCTGTACCGATATTAAGTGCTTATCAGTGGATATTACGGCACCGACGCTTTCCAGTAGAGGTTGACACTTTTCCCCGTGAAGTTACCACCCGTTAGATGAAGCTTTACATAAATTTAACAAAGTTTCTACCTGTGTAATCTTATCTAGAGGAAACCATGGTATTGGCGGTTCTCTAAAATCTGCGCTCGGAACCGTTGTACTTCTTAAATCCCAACCTCTACTCCAGGAAGCAACCATAAGCTATTGTGATCAACAGACGTATGCATCGCTCCACATCATGACCGTAGCGCCTTCTCATCACAAAGCCAAAGCTCTAAAATCCTCTAGTCGCCGTCCTGCTAAAGACCTCTGTAGTGAGTGCGGACTCTGCGATACGTATTACATCCACTATGTAAAAGATGCGTGCGCCTTTATCCATCAGCACATTGCAGAGCTTGAAGCAGAAGCGCATGGGCGAAGCCGGAATTTAGACGAATCGGACGATCGCTACTTTGGCGTGCACCAAGACATGATGGCAGCGCGGAAAACCGAGCCAGTTCCGGGAGCGCAATGGACCGGGATCGTCAGCTCGATCGCGATTGAGATGCTGAATCGCGGCATCGTAGAAGGCGTCGTCTGCATTCAAAATACCGAAGACGATCGGTTCCAGCCCAAACCCGTCATTGCCCGAACGCCCGCTGATGTACTCGCGGCACGGGTAAACAAGCCGACTCTGTCCCCAAATCTGTCGGTGCTGGAGCAGATTGAGGAGTCCGGCATGAAACGACTGCTGGTGATTGGGGTTGGCTGTCAAATTCAAGCGCTGAGAGCCGTAGAGAAGCAGTTGGGGTTGGAGAAGCTCTACGTACTGGGGACGCCCTGTGTCGATAACGTCACTCGCGCTGGGTTGCAGAAATTTCTAGAAACAACGAGCCGATCGCCCGATACCGTTGTGCATTACGAGTTTATGCAGGACTTCCGAGTGCACTTCAAACACGAAGACGGCTCAGTGGAAACGGTGCCGTTTTTTGGGCTGAACACAAAGGAACTCAAAGATGTATTTGCTCCGTCCTGCATGAGCTGTTTTGACTATGTGAACTCGCTCGCCGATCTCGTCGTGGGCTACATGGGCGCGCCGTTTGGCTGGCAGTGGATTGTGGTCCGCAACGATCGCGGGCAGGACATGCTCGATCTGGTGCAGGACCAACTAGAGACGCAGCCTGTGATGTCGCAGGGCGATCGACGGCAGGCAGTGCAGCAGAGCATTCCCGCCTATGACAAGGGAGTGACGCTGCCGATGTGGGCAGCAAAGCTGATGGGCGTCGTGATCGAGCGCATCGGTCCCAAAGGACTGGAGTACGCTCGATTTTCGATCGACTCCCATTTCACGCGCAACTATTTGTACCTCAAGCGCCACCATCCTGAAAAGCTGGAGGCGCATGTGCCAGAGTACGCTAAGCGCATCGTGGCACAGTACACGCTACCCGAGTAACCCTAGATAGGGCGCACGCCCGGATGTCCGTTTTCCACAACGAACGAGGCGCGGGTACTAATAGGTGCATCCGGCACAGTCACCGCTGCTACCACCCGGTAGTCAGACTGCCACGCATCCGGCGTCACCTGATGGCGAATGAAGCCCCGCTGACCGTTAAAGAACTTGATGTGGGGATTTTCGGGTAGATACGCTTCCACCGTAGCGTTGGTATCTGCGCCATTGCCGCCGGAACTGATGGAGGTGCAGACAAACTCACTGCCCACAATGCTGGAATCAGGATTGTCGAAGTCAGCTTTTAGCTCCATTGCCCAATGGGTGTGGACATCACCTGTCAGCACCACTGGGTTAGACGGTTGACGTGCTTGCAGAAATTTCAGGACGCGATCGCGGGCAGCGTAGTAGCCATCCCACGCATCCATATTGAAGGTTTGATCGGGTCCAACCGTGCGATCGATTTGCGACATCACCACTTGCTGTGCCAGGATGTTCCATCGCGCGGATGAGCGATCGAGTCCCTGAAACAGCCACTTTTCTTGCTGTGCGCCCGTCAGCGTTGCTTCCGGGGCAAGCGCTTCGGCACAGCGCGCTCTCGTTCCGTCGCCGCAGGGTTGATCGGTGCGATACTGGCGCGTATCCATGACGTTGAATTCTGCCAGGTTGCCGTAAGTCAAACGCCGATACAGCTTCATGTCGGGACCCTTGGGCATACTGGCGGGGCGCAGCGGCATGTGTTCATAATAGGCTTGATATGCCGCCGCCCGACGCTGCAAGAAAACCTCTGGGTCTTGATCTGGCTCCGTATCGACTTGAGATGTGGCGTTCGCGTAGTTGTTTTCCACTTCATGGTCGTCCCAGGTCACAATCCAGGGAAACGCTGCGTGCGCCGCCTGTAGATTGGCATCGGTTTTGTAGAGGGCGTGGCGATTGCGGTAGTCGTCCAGCGTGATAATCTCAGGGCTATTGTGCTGGCGAACCGCATTGGGATTACTGCCGCCCTCGTAAATGTAGTCGCCCAGATGCACAACCAGGTCAAGCTCTTCTTCCGCCAGATATTTGTAGGCGGTGAAGAGTCCTTGCTCGTAGTGGTTGCAAGACACTGAGGCAAACGTCAGCTTATTCAAATTGGAACCAGCGGCGGGAGCAGTGCGCGTGCGACCCACTGGACTCACCGCATCTCCTGCCCTGAACTGGTACCAGTACCAGCGATCGGGCTTGAGCCCGCGAGGAATCACCCGCACCGAGTGAGCCAGTTCGGGCAGGGCATACTCTGTCCCGCTGGCAACAACGCGCTTCATTGCCGGATCGGTTGCCACCTGCCAGCGAATCGGCACGTTGATCGCAGGCATTCCGCCTCCATTCAGCGGGTCGGGCGCCAACCGCGTCCACAGCACCACGCTATTTGCCAGCGGATCACCCGATGCAACTCCCAGGCTAAAGGGATAGTTTGAAAATGTGGGTTCGGCAATAACGCGCCGACCGGGAAACTGCGTCGCGATCGCCAACCCCGTCATTGCCCCCGCCCCGGCTAGCAATTGACGACGATTGATGCGCCGCGAAAATAGTTGCTCTAGCTGCCAACGATCCATAGATGCTTCCTTGGTTAACCACCATACTGTGCAGATGCAATCTGTGCCCCAACGCTAATCTCACTCCGCTTTGACGATCTCCTCAATCGAACGCAAACCGGTGACAAACCAGTTAATTCTTTGTTTGGGTTGAATGTCAGTTCTGTAAGAGTCTGTACAGAACGCAGAACGGTTAGCCAGCCAATCAAACTCTCGGCAATCTGATTGATTGCACGGACACACATCCTATTTAGTGCGCTACCTACCTTGATTCAGGCATGGCAAAACGCTGCACTTGACAGATGAACAGTACCATTCGAACGGTAATCTCTTACCAAGATGAAGTTAAGGAACGACTAATGGATTCGACTCAATTTATATAATTGCTTGATGTAGAAAACTCAGCACTGCTCTACCCAATTTGTGGTCAGGAACCGCGCCAAGTCCCCTAGCCTTTATCCGCCCCCAAGCTGTCTGGCGTAGCTGAAAAAACCCTGAAAGGCGGTTTGTTCCGCTACGGTTTTGCCCTCGTTGAGCAAATACTCGAAAAACGCCTGGGCAATTACCGATAGCTGCTTGCCACCCGGATAGACAAGATACCAGTAGCGCTCAATTGGAAAGCCTTCCACGTCCAGAATTGTCAGGGGGCTATCTCGTCCCTCCAGCGCCATCGTGTGCAGCGACAAAGCAGAGATGCCCAATCCGCCTGCGATCGCCTGCTTGATCGCTTCGTTGCTGCCCAAATCCAGTTTGACGTTTAGCGCCAAGCCTTGCTCGTCGAACATTTTTTGGATTGATTTACGCGTGCCCGATCCTGGCTCGCGCATAATAAACGGCTCCTCTGCTACTCGCTTTAGAGGAATGTTCTTTTCGCGGGTTAGGGGATGGTCACGCCACGCCAGCACCACCAGCGGGTTTTCTAGAAACGGATGAATGTTGACATCGAGATCCTCGGGCGGCTGACTGAGGATGTAGAGGTCATCGCGATTGTCGAGCAAGTTGTCGATGACGCGCTCGTGGTTCGTGACGGTGAGCGAGATATCAATGCCGGGATAGCGCTGGCAAAACGGACCCAGCAATCGCGGAACGACGTATTTGGCAGTTGTGACCACAGCAAGCCGCAGCGTGCCCTGCTTCAGCCCTTTGAGGTTGGCGATCGAGGTCTCAAATTGGGCGAGGCGATCGAAAATTTCGCGACAGGTTGTATAGAGATCTTTGCCTGCCTCGGTGAGATACAGCCGTTTTCCAACCTGCTCAAATAGCGGCGCACCTACAGCTTTTGCCAGTTGCTTTACCTGCATCGAGACGGTCGGCTGAGTCAGAAAAAGTTCTTCCGCCGCACGGGTAAAGCTACTGTGGCGAGCAACAGCCTCAAAGACTTTAAGCTGATGGAGAGTTGCGTTTTTCAAGCGAGTCTCCTTGAGAAGCTAAGTATAGATAACAGTCTATTCGCCTGATTGCGAATCACGATTTTTCTTTATGAATTTCAACAGTATCATCTCAGGTAAGAGCCGAACCTCTCCAAAGAGTCTATAGCTCCCTTCCATTCAGGCGTTGCACGATTCAGCAATGACGATTCATTCACTGTGCAACGCCTTTTCTATTGATTGATGTTACTTACTATACAGACGCATGGCGGACATTGTTGATATCGCAGTTGGTGCAGGCTCTTTTCAAACACTTGTAACGGCTGTGCAAGCAGCGGGACTCGTGGAGACGCTAAAAAGCCCAGGTCCGTTCACGGTGTTTGCACCGAACGATGATGCCTTTGCTAAACTGCCTCCAGGAACCATCCAAACGCTGGTTCAAAATATTCCCCAACTGACTCGCATTCTGACGTATCACGTGGTTGCTGGGCAGAAGCTAACCAAAGCGGATCTGGCAAAGCTAGGAACGGTGACTTCTGTGGAAGGATCGCCGATTCCGATCGACTGCTCTGATGGTTTTGAAGTAAAAAATGCTACTGTTGTTGCCGCAGATATCGAGGCAGACAATGGCATTATTCATGTGCTCGATAACGTAATTTTGATGGGCTGAAATTTCTTTCGTTCCAGAGAAAGCTTCAAGGATTCTGCATCCCACTAGAAATGTGTGCAGACCTTAGGGCAAACCTGCCAAAAGTTAAAAGAGGCACACATACTGTGTGCCTCTAAAAAATTTGACGTTCCCCGCAATGCCGTCTTACCTCAGTTTTTGACCTGGTAAAAACCAGGTGGGTACCTGATAGTCCTGATTTAAAGTTTCCGAGTACAAGCCCGGTCTACTGCCATCAGACAATTGGGTTCCCGTGAGCAAAAGGTATAGATCATAAAACGTTATTGGCAGTCACCAACATCGCAGTAGAACTTTCCTCATTGTAGCGGCTGCTGAGCAAACTGGGGAGTGACCTTGCTCACATTATTTGGCGATCGCCGATCACCGACAAAACCCCGCCCATCCATAGCACCAGCTACGGCAGCTCAGCCTTCTGCGCCCTTCACAACAGTAGACTCGCCGCAGACAGCACTCGCGCCGAAGCTTCTTTGGGCAAAGCAGTGTAGAGCGGGTAGGTAAGACCAATTGGGAATTCGAAATTCGAAATTCGGAATGGCAGAAGCTTGAGTCTGCCTACGTTTTAGTGGTTTAGTCTGTGGCTGGAATTTAGAGAATTGGTATTACCCCGGCGATCAAGCAGGTTTTCAGTCGCAATTGAACGCCGTCTAGAGCCTTACAGACGTTGGGAGCACTTGTAGGGAGGGCTACAAAAGCAGCTAAAACCGCTTACTCGCAGCCGCAAGGTAGAAAATACGGTTTGATGCGAAATGGTTCCCCAAGAGTGGTAGATTTAGCGGAGTATCTGCAAGCGACAGTGGCAAGATGAAAGTCCTAGTGATTGGTGGTGACGGCTATTGCGGTTGGGCGACGGCGCTTTATCTTTCCAACCGGGGTCATGAAGTCGGGATTCTGGACAGCATGGTGCGACGGTACTGGGATGCCCAGCTTTGTGTGGAAACCTTGACGCCGATCGCTCCAATCCAGCAGCGGCTTCAGCGCTGGCGCGACCTCACTGGCAAAACTATTGATCTATTTGTCGGCGATATCACCAATTACGAGTTTCTCAACCAAGCGCTGCACCAGTTTGAGCCAGAGGCGATCGTTCACTTCGGCGAGCAACGATCGGCTCCGTTCTCGATGATCGATCGCGAACATGCGGTGCTGACCCAGGTGAACAACGTCGTGGGCACGCTGAACCTGCTCTACGTCATGAAGGAAAGCTTCCCCGACTGTCACCTCGTCAAGCTTGGCACCATGGGCGAGTACGGCACCCCCAACATTGATATTGAGGAAGGCTACATCACGATCGAGCACAACGGGCGCAAAGACACGCTGCCCTACCCGAAGCAGCCGGGAAGCATGTACCACCTCAGCAAAGTACACGACTCGCACAACATTCACTTCGCTTGCCGAATTTGGGGCTTGCGTGCCACTGACTTGAACCAAGGCGTCGTCTACGGCGTTCTGACCGAAGAAACAGGCATGGACGAACTGCTGATCAATCGCTTGGACTACGACGGCGTGTTTGGAACTGCTCTCAACCGCTTCTGCATTCAAGCGGCGATCGGGCATCCGCTTACGGTCTACGGCAAGGGTGGGCAGACTCGCGGCTTCCTGGATATCCGCGATACAGTCCGGTGTGTGGAATTGGCGATCGCCAACCCTGCAAACGCAGGTGAATTCCGCGTCTTTAACCAGTTCACTGAGATGTTTAGCGTCGGCGATCTGGCAAACATGGTGCAGAAAGCAAGCTCGGCGGTAGGTCTGAAAGTAGACATCAAGAATCTGGACAATCCCAGGATTGAAAAAGAAGAGCACTACTTTAACGCCAAAAACACGAATCTTTTAGACTTAGGACTGCAACCGCATTACCTATCCGATTCGCTGTTGGATTCATTGCTAAACTTCGCTATGAAGTACAAGCAGCGCGTGGATGAGTCGCAAATTCTTCCGAAGGTCACGTGGCAACGGTAGGTTTTTAGTCGTTGGTGATCAGTGATTAGTAATCAGTCGTTAGCGCTTGGCGCTCTTAGTCACTAGTCGCGCAATAGCTAATAGCTAGTCACTAAAAACGAATAGCTAATCACTAACAGCTAATAGCTCTTTATGCGAATTGCCCTCTTCACCGAAACCTTTCTTCCCAAAGTTGATGGCATCGTGACGCGCCTGCGGCACACGGTTGAGCAGTTGCAGCGGCGGGGCGATCAGGTGCTGGTGTTTGCGCCAGAGGGGGGCTTGTCCGAATACAAGGGAGCCAAGATCTACGGCGTATCGGGGTTTCCGCTGCCGCTGTACCCAGAGCTGAAGCTGTCGCTGCCGCGTCCAGCGATCGGCGATGTTCTAAAAGAATTCAATCCCGATATTGTTCATGTCGTGAATCCGGCAGTTTTGGGCTTGGCGGGATTGTTCTACGCCAAGCTTTACAATTTGCCGCTGGTCGCCTCCTACCATACGCATCTGCCGGAGTATCTTCAGCACTACGGCTTAGGCATGTTGGAAGGCTTGCTGTGGGAGCTGCTGAAAGCTGGACACAATCAGGCAGCGCTCAATCTCTGCACCTCAACAGCGATGATGCAAGCCTTGACCGAACATGGCATCGAGCGGGTGGATCTGTGGCAGCGAGGCGTTGATACCGAAACCTTTCAGCCGCATCTCGCGACGTTAGAGATGCGATCACACCTCAGTCAAGGATATCCCGACGCGCCGCTGCTGCTCTATGTCGGTCGGCTCTCGGCAGAGAAAGAAATCGATCGGATCAAGCCTGTGATGCAGGCAATTCCGAATGCCCGCTTGGCGCTGGTTGGGGATGGTCCGCATCGGCAGGCGTTGGAGCAGCACTTTGCGGGGACGCCAACGCACTTTGTCGGCTATTTGCAGGGGCGAGAACTAGCGGCTGCCTTTGCCTCTGCCGATGCCTTTGTGTTTCCGTCGCGCACTGAGACGCTGGGGCTGGTGCTGCTGGAAGCGATGGCGGCGGGTTGTCCAGTGGTGGCCGCGCGATCAGGGGGTATCCCGGACATTGTGGAAGATGGCGTCAATGGGTTTCTCTTTGATCCCACGGATGAGCGGGGCGCGATCGCGGCAACGCAGCGGCTTCTGGCTGACCCCAGCGAACGCGAAACGCTTCGCCGCAATGCTCGCCGTGAGGCGGAACGCTGGAGTTGGACGGCAGCGACTCAGCAGCTTCGTACGTATTATTACGCCGTTATTTCTGCCCAGTCGATGTCTTCGGCTGCTTAGAACTTCAAAATTATTTTGAGCGACTGCGTGTTTTCAACGGCTTCCGGGCACTCTGAAGTCGAAGCAATGACAGGTTAACCCGCGATCGTGCGGAGATGGCTATCTCCCTAATGGTTAGAGGCGATCGCACCCGCGAACGTTTGCGATCTCTACGTCATGCTTCCATAAACTTTCGTTCTCGTGAAGCACGGATGGCTGAGCGTCTACTTAGGCGCTGAGTAGATGTGCTGCGAATTTCTTCTGCCGTATCTACCCGATAAACGCCTCATGGAACTGCTGCCTTCACCGATCGCGTCGTCCAACCTGTTGCAACCTCTAAATTTCTCGACGCCGCTTGGGGCGATCGAACCCTTCCCTTCCCACTCCCCACTCCTCACGTCTCACTCCTCACTTCTCTTCATCGACTCCGCCATTGCCGACGCAAACTTTCTCGCCGCCAACGCGACACCGGGAACTGAGGTGCATCTGTTAAATCCGGTTCAAGATGCCGTTTCCCAAATCACGCAAACGTTGATCGGGCGGGAAGGCATCGCCAGCGTACAGATTGTGTCGCATGGGGCGGATGGCGCGTTGCAGTTGGGGCACGACTGGCTAACCGCTTACAATTTGCAGAGCTATGCCAGTCAGATGCAAAGCTGGAGCAAGGCGCTGACGCCGGATACGGATATTTTGCTGTATGGCTGCAATGTGGCGCAGGATGAAGTGGGCAAGGCGTTTGTGCAGACGATCGCACAGCTAACCGGGGCGGATGTTGCTGCGTCGGACGATTTGACGGGCAGTTCAGATTTAGGCGGCAATTGGGCGCTGGAGTATCAGACGGGTAAAATTGAGACTGAATCTCCTTTTCAAGCTTTAGCAACTGCAACCTATGAGCACACGCTAAACATCATTATCAATGAGTGGTCGCAGGGCAATGGTGGCACTAAAGAGTGGGTTGAACTGCTGGTTACTGCAACAACTGACTTAAGAGGATGGTCGCTTGGCGACGAAATTCCTGCACCTGGCAACACTTATTTTACCTTTAACAATATATCGCAGTGGCAGTCCGTGGCAGCAGGCACACTGATTACTGTTTACAACGGCGGCGATCGAGATACTGTCTTGCCTGCGGATGATGTGAACTTTGCAGATGGCAACTTTACCATTGTTGCCGCACACACCAACACAACTCTTTTCACAGGTGTGGGCTGGAACGGTTTTGGTAATGGTAACAGTCAGGATAATCCGATTCTGAAAAACAACGCCGGAACTGTCATACAGGATTGGGATCAAGGTAATACAAGTGGATTTACCGCTGCAACACCTAGACCCGATGGAAATCAGGCTGTTTATTACACAGGAAATACTGCTGGAGGCGTTACAACAGCTTCTAACTACACTCTTGCTGCTGCGAATAATGCAGCAATAACGCCAGGAAATCCCAACGGTGGAGCCAATACTACCTGGATTAATAGCTTAAGAACTCCCATTCCCACCGTCAGCCTCAGCACCAGCACCGCCAACATTACCGAAGGCAACACAGGCAGCTACACGATTTCGCGCACCAATACCACAGACGCACTCACCGTCAACCTGACGATCGACGGCACCAGCAGCGCGACCAGTGGCGACTATACTTTCAGCGGAGCCAGCGTTGCGGTTTCCGGTAGCAACCTCACCGTCGTCATTCCCGACACGCAAAACTCCGTGACGCTGAACATGGCTGCGCTGGCAGAAGCGATCGGCTTTGCCGAAGCCGCCGACGCGCTGAAGCTCAATCTGGCAACGGGCACAGGCTACAGCGTCAGCGACACCAGCAACACGGCAACGGTGACGATCGCCCAAAACGATTTCGTCGTCATCAACACGAATGATTCCGGTGAAGGTTCGCTGCGACAGGCGGTGCTGAATGCCAATGAGATCGCGGGAGACGACACGATCAGCTTTGCAAGCACTCTCGCCGATGCCACACCCGACACGATCACCTTAACGACAGGCCAACTGGGCATCAGCAGCAACGTCACAATTCAGGGCACCGGAGCTAACCTCCTCACCGTCAGCGGCAACAATGCGAGCCGCGTCTTCTTTGTTAACCCTGGTGCCATTGCCAGCTTCTCTGGTCTCACCATTAGTAGAGGAAATGCATCCAGCGGCTTCGGCGGCGGTATCTACAATAACGGTACGTTAACCGTAAGCAACAGCACCCTCAGCAGCAATACCGCATCCAACGGTGGCGGCATCTGGAACGAGGGTAGTACATTGACACTAAACAACAGCACCCTCAGCGGCAATTCGGCACCCGTCCGCGGTGGCGGCGGCATCACCATCAACGGCGGCACAGTAACCCTGAACAACAGCACCCTCAGCGGCAATACCGCAGGCGATTTCGGCGGCGGCATTGATAACAACGGCAATTTGACCGTGAGCAACAGCACGTTCAGCGGCAATACCGCAACCACTAGGGGCGGTGCCCTCTGGACCTTTAATACATTAAGTCTGAGCAACAGTACCTTCAGCGGCAATACCGCAGCCGACGGCGGCGGTCTCTATAGAGCCAACTCCAGCACGATCAACACCCTACAAAACAATCTGTTTGCCGATAGCAGCCTGTTTGGCGTTGCCCCAGATGCTACCAACCGCGTCGGCACTGCTGCTGCCTTGGGCTTAGACCCAGTGCTACGCAACAATGGCGGATTAACTCAAACCCACGCCCTTCTCGTAGGTAGCGCCGCCATTAACGCAGGCAGCAACACCGGAGTCAGCGCCACGGATCAAATAGGCAATCCTCGCATCGTGAATACCTTTGTGGATATTGGAGCCGTTGAGTCAGCGTTCGATCGCGTTTCGCTCACCGCAACCGATGCCACTGCAACCGAGCTTCCGGGCAATCCGGGCACCTACCGAATTAGCCGCGATGGAAACAGCGGGAATTTGACGGTGAACTTGACGATC
>NZ_JACJPG010000272.1 GCF_014695955.1 Leptolyngbya sp. FACHB-36 | reverse complement strand
CTACGCTATCTCTGAGAAAATCGAAAAGCACAAGCCCTGGAACTTAGAGCCGTCGCCTGCCCACGCTCAATCAGCGATAGTAACTCAACGATAACGGAGACACTTTATGAAATTGGCTTACTGGATGTATGCAGGTCCCGCCCACATTGGCACCCTCCGCATTGCCAGTTCCTTCAAAAACGTCCACGCCATCATGCATGCGCCTCTGGGTGACGACTACTTCAACGTCATGCGATCGATGCTGGAGCGGGAGCGAAACTTTACCCCAGTTACAACGAGCGTGGTCGATCGCAACGTCCTAGCGCGAGGCTCGCAGGAAAAAGTGGTCGAGAACATTACCCGCAAGGACGCTGAAGAACATCCCGACTTGATTGTGCTGACGCCAACCTGCACTTCCAGCATTCTGCAAGAGGACTTAGAAAACTTTGTGCAGCGTGCCCAGCTAGAGTCAAAAGGCGATGTAATGCTGGCAGATGTCAACCACTACCGCGTTAACGAGTTGCAGGCAGCCGATCGGACGCTGCATCAAATCGTTCAGTTTTACATCGAGAAAGCCCGCAAAAAGGGAACGCTGCCCACTGACAAAACCGAAAAGCCCTCGGTCAACATTATTGGCATCTCCACTCTCGGCTTCCACAACAATCACGACTGCACCGAACTGAAGCGCCTGATGGCGGATCTTGGCATTGAAGTCAACGAAGTGATTCCTGACGGTGCCTCTGTCCACAACCTGAAGAACCTGCCGCGAGCGTGGTTTAATCTGGTGCCCTACCGCGAACTCGGCGTCCTGACAGCGAAGTACTTGGAAGCTGAATTTGGCACGCCCTGCGTGGACATTACGCCGATGGGCGTTGTGGAAACGGCTCGCTGCATTCGCAAAATTCAGGAAATTCTGAACGCGCAGGGAGCTGACGTGAATTACGAAAGCTTCATCAACGAGCAAACGCTGCACGTTTCGCAGGCGGCTTGGTTCTCGCGATCGATCGACTGCCAGAACCTTACAGGTAAAAAAGCGGTCGTTTACGGCGACTCCACACATGCCGCTGCCATCACCAAAGTCCTCTCGCGCGAAATGGGCATCCGGGTCGTCTGGGCGGGTACATTCTGCAAATACGACGAAGAATGGTTCCGTGAGCAGGTTAAGGACTATTGCGATGACGTGATCATCAGCGAAGACCACGGCGCAATCGGCGATGCGATCGCCAAAGCCGAACCCTCTGCCATCTTTGGCACCCAAATGGAGCGCCACGTTGGAAAGCGACTAGACATTCCCTGCGGAGTCATTTCTGCGCCGATTCACATTCAGAACTTCCCGATCGGCTACAAGCCTTTCCTCGGCTACGAAGGCACAAACCAGCTTGTGGATTTGATTTACAACTCGTTCACGCTGGGTATGGAAGATCACCTACTAGAAATCTTTGGTGGACACGACACCAAGGAAGTGATCACGAAGGGAATTTCTGCCGATTCTGATATGGCTTGGAGCAAAGATGGCTTGGCAGAACTGAATAAAATTCCGGGCTTTGTGCGCGGCAAAGTGAAGCGAAATACCGAAAAGTTTGCGCGGGAGCGCAGCATTGAGGTGATTACTGCGGAAGTGCTCTATGCGGCGAAGGAAGCTGTTGGAGCATAGCCAATCGATCGAGACTACAGGCGTATGTAGACTCCTGCCAATGTTGGCAGGAGTTTTTTAATCAACTAGTGAAGAATTTGATAGCGTAGCACTGACTAACTCAGCGTTTTTCCAAACGATCATCGAATAGGTTGGCACTTTCTTAGGACGATCAACCTCAATGAAATCTACTTAAATCCACTCAATCGGCTGCTGGGACTGCTGGTTTCGACGGTGAAAGATTAGCCGCGTTTAGTCTTCCAATGTTGCAGTTGAATCAGAGCAACTCGTTAAGATCGAGAAGAGTAGACTGCTTCCAGTAACATTTGATGAATCGCTTACCAAAACCGACCAAGCAAGAAATTCAGGCTGCATTTGGCACAACCCTTCCTGACATCATTGCGCCTGACCTGCGCATTTTATTTTGCGGCATTAACCCAAGCCTGTATAGTGCAGCAGTGGGGCATCACTTTGCGCGTCCGGGCAATCGCTTTTGGCCAACCCTACACAGGGCGGGATTCAGCGATCGTCTCCTGAGTCCGCTTGAGGACCAAAGCCTGCTGGAGCGAGGCTACGGATTGACTAACATTGTTGAACGGGCAACCGCAACGGCGGCTGAACTTACGGCGGAAGAATTAGTCGTGGGTCAGCGATCGCTGG
>NZ_JACJPG010000271.1 GCF_014695955.1 Leptolyngbya sp. FACHB-36 | reverse complement strand
GGGCAGGGAGCCGTTGCCTTCACGGGCTACTTTGAACCTGTCTATGCAGCTAGCCGCACTCAAACGCGCGAGTTCCGCTACCCGCTGTTTCGATCGCCCGATATTACCGCGTGGTCAAAGCCTCATCCGACACGGCAGCAACTCGAAGGGGAAAGCGGCGTACAGATTTCTAACCGACTGAAAGGGCTGGAATTGGTGTGGCTGCGCGATCGCCTAGAAGCGTTCTTAATCCAGGTTCAGGGTTCAGCGCGGCTGCAACTAACTGACGGCAGCACGATGACGGTAGGCTACGCCGGAAACACTGATTACCCCTATGTGGGCATCGGTCGGGAATTGGTCAAGGACGGCAAGTTCACGCTGGAGGAGCTGACGCTGCCGCGCATCACTCAATATTTCAAGCAGAATCCCGCTGATTTGAATGAGTACTTGCCGCGCAACCGTCGCTTCGTGTTTATGCGGGAAACAGGTGGTGCACCTGCGACTGGAAGCCTAGGCGTACCTGTGACGCCTGTTCGATCGATCGCCACCGATAAATCTCAGTTTCCTCCTGGCGCGCTGGCGCTGATTCAAACGCGCCTTCCCGTTGCCACTGCGGCAGGAACGCTAGAGCAGCGACGGGTGCTGCGCTACGTGCTAGATCAGGATACGGGCGGCGCGATCGTGGGACCGGGGCGCGTCGATCTCTTTATGGGAACAGGCAAACCAGCGGGCGATCGGGCAGGCTTGATCAACTCCACCGGGCAGCTTTACTATCTGCTGCTGAAATAGCTGAAGCGGCTATAACGGCTGTCCCGCCTGCTTGACGCAGTTGCGTCCGTCTGCTTTGGCGGCGTACAGTGCTCGATCAATCGCTCGTAACAAATCACTGCTAGTTTCTCCGTGATCGGGAAATATGCCAACTCCACCCGAAACCGTTGCGTCGATCTGCGTTTCTCCAAACCTCACCTGTACTGCTTGAAACGCCAGTCGGATTTGCTCTGCGCGGTCGTGGGCGCACTTCAAGGTCACGTCGGGCAGTGCCAGCACAAACTCCTCGCCTCCGTAGCGACAGGGGATATCGCTGGATCGGCACTGGCTACGCAGCAGCGCTGCAAATGCTTGTAGGACACGATCGCCAGCCTGATGCCCGAAGGTATCGTTGATCCGTTTAAAGTAGTCAATGTCCATGAAGATCACAGCGACCGAGTAGCCTTCCCGTGCAGCCCGTGCCAGTTCCCTTGGAAGGGTTTCTTCAAAATAGCGGCGATTGAACAGGTTGGTTAGTCCATCTCGAATTGCCTGTTCCTGTAGCTGAGACTGTAGCGCTTCGATTTCAAGCAGTTGGCTTTGTAGGTGTTCGTTTGCCTGTCGGAGAGCAGTTTCCGCCTGATGCCGCTGAGTGATATCGCGTAGAATGAGCAACCGTCCGGTCAACCGTCGGCGTCGATCGTGCAGCGTCGTCATTCGCAGCTCCACAAAAAGCGGTGGCATTGAATCCAACCAAATCTCTGCCTCAACGTCTTCCTGTAGGGATTTAGCAAAGTCGTGCCACTGCGTGAAAACCTGGTCGATCGATCGTCCGATACATGAAGCACTTGCCCCAATCAAACGGTGTGCCGCAGGATTTAGGTCGATAATGCGGTTCCGCACATCTAACACCAGCACACCGTCACTCATGCGCTCAATGAGACTGTCCCGCGCTACCGGAACCAGATCAAACAGACGGAAGCGAAACAGGCTGGCAAAGAAAATGAGTCCAGTTAGCAGAAAACTCATTGGAGTAATATTCAGACCAGGAGGAGACAGTTTCAGTACATAAGCGCTTCCTCCAAGCAGTGGTACCAGTGCGCCCGCTAGCGCCAATTTGGACTGCTGACGATACAGAATCGAGGAGCGCAGCGCCGCTTTAACCAAGAGCAGTGAGCCTGCAAGGGTGTACGTATAAGTGCACACCATCACCCAAAAAAAGCCGGGACCGTGCTGATAAATTACCAGGTTGCTGCTAGGACCGGGCAGAAAGTCAGACCAAATTAGCTGATGTCGCTCATTTGTTGCCACTAACCCTACATTCCCTAATGGGAGCAACCAAAGCAAGGCAATAGTTCGAGGCGTCAACCACCGCTTGGAGTGCGTGAACTGTGCGGCGAAGACCAGAAAGAGCGTAATTACACTGCCAGAGCCAACGTACTCTAGCTTCGACCAAATTATTTTGTCAGACAGCTCGATCGCGGATGCTTCCAATGCGGCGGCAAGTGAGTATCCTGCGATCGCCAGCATCATTTGAATGAACGGCGTGCTAGCAGGAGAGTTTGAGCGACGCTGCCAAGCTGCAACGGCAACAGTAACTGAAAGAATGGTAGTTAGACCTAGGACAGCAGCCTGTAGCGTAAGTTGAAACATTGAGATGCAGTGTCCAAAGCCCAGTCTCACTAATCTGAACGACAGCAACTTTCAATTAAATAGACCACGAATTGTCGGCTGGGCATCGCTTACGAGTACGGCTCCTAAGCGTATTAAGGGCTAATGGGCACTGCCCACGCGACTGGAAGTTGCTGTAGCTCTCAGAATGCCCCGAATGCCAAGTGAATGTTGTGCAGGTTGCAGCAGCGATCGCAGTTAGCAGCCGAATGTTGGCTGCCACTGCTCACTCTACAGACAAATTGCTGCGATCAATGAATATTATTAACAAAAGAGCAGAAGAACGGACGAATTCCCTTTCTCATTAATATTTTATTTAGGAATTCAGGGCTAGCCGTTGCCAGCGATCGAGTGCGGCTCATGCGATCGATTGAGCTAGGGTGGAGGAGCGGGGAAGTTTAACGGTCTAACTGCCGAGGCTTCCCTCCTAACTTGCCAATTGAAGACACGCAATTCATGAACAATCCCGACACAATTAAGCTAGACCAATTTCTCAAGATAGTGGGACTAGTCGGAACGGGCGGACAGGCAAAGCTGCTGATTCAGTCAGGAGAAGTGACGGTCAACGGTGCCGTAGAGACGCGACGCGGACGCAAGCTGGTGGTAGGGGATCAAGTTTCGGTAATGGGTGAAACGTTTGACGTTCAAGCTGACGTTCAAGTTGAGGGTTAATCGCGCTCATCTGCAGTATCAGCAGCCGTGCTCGCCGATTCGTCGATCGCCTCTTGAATAAACAGCCGTGCCAAACGATCGTACATTCCTGCCCCAATGTACTTTGGGAACTTATGTTCTCGACTGTATAGCCAAATCAGTTCGTCGCACAGAAAAATGCGAATATCTTGCGTCCAGCCTTTGCACTGGGGAATCAATGATTTCGCAGTGTTGAGGGCATCGGTCCACCGCTCAAACTCTTGCGAAAATTCTGGAGCCACGACTCGAAACATAGCCAAATGCGCGATCGCCCACCGGGCAGACAGGACTCAGATCCATCCTAATCGCTAATTGCTATTGACGATTAGCAATTAGCGATCTTCAACTCAATTACCTAGACAGCCAAGTCGTGCTGGGGCTGGGGCTTTTTTCAGCACCTTCTTCACCAGGATAGGAATCTGGGAGGGACGATCAGCAACCAGAATTTTGGCGCGCTGGAAAGCAGTAATTTTGCTATTAGCGGTGCCCGTGTCCAGTCCAGTTTCGAGAACGTGCGAGTCAATAATGGCACCCGCATGTCCAACTCGTCTGCCTTTGGGTGCCGTTAGACCCGCAATGTAGGCGATCACGGGCTTGTCGATCGCCTCAGCAATGTAGTGGGCAGCCAGTTCTTCGCTATCGCCGCCGATCTCGCCGACCAACACAATGACCTCAGTGCTGTCGTCCTCATCGAGAATTTGCAGCCATTGCGGAAACGAGGAGCCGACGACCGTATCGCCGCCAATGCTGACGCCGATCGACTGTCCCAAGCCTGCCTGCGTCAGCGTCAACGCAATTTCGTAGGTCAGCGTGCCGCTGCGGCTGATTAACCCAACGGGACCCGGCGTGTAAAAGCTGCTGGGGTGAATGCCAAGGAGCACCTGACCCGGCACAATAATTCCCGGACTGCTCGGACCAACAATGAGCGTTTCGCTCGCTTCCGCTTCGCGCAGCAGCGTCACCATATCCA
>NZ_JACJPG010000270.1 GCF_014695955.1 Leptolyngbya sp. FACHB-36 | reverse complement strand
ATCGGCGTCGTTCAGAACCGATCGGATCTGGACTTGAACGCCAGCTACTTCGAGTTCCTCTGCCCCCCGACACCGATCATTCGATAAGGAAATCCTGAATTTTGAATTCAAAATTCTGAATTCAAAATTCAAAATTCTGAATTCAAAATTCTCCCCACTCCTCACTCCCATGTCTTTCTCCATTACCCCCAATAACCTGGGTTTGCAGCTCCTGGCAAACCTGCTTGGCAACACCACCGGATTCAGCAACATCACCGCCAAAGTTACAGGCGATCGACGCGGCTTCGGCGTGTTCAAAGACGATCCGTTTGGCTTACAGTCTGGCATTGTCCTCGGCACTGGAAAAGTTGTAGAACTGGCTGGCAAGAACATCTCTGATGGCGGCTTTTCACCGGGAATTAGCGTCCCACTCTCGTTTACCCCCTACCCCGATTTGGTCGGCGCAACCGGGGCAACGGGCGTTTATTGGGCGGATCTGTCGTCGATCGGGTTTGACATTCGTTCCATCTCGATCGCAGACAGCGGCAGCACGACTGGAGGATCGCCCGGTCAATTCAGCGGCTTTGATCTAGACGGCATTAAGCTGAGCCGCACCTTTGCAGCATCTGCGGCACAAGCGGCAGCCTTAACCGATTTGTCAGACCTATTTGATTTTTCGCCAGCCGGAACGACGCTAAGTTCGGGAACGCAGCGTCCCGGTGGCTTTCAGGCTCCCGACTTCTTTGGCACGGTGAATGGCAATGTCAATAATGCTGTGGCGAAGCTAGGAACGTTTGATGCCAATCCCTCCGTTCCGACTGGCACTGACGGACTCATCAGCTTGGGAGACGCGGGCAGAATTGGGTTCGACCTGACTCAGCCGATTCTAAAAGGCAGCGGTCCCTTGTTTCTGTACATTGGCGAAGCGGGCAACAACGGTGAGGTCGCTGCGGGGCAAATTAGCGTGTCCAACCGACCGATCGCCGGATCGAGCGACCTCAGCACCGACTTTGGTTTACCGGGCGACGCCAACGACGCGATTAGCCTGCAAATTGACTTCGATGTAGACAGCGAAGCGCGGAAGCTGTTCTTCCAATATGTCTTTGGCTCAGAGGAATTCGTCGAATTCGCCGGACAGTTCAACGACGCCTTCAGCCTGAAGCTGAACGGCTTCAACCTCGCTAAACTCAGCAACGGCAGCACCGTCACGATTAACAACCTGACGCCGACGCCGTTCGATCGCACCAACCCCGACTTCATCTACAATCCTGCTGGCACCGGACCTGCCGCCGATGTTACCCGCTTAGATGGCTATACCCGTCCGGTTCTGTTTGAGGGCGACTTAATCCCCAACGTCCGCAACAGCCTCACAATTACAATTCAAGACACGCGAGACGGACTGTTCGATTCAGCCGTGTTCCTGAAAGGCAACGTGGGCATTGATCGTCCCCCCAACATTGATCCGGGCAGTGGCGGTCCCGGTAGTGGTCCGGGCGGTGGCACTCCCGGCGGCACAGGTACACCAGACGATCCCTTCAATGGCGGTGGCGGTTCCACCACCACTCCTCCCATTGGTCCCGGCAGCGGCACAATCGTGTTTGAGCAGTTCGGTGGCGTTGGTCGCGGCGTGACTCCGTCGCCAGAGACGATCGCCGAAGTCGATACGCTCAAATTCTCTGGTGCAGGACTGACAGCGCGGAATCTGCTGCTGACTCAGGTAGGCAGCGATCTACAAGTCAGCTTCGAGGACTTTGCTAGTCCGATCGTGGTTCTGAAAACGTTCGCGTTGGAAAATCTCGACACGATTACTCAGCCGATCGCCTCTGAGAACCTGGCAAACATTCTGTTTGATGGACAGGTGAGTCCCCAAGACAGCTTCGACGTCGCGAACGCCGATTGGCAAGGCAGCCAGATTTTTACGGCTAGCTCGGTCACATTCCTGAATGATCTCGACAACGACGTGCAGGGCTTTGACGAGTCCAACGATGTGATCAACGGTCAGGGCGGCAGCGATCGTATCCTTGGACTTAGCGGCAACGACTTGCTGCGTGGTGGGTTGGGCAACGATACGCTGATCGGCGGTGCGGGCACAAACGTTCTAACCGGGAACGCAGGCGCAGATGTGTTCGCGCTGTCTCTGGATGGCGTGCAATTCGTGACAGACTTTGCGATCGCTCAAGACAAAATCGGACTCTCAAACGGACTCTCTGTTGCGCAACTGACGATCGAGCAAGGCACGGGAGTTGATTCTAGTAGCACCTGGGTCAAACTCGCCAGCAATGACTCGCTGCTGATGTCGCTTAAGGGCGTCACGGCTAGCGCGCTCACAACCGATATGTTTCTGCCAGCGGCGGCGTACCAATCGGCTCTATCTGCCTAGAATCATGAGTTTTCGCGCTGATCAGACCTCCGAGGTTTTGAAAACCTTGGAGGTCTTGGGTACTCGCGATCGGGCTTAAAGGCTCACGCATGCCTCTACAAGGGCTTGAGGTCGATGCCATCTGTCAGGCGCGATCGTCCCGCACCCTACAGCAGAGACAGTTCCCCTGCAACTTCTAGCCGCGTCACGTTGCTCATAATCATGAACTGCTCCGCCAGAGTTTCAGACGCCGAAGGCGTAATCCAGCCCATTTGCTTTAGTAAATGGATGGCTACTGCGTGTTTTGCCCGCTTGGAGCCGTCCATCACCTTAATCGCCAATCCCATGCCTTCCCGCAGCCGTCCGACGCACTGAATTCCTTCGGCTCCGGCTTTACTTACCAGTTCGCCCTGAGTCAGCCGCATCAGTTCCGTGTCAAACTCTCCATCCGCTGCAATTAAGTCTGGATGCTGCGTCATAGCGCGAACAATGCGCTCCAGATCAAGCGTGTCACCCGATGACAAAACGCCATACAGTGAAGCAATTTGCTGTAGCTGCATAAAATATGTGGGTGCACCACAGTCGTCGCGAGCGCTAATAAACTCTGCTCCGGGCATCCGCAGCAAATCGGAAACCTTTTGTAGAATCAACTGCTGCACCGGATGGCTACGCTGCAAATAGCTGGTGAGCGCCCAATTGCGCTGCTGACACACCGCTAGCATTCCGGCGTGCTTGCCAGAGCAGTTGTATTCCAGCGGACTTCGCTTTCCCTCAGGAATCGGACACTGTAGCGCTGTCGGATCAACATCCGCTCGCCACAGCACGTTGAATGCCTGCCGCACCTGCTCAATTTTCCCTTTGTGAGAGCTACAGATGATGGCGAGGTCTCGATCGCTCAGTCTGTACCGCTCCAGTGTGCCTGTCGTGGTTACAGCCAGCGCCTGAAACGGCTTCAGCGCCGATCGCGCAAACGTTGCGGTTTCTGCATTCCCCGCCACTAACAGCACTCGTCCCCGATTGTCACAAACAACCGCTTGGACTCGATGCTTCGACTCAACAATTCCTTCGCGCAGGAGCCGAACTTCTAGCTCTGCCGCTTGCAAACGTCTTCCCCTAGTCATGCGTATGACTCTAGCACCAGATGGGGACGAACGAGCGAAAATTTTGAGAACATGAGCCAAGCTCAGTTGGACAGATTCACCCGTGCAAATCGCTCATTCTGTAGCCACAACGTCACTTCGTCAGCAATACTTCTTTAAGCATTGACTCAAAATTTCCAGCCTAAAGCAGCAGCCATGCAAGTCCGCCGCCAAGTAGCACGATCGCCAGTGCCCCAAACGTGCGCCGGATGCGTCTTAGGACGGGCTGCACTTGGTAGGTGACGACTAAGCGGTCTTGCACCAGCACCTCATCGGGTTTTGCCCAAGACTGACCGTCATACCAGCCCGACTCTTCATAGAAAATGGTGGCGTTCGAGAGGCGCGAGTGGATATAGGACCAGCCCAGATACAGCCGCAGCAGCGCCAGCGACAGAAACAGACTGGAGCCAGCAGCTCCAACCAAAAGGAACTGTGCAGGGTTTTTGGCAGGTGGAAAACTGGCAGCAGCAACTGGACCCGCGATCGCCCAGCTCCACAGCCATACCCAAAACAGCTTGTTGAGATACCGAGGCAGCGCGATCGTGCCCCAGCAGAAGAATCCAGACTCGGTTAGCTCCCGATATTCATTCAGCGGTTGCTGCTCTGGGGGAACAGGACAGGCAGAGGAAAAAGACTTCATTGTCACGTCTTCTGGTCGCACGCGAAAACACCGTTGAGTTACAGGCTGGAAATTACTGACAGTATAAACGACTTGCCCTGACGAGACGATGGGAGAGGAATCACTCGGGCTCATACCACGCCGCCGACATTCAAAAGCTGGTAAGCTGTTTTCTCAACTGCGTACAGGATTCAGCATTGGCTGCTGCTTAAAAAAGATTTAGACGTCGCAAAGTCATGTCCTCATGCCCAAATCTCTCGCTCTATGTCTTGAATAAAGGAACTAGTTTCCGGTTTTCTTTCCTCAGGCGAGAGTCAAAATAAAGTGATTTGAGGCGTAGATTTATACGCCTTACACACCGTCTTGATCAAGCTTTGGTAGTATGATTCGGAAGGCTTAATCGCGTGCCATTTGGGTGTATAAAACTTCTGATTCTAAAAGCAAAATTGCTGAGAAATTTTTATTTCATTTACTAGATTAAGCAGGAGCCGAGGTAAACGCTGCATGTCCGAACGTCGATCGAATGCCTATCGTTATAAGTTAATCGCTCCATCTTTGGAGCAAGCCGTTGCAGTTGTGGCGGTTTTATCATTCGCGCTCGTGACAATCGTGTTTGTCTGGCGTACCAAATACAATTTAGAATTTTTCCCGATTAATGGAGCGTTTCAAACATTCAATCCGTCCAGACGAATCTGCGCTGGTGAAACTCCTGGTGCAGACTTTAATCCTTACCTTGGATTAGGAACCACGTATGTAATTGCTTTCTTAACCTACATATTTGGCTGTAACTTTGCTGCTTCTCAACTAAGTAATCATTTAATTCATGTTGTGTGCCACTGGCTCGCATTTCTAATGCTGTTCAGACTCTGTGGCTCATCTATTAAAAACGCAATTATCTTTTCCTCTTTTATTATTACTTTGTTGCTCATGGCGTTTTTTGAGCCGTTTTCACTTTATTTTATCAATGACCTTTACTATCCTGCCGACTATAGGTTTTTTTATAGCTGGCAAGAACTGATGACACCTGCAAACAGCAATCTTGGATTACGAAGTGCGCTGCCATTTATTACAAGTTTCATCGCTTTAGCTGGGCTACATTTTGTAAAAAAAGCTAAGCTGCAATCCCTTCTTTTAGGAGGGCTGATTGGAGTTCAACCATTTTGGTCCAACGACTATGGTATTCCTTCCACGATCGCTTTAATCACTATTACAATCATCTACATTGTCAAAGCTCATTCTTCAAGAAGGGCAGTCCATTTTTCTCTAGTAGCTGTCTCTAGCTTAACAACATTTTTGATATTAGGACTCGCGTTGACGAAAGGAAGATTGTTGTACTGGTTGAAAGAGAATTTTACTGGGGTTGCAGCAGATCAGTTTTGGTACTTTGATATCCGAAAATACATATTTTACCCCGGATACCTTCGGATTCAATCAGGAAAAATAATCGAGCTAGAAGACGTTGTAAACTATCTTTTTCACCCATTTTTCCTTGTCTATCTTAGTGCTTTAGCTACTATTACTTTAGCTGTTCTTGCTGCTCAAAAACCACTGGATCGAAAGCAAATTCATTACTTATTTCTGGTATATGTTGGTATGACCGCTTTTGGAGCAGGTACGCTGTCTTCCCTGGGAGGGACATTCTCTTGGAGATACTACAACACAGCTAGGCTTGTTTCCTATTTTATCGTCCCTGTAGCGATTATCTTAATTGCTCAGCGAACTAAGCTGAGCACTCATCTTCAAAAACTTTTAGTCTCCACAAAAAGGCGGTACAAAAACTCACTTGTTGACTTTACTGTAATTAGTCATCAGTGTGTAGTAGTGTTTCTATTGACTATCTTTATTGCTGAGATCCTTTCTGTTACAGTTGTCCATCTTCCCTTGACGCGTGCCTATGGGGATAATTACTTTTATGTTGAAACTTTAGGCGGCTGGCTACCAAACTATTTTAAGGCAGCGTTTCAAATTGCTGAGCAAATTAGAGACGAAACTCAAATGCTGCCCAATACTCAGCGAATGCTCTCAACATATGCATCCATGATGGATGTTGTTGTAGGGTCAAAAAATGTCACGGGAGTTGACTACATTATTCACGCGCTTGGTGACAAAGCACGACAAAACTATCTTGATCATTGGAGAGTTGCGCCACCAGAATACATCACAACCATTCGAGAGGATTTTACCGATTGGGAGAGCTGGATACGTCGCTTGAACTGGTGGTTCTATCGCAGCTTTGCCCATGATTACAAACCAGTAGTGGCAACACCTTACAATATAGTGTGGAAGCGATCTTCAACTCCTACAGCCTATGACACCTCTGCTGCTGATTGCACGATTCGCAGAGAGCGTAACAACACTGTAGAACTATCGGTGGCTATTAGAAACCGTCTCAATTCTAATAACCTCAATGAGGTATATGTTGTTGATTTAGCTTTGAACTATTACCTTGATGTGAAGCCTTCTGGAATCCCGTTTCTTGGCAAGCGGGAATTGATTAATGCAACAGAGACTAGAACGCCCTTTTCAAAACCGATCGCTTTTATTGGCAATCGGAGCTATGGATTACCACCGCGCCATCAGGACTGGCATATTCCTGTTGAAGTTCGTCCAGGAACCACCTCAACTCTAAGGCTCGTTGGGTATCCAGAGACGCGATCGACGCTAGTAGTTGAACGCTGTTCAGCTCAACTCTTTGCGCCAACTAGCACCTTTGCAGTAACAAAGGTATTGCAGCCTGCTAATATTTCTAATTCAGAGTGGGAGAAGGGTATTTCAGTTGCTTCAGGTGAGAAAGCTACTCCGCTTCCTAGCTTTATGGCAAATGAGGCTGTCGCCGCCACAATTTATCCAGGAGACACCATTACGTTTGCTAGTAGCAATTCTCGTCGAATTGTTGCAGTGGAGGGTGGAAGAGTTTGGGTTACAGGACCTGAGCTTGATCCTTTAAACGATGGCTATCCTCATTCAGCCGTGATCACCCAGAAATAGCTAAAAGGACTTTAAATGACTTCTGAGTCGCTCGGTTCACCACAGTTTAAATTTCACTGGGAACACATTGTCACTGCTTTGTTCTTGTCAAGCGCCATTGCAGTTGCTATCTCAAATCTTGTTAGTCTTGCGCCCCAAAAATACTCTCAGCTAATCACGGGAAATCTTGCCTGGAGCTTAGGGTCAAAACAACCAGATTATGCTCTGCTGGGCAGCTTCATAATCAGTTTTTTTCTAACCTATTTAGGTCTCTATCGATTATCGTCTTTTGTTGAAAAGGAAAATAAAAAGTTTGCGGAGCTTGCTTTTCGGCAACTGATTATCTACTCACTTTTGCCGTTCGGGATCTTTCTAGGTAAGAGCATCGTTAGCCCAAGCAACGGACTTGTAGCAGCCGAATCAGAGCTTATTATCTTATCGTTGATTTTAGTATTGGTATGTTTAGTCTTGGGCGCGATCGTTGCAAATAGACGCTTGAACATTTCATCTGCTCCACTATATCTAGAGATAGTCGGAGGTAGCCTTCTCTACGTTCTATTTGCGTTACTCGTTGGCAGCGCCTTGACGCTTGCCGCTGGTCGGATTAACCTAGCTTGGAAGCTAAACGATAGTGACCAGATTACGATCGTGGCACTTACTGGAGCTATTCTGTTGTGCTTGCCGCTAGCCAGAATTTGGTGGAAACTAACAGCAAATATCAGTGAATTCTGCTCAAACTTACGCTTCTTGCTTTGGGCGATTCAGGGAGTCTTTCCGCTGTTTTTCTTCATTCTGATGCCCACGCCTTGGTCCACAAAAGACGGAGCGTTTTATGGCTACCCAGTTACCCTACCTCTGCTGCTGCTGCTAAGCAGTTTTGTCTCCATCACCTACGTGCAGTGGTTTCGTTGCTTCAAAGTGCTGTCTAATAAGGTGACGGGTGGAGAAAACGCTCTTTTTGCAGTGGTGTCACCACTGTGTATGTTGGCGCTGCTTCTGTTTGTCAAAGCCCAGCCTGTGGGAGCCAGCACGATTCCGCTGGATGATTATCACTGGGGCGAGTTTCTGCTGCCGTGGTGGCTGTCGCAAACGTTTCATTTTGTTCCGTTTTGGGATTATGAACCAGCACGGGGACTGATTAACTATGTGCCTGGATTTCTGGCAACCTTATTTCTTGATGGCACTGCTGCTTCTCACTGGGCAACCGGAACACCCGCCAACCCACTGCTGCTGCTGCCTTACTTAACCCTTAGCTATCTTGTTATTTCCAGACCGATCGGCGCGCTACCCGCGTTTCTGGCACTGCTGCTGATGCCCACTGGCAACGGATTCTCTGAAATTGACACGATACTGGCGGTATGCCTATGCTTCTTGAGCAGCTATTTTCTTAAGCAGCAGTGGGTTAAGTGGTTGGTAGCGTGGAGCACGATCGGCCTGGTCCTGCTGCTGTTTTCGCCTGGTCAAGCAGGATTGCTGCTGCTGTCCACGGTGCCATTGGCGGCGTTTGCTCTATTTAGGGCAGTGCGGACGGATCGTTGGACGCTGATCCGCGTGGGCTTAGGCGGAGGGTTGCTCCTGATTGTGCTGTTGTTGCTGACGCCGATCGGCAAAATGCTGTTTGGTGCGGTGCGATATGCGATCGAGCAATCCTCGATTAACTCGATCGCCTACGGCACTCCGTGGGCTGACAGTTGGGGGACAAATCCCGTTCTTAGCTATTCGCTGTGGGAAGCGCTACGAACGGCGTGGATTGGGGTGGGGCTGTTCGCAGGCTTGCTGCTACTGCGGGCAGTCGTCGATCGCGCTTGGACCGAGCGACAACGAGTCATCGTGTTTACGCTGCCGATCGTGCTGCTGACCATTTTGTTTATTCCGCGTGCTGCAGGACGCATCGATCCGGCTAGCCTTTCGCGTCTGGGAAATGCCAGCATTTGGGCAATTTGTCTGCTGCTACCGATCGTGCTAATAACTGCATTTGGACAACGCGCTCAGGCGCGATCGCTGCTAATCGTGGCGCTGCTCGGTGGCGCGATCGTCGGACTTCCCAGTGCAGAGGCGTTGATCAGTAAGCCTATTCGCACAATCGATGTGAGTTCGCTAGCGTTTGTGAATGCGGTTGAACTGGGATTTCCCGCAATGGGACCGCAGGTGACGATCGATCCCGCTCAGCTAAAGCGGCTCCAGACCATTCGGCAGGTTCTAGATACAGCGCTCGATCCAGGAGAAACCTATTTAGATTTAACCAACCGCAACGCTCAATATTTTTACTTGGGGCGTCCGCTACCAATTCAAGCAGGCGCGTTCTACAATCTACCCCATCGCAATCAGCAGATTCGTGCTATCCAGAAATTAGAGACGGCTCCCCCTCCGGTAGTTCTAGTTGCCGCTGAAGCCATTCTGCACGATGGTGCAGCCTTGCCGCTGCGCGCTCATCTGCTGTATCGCTACGTGACCGATCGCTACGTCCCGATCGCGGTTGGAGAGCAGGTTTACCTCGTACGTCCCGATCGGGTAGAGCGATTAAACTCCCGCTTAAGTGGTGCGACAAAGCCTGTCACGGTAGGAGCAACGCCTGCTGATCGCTTGCGGCTGTTGGATCAAGCGTTTCGGACCAAGGATTTAAAGAAGCTGCCTCGATCGTGGGGACAGTCGTTTGAGTCGCTGCGCTCGGAATTGCACCCTGTAGCCACGATCGACGGAGCCGTCAATCCGGTGATGCATTCCGTAGAGAAAACTGGAGAAACGAGTTATCGAATTACGGGCAGCGATCCCTACCTCATATTTGACATCACCAACTTGAGCCTGAATGGCGATCGAGCGGGTGTGCTCGCGTTCGATTTTTCCTGTCAGCCGCAGCGGGCGGTTCCGACGCTAGAGGTTTACTGGAGTAGCCAGTCGATCGGCGGTCCCGATGAAGAAGCCGTCGTTCGCTTTTCTGCTAGAAGGGGTAAAGTGCTTGTGCCGCTGGATGCTGCGCCACGCTGGCTATTAGCAAAGGGTATTCAAACCCTACGAATTGATATCGCTGATCCAGCACCCTGCTCGACGTTTTCGCTGTCGCAAATTTCGTTCTTTCAGCGATCGAATTTGTCTGAACTTCCTTAAGCCTTAAAATTCCGCAATAAAAGCTCCCTCTATCCGTCATTACTGATGCATAGAGGGAAGCACGTTACATCAAGCGAACACTCAACACTCAGGGAAGCTCGATCGGGCTTGGAAGACTGATAGCCATATCATCTTCCATACGGGCGACTGTTACAGCACAAAAAGCAAACGCTGCCAGAAGCGGCACTGGAGACGCAATGAAGTAGGTATAAATTGCAGCGATGACAACGCTAAACACAGCGCATAGGCTCCATATCCGTTCTTCAAAGCACAGCCCTTTCTCTGCCTTGATTGCTTTAAGAACTTGTGTAGGAATCGGCACGGGCATCACCGCGTTTGGAGGAAACGCCCAGTAGCAGGAGCACTCCTGAAACCAATCAGTCCAGCCATTATCGTGGCACCATTCTTCAATCCATTGGGCGGAGTAGTGATTCATAATCTCGAAATCTCAAAGAACGTATGTCAAGCGCGAAGGAATGGATTCAACGACGGTTCAAATATCAAACGACTCATCAAGTGATCGAAGTCAACTGACGAGCCGCTACTGTTGTTTATTTACACTATCAAAGGCGCTGAGGGTGTGATAGCTGAAGACACTAAAATTTACGCTATCAGACTATCCCGAAACATTCTGTAATGTCGTAATTTTGGGTAAGTATTTTGTCCTATTTTGTACTAAATTCTGTAGAAACCAATGGCTGAATCCTACTGTAGACAGAGGTTTCACGGATTAGCGCCTAGAGTTAGACCTACAAGGTTGTTCATCAAGATTAGGGTAATTGCTACGATCGCCTTGTTCGGCTTTCTGAGCTAATTTTTTAGGCATTACGCCTCTATTGAACCCTATTCATGGCATCTGCCAAACCTACTTCTGCCAAGATTTCTCCAGCATTCGCTTTGATGCTACAAGTTGTACAAATGCCCTGCTTAAAATCGGTGAATGCACTCGTTAATGCATCACGCTATTGCATCATTGGGTTTACTGAACGTACGGCTTACTGCATTCGATCGATCGTTCGATACTGAATTGCTTCTGCCACATGGTGCGTTTGCAGATCTGCGTCGCCCGC
>NZ_JACJPG010000027.1 GCF_014695955.1 Leptolyngbya sp. FACHB-36 | reverse complement strand
GAAACAGAGCGCCGCTTTTACTTCCGGGAGTTTATTCGTCAAATCGAACTCACCCGCAGCGAGGATGCCTGGAGTTTGAAGCTTGTGTTCATTTTCTAAATCGTCTATCTGTGAACAACAACCCTTGAGCTGGGGAATAATTTGTTTTTAAGTGAGAAGCGAATCCCCTCCTCACTCCTCACTCACGTCCTTGGAGATCGTCCTTGCCTCGCTCTACTCAGTCCGCCCAACCCGCCTTAGAGTTCATTCCACCCGCACTCGATCTCACCACCGTCCGATCGCTGCAAGCGCTGCTGCCCCTGATTACCCGATCGCGAACGGCGATCACGCACATCGAAGCAGAGCACGTTGACCGACTGGTAAATCTGTATCAGCAGTTTCAGGCGGGAAAAATTCGCTTTTTGATGGCGTTTCGGCATCCCAGCGCTGACGATCCGCTGTGTCTGGCGCATTTGCTGTCACGATCGGTGCCCCAGACAGCACGCCAGCGGCACACAACGCTCCAAACGCCGATTCATGCTCACTTTATCTACGATCGTGGCATTCCTCTGTGGGCGGGTTCATTTATGGGCTGGCTCTATTCGCGCTTGGGCGGCACCCCAATCCATCGCGGCAAGCTGGATCGAGTGGGGTTACGCTCTGCCCGCGATTTGTTTGCAAATGGCAGTCTGCCAATGGCAGCAGCACCGGAGGGAGCCACCAACGGGCACAGCGAGATTATCAGCCCGCTAGAGCCGGGAATCGCTCAGCTTGGGTTCTGGTGCGCTGAGGATTTGCTAAAGGCGGGACGATCGGAGCAGGTATTTCTGGTGCCGATCGGGATTCAGTACCGCTATGTGACACCGCCTTGGAAGGCGATCGCCCAACTGCTCGCCGAGATTGAGCACGATGTCGGATTGACCAACACTACAAGCAGCCTCGACGACTCTGCGCTATACCATCGCCTCTACCGTCTGGGAGAACATCTGCTGACCCAGATGGAGCAGTACTACACGCGCTTTTACCACCAAACGCTGCCGCCTGTTGCGTCGGCGATCGCCGGACCGGATCAAGCGGGTCTGCACCCGCCCGGATCAAATGAGGAATTTAACGCTCGCCTGAATGCGCTGCTAGATGTAGCGCTGCGAGTTGCAGAGCAGTACTTTAATTTGCCTGCCAAGGGAAGCGTGATTGACCGCTGCCGCCGACTAGAACAGGCAGGCTGGGACTACATCTACCGCGAGGACTTGAAGACGATCGACCAGCTTTCTCCCGTAGAGCGGGGACTTGCCGATCGACTGGCGGAAGAAGCCTCGCTGCGGCTGTGGCACATGCGGTTGGTGGAAAGCTTTGTCGCGGTGACTGGAAAATACGTGCTGGAGCGCCCCACCGTGGAGCGCTTTGCCGAAACTACGCTGCTGCTGTGGGATATGGTGGCACGCATTAAGGGCAACAGTCCGTTTAAGCGTCCGAAGCTGGGTAAGCAGCGCGCGCTAATTACAGTCGGGGAACCAATTTCGGTATCCGATCGGTGGGAGGCGTATCAGGTGAATCGCCGCAGCGCCAAGCAAGCCGTCGCCGACCTAACGCAGGATCTACAAGTCGCGCTGCAAGGCATGGTCAGGTAGAGCAATTGCTCCCAACGCTTGCAACGTGCCGATTTGTGCGTCGGTGAGCCCCTTTACCTGCGTCAAATTCAGCCCTTCGTAGGGGCGAAGCGATCGCAGCGTGCGTATGCACTCGCCTGTCTGAGCATTCCAAAGCTTAATGGTCTCGTCTTGGCTGCCGCTGACCAAAATTTCGCGGGTGCATTCCAGCCCAGCCCAAACCAAGTTTTCGTGTCCTGCAAAGGTTTGTAGACACTCACCGGATGCTATGCTCCAGCACTTCAGCGTCTGGTCAGCGCTAGCCGTGATCACCGCTGTACCTCCCAAACTGAATTGAACCGACAAGACGTGATCGGTGTGTCCGATCAGCGTTTTGCAGCAGTCCCCCGTCGTCAAACTCCACAGCTTGACAACGTGATCGTCTCCAGCACTTGCCAGCCACTTGCCATCAGGACTAATGGCGATCGACCAAATTCGACCTGTATGACCATTCAGCGTGTTGACGCACTCGCCTGTTTGCACGTTCCACAGATGAATCGTGTGGTTGTAGTCGCCGCTGGCAAGCTGAGTTCCGTCAGGGCTAAAAGCAACTGCCAGAACCGAGCTTGTGTGTGCCCGCAGCGTGTTCACACATCCGGTCTGCATGTCCCAAAGACGCACGGCTTGGTCGTAGCTGCCACTTGCCAGTTGCTGTCCATCGGGGCGGTATGCCACCGACCAGACCCAACTGGTGTGATCGTGCAGCGTGGCTAAACAGTCACCGTGCCAGTTCCACAGTTTAATCATGGAATCGGCACTGCTGCTGGCGATCGTCTCCCCATTAGGACTAATGGCGATCGACAAGATACGATCGGTGTGTCCCCGTAAGGTTGTGTACGGTTGGGTAGACGAGTTGGGCTGCAAATCTAACCGCCACAGCTTCACGGTTTGGTCTTCGTGTCCACTGGCAACGAGATCGCGGGTAATCGGATTCAAGGCGATCGCAAAAATTGCGTTGCTCTGTCCCTGTAGCGTTTTAGTGCACTCCCCCGTGGGGAGATCCCACAGTTTAGCGCTGTGATCATCGCCACCGCTGGCAAGAACAGGTTTTTGGGGATGAAACGCGATCGCCCAGACATGCCGATCGTGCTTTTGCAGCGTTTGCAGACAGCACCCAGTTTGCAAATCCCAGAGTTTGACAGTCTGATCGTAGCTGCCGCTGGCAAGCAGCCCGTCCGGGCTGACGGCAACTGAAGTGATTGTTTTATTGTGCCCGTGCAGCGTTTGCACACACTCGCCCGTTTGCAAATTCCAGCATTTAATCGTGCGATCGAAACCGCCGCTGACCAGCGTTCTTCCGTCGGGATGCAGGGCAACTGTCCGTATCCAGCGCGAATGTCCCCGCAGCGTTTTGAGGCAGCTGCCCGTTTCGCGGTCCCAGAGTTTAATTGTGCAGTCTTCGCCTGCGCTGACGATCGTGCCGTCCGGTGTAGCGCAGACGCTCCAGACGCAGGCACCGTGTCCCTCGAACGTGGTGAGGCAGGTTCCGGTTGCGGTATCCCAGAGTTTGATCGTGCGATCGTAGCTGCTGCTGACGAGCCCGTGCGGCGTAAACGCGATCGCGGTGACGATATTGGTGTGTCCGTGCAGGATTGCGAGGCCGTCTCCGGTGTTGGCATCCCACAGCCGGATGGTGTGATCCTGTCCAGCGCTGGCGAGGAGCGGCTGCGTTGGGCTATAGGCGACACTCCAAACCCAGCCACTGTGTCCGCGACAGGTGGCAATGGGCGTCTGGTCGATCGTGCTCCAAACTTGAATATCCCCATTGGTGTCGCCGATGGCTAACTGCTCTCCGTTTGGGCTAAAGGCAACGGAAGT
>NZ_JACJPG010000269.1 GCF_014695955.1 Leptolyngbya sp. FACHB-36 | reverse complement strand
AGAGGTTGACTATCCCTCAACGGAGCGAGAGCCGCTATATCAGTATTAATAGAGTAGGGTAACGACTCACAACTGACGAATCAATTATTAACCCTACCACCCCCATGTTCCGAGTCCACCTTTGAAGGGTCCCACAATCTCGGACGTAATCCAGCCGCCATAGAAATTTCCAGGCTGCGGCGTCACCTTCTCTCCATCAACGTAGCAGACATCCATCGGTGCAGGATAAAACGCGACATAATCTTTAATAGAGGCGAATGCAGGCGTTGGCTCTGGATAGTACCACGCTACGTCCTCTAGGCGCTTGTCGCCCACGGCAAGACTGTAGTACGCACCGTGTCCCTTCCACTCGCAGAACGTTGTGCGGGGGCTTTTAATCAAATACGCTTGGTCAATATCTTCTGGTGGAATGTAGTAGACCGGGGGATGGCTAGTTTCCAGTACTCGTTTAGCGCGGTGAGTCTCTGCGATCGTCGCTCCGTTGAACACGATTTGAATGTGCTTACTTGTATCCTCTAGTCGTGGAGGACGCGGGTAGTCCCAGACCGATTCTTGTCCTGGCTCCGGAGTAACGCGATTGGAGTTCATAGCGATCGTCCTGTCAATCAATATCTAGGATCTCTAAGCTAACAGCTAACGGCTGACCGCTTTAATGCTCAAACGCCCCTTGATACTGCAACAGATCGAGCTCTGCCATCGTTGGAATACACTGAAAGCAACGCTCCGCCAATTCCCAACGCTCCTCGCGCTTTAGCATCGCCATCAATTTCTTGCGCGCGCTCAGCAGGTAGCGGACATCGTTGGCGGCATAGCGTAGTTGTTCTGGCGAGAGGTTCATTGAATCTCCCCAATCAGAGCTTTGAGCGCTTTTGTCGAGTTCGACATGCTCTAGTTCCTGCACCAAGTCTTTCAGTCCGTGGCGGGGCGTGTAAGTCCGAGCTAGCTTGCTGGCAAGCTTGGTACAAAAAATCGGGTTTACCTGAATATCGAGGTGATAGCGCAGGGTGGCAACGTCAAAGCGAGCAAAATGAAATACCTTGAGCACGGATGCCGCTTCGAGCAGTCGCTTCAGGTTCGGCGCTTCGGCTTGCCCTCGATCGATCCGCACCACCGCCACGTGATCTAATGGATCGCATAGCTGCACTAGACACAAGCGATCGCGCTGGGGTAGCAGCCCCATCGTCTCGGTATCTACCGCGATCGCCTCTGCCTGCAAATATGTAGCAAGCTGCTCCTCAGCAAGGTCGCGATCGTAAATCTGAAATGCTTTCGAGTCCATCAAAGAATGTTGCTAATGAACAAATGTAAGCTGAATGAATCATCCGCTCATTATCCATCGATTTGAGAAACTGAGGGAACTAGAGAACCGAGTTAATCAGCGTTGGCAACCACTTATGCGTCGCTCAGGTGAATTGTCGCTTCGATCGATCCAATCAAGAGATACTGCTTAGTACACCTTGATAGATGTGCTTATCAGCGCTAGGCTATGACAAAAGTTGGTTTACTTTAACTTCACAGTAATTCTTGAGGTTGACCGACCCGGTGCGCTATTCGACCTATCCCTGCTGCGGGTCGTTACCCCTCATTGAAGTAGCAGCATTTTACCATCACACTAGACAGAAGCATTGCTGAGTATCCCTTACCCTTAGAAGCAGCTATTTATCTGCCTTCGTCGGCTAATGGAAGTCAGCTCTGAGAGCAGGCTGCATCTTAAACGTTCACGAAACTCACACACTTTTTGAGTTAGAGATAGCAATTTCACGGTCGCCCGAATCTCAACTGTTCTCTAGACTGAAGCTGATAGCGTCACTTCGTTTGCATTAAACGACGATGGTTGATGCCGAAGCCAGTACGTCTGCTATGTCGGAGAATTCAATCCCTAGTTCTGCTACCGCTCCTTGTCGCTTCCTGATCGTCGTCAATCACCTGCCTACTCAAGCTGATGCCTTCCCTTTCTGACCTCCGGTCGCAAACTCGCTTACCCTCCGATTTGTCCATGTCCTACCCCGATCGCGTCGTGGGCGCTGCCGTTTTTGATCTAAACGGTCTGCCTAAAGAATATTTCACCACCTCAGATAGCACTGGAATGGGCTGGGTGCAAACCATTTTTCAAGCCCTGGGGCTGCGATCGCTACTGATGTCGTCACTTCAACTGGAAGGGTTTCACCACGCTACGATTCACGGCGAAGAATACTCTGCGATCGTGGTGAAGCAGCGAGCACACTACACTGCACTGCTCGTTCGGCAGCA
>NZ_JACJPG010000268.1 GCF_014695955.1 Leptolyngbya sp. FACHB-36 | reverse complement strand
CTCAACTTGGAGGTTTTCTAGCTCGTACGGCAGACGGTGAGCCGGGCTTGAAAACGTTGTGGCGAGGGATGGGAGTATTGCATCACTTACTTCAAGGAGCACAACTTGCGGCTAAAGCCTAAGCTTGATAAAGCTTCCGCCCACTTTTGCGTAATGGATAGAGAGGATTAGGGAGAGGTCTTCAGCAATTTCAGCAAACGATTTGTCAGTCAACGAGAGTTCACACACTACGACCAGTTGTCGATAGTTCTCCATTTCTCTAATACCCAGCATTCAAGTCGAAAGCGCTGCTCAAAATCCGAGCGGTCCAACCCTTCTAATAATTGCTGCTTTGTCGAATGAATTTCATTTTCAGGTTCTATTGCTCGCAGTTTATATACTAAATCTTTTGCCTCTTCGTAAGCCTTTAACATAATGAGTAATTCGCTTAGAAGGGTGAGGGAAGGAACATGATTTGGATCACTATTGAGTGCTGATTCTAGAAGTGGAGTAGTTCCAAGGATAATTTCTTCGTCATCGTAAAGGGACAAATCAATAGCTTCTGCCCATTGCTGTTGCGCGTGTTGGTAGAGCGATTCGGCTGCATTTGGTGATGGAACGGCGATCGCTCGGCTAAGCATGACTTCCGCAAAATCAAAGACGCTATTTTCGCTTCCTAGCTGCAAGAACTTTTCGATTCGACCTAAGGGAAAGCAAACCGTCTCCGGTGCGTAATACAAAGCAAATATCGTACCAATACTTTTTCCAAACTCGGCAATGCTTGAGTTCACCTTAACTGCATCATCATAGCCAAGCCAGTGATAATCAACTGTTCGGCAATTGCGCCGAATTACTTCGCCAACATAGGCTCCACAACGCAATATCATTCGTGCCCATTCATCTTGAGATGCTTGCTCATGACGAACGCGTAGGAGAAAATCGTCAACTTGTCTGAGACTTTCAAGAGAGTAATCAAGCATCTCTGCGGTGATCCATTCCTGCCTAAATGTTGGCTGTTCCGAATCCTGAAAGAACAGACCAGAGAAGCCGCATAGCCTATCATCTTGAAAAATCATTAATCAACGCAGGGTGAATATTTTGTGAATCTGACGAACAATTAACTCTCTACCCATACCGTCACTGCCGCCACTGCAATTAGCATTTCATCATTCTTGTCATCAAGAGCGGCGATCGCTCTGCCCTGAACTACCATGCCCCCTGCTTCAACCATGAGCGATTTGCGCCCGAAGGGAAGCACAGCTAGCACATCTGCTTCCCGCACCTGTTCTGGATAGGGCACCCCGACTTGTACTTCCACGATCATCTGGTCAGGGTTGTCCAGCCCTGCAACCTCCCAAATTCCCGGAAGCGCGTTGTGAGCGATCGCGTTGCGAACTGCACGAGCAGCCGCGATCGTGGGTTCCTGACCGTGCTGGTCAATCCCCATGCCCATTTCAATGATGAATCGTTTGCGAGTCATTAGCGGGAGTCGTAGAAGCTAATTGCTGTTCGTTATTAGTTATATCGTTAAGGAGCCTGTCAAGGCTAAATCAGGCATTAATCACGGAGTAAACGAACCAGCGTATGACGCTAACAGCCTACGGCGCGTTATGTACGGAAGCCTATAACATCACGAAGCCGATCGAGGGGACTTACCTGGATGTCCCGTATTACACTCAGAAGCTCGCCCAAATTGATGGAAGAATCCTGGAAGCAATGGTTGGAACTGGGCGATTGCTCATTCCTTTATTAAAGGCAGGACTACACGTAGAGGGCATTGATGCATCGCCAGAAATGCTGGCAGTCTGTCAACGGAACTGTGCAGAACGAAATCTAAATCCTGTTCTTCATCGGGGAGCAATTGAGACACTGGATCTCCCCGGAAAATTTAGCGCTATTGTCGTTGCGTTTGGGTCATTTATGCTGTTGGGGAAACGCTCGACCGCGATCGCTGCCTTACAAGCATTTGCTAAGCATTTAGAACCTAACGGTCAAATTTTCATCGATTTAGAGTTACCGATCGACTCATTCAAAGCCGAGAACCTGATAAAACAGCGGCATCCCATTGAATGCCTAGATGGTTCAATCATCTTGATACAAACGTCATCGTCGATCGACTGGCTTGAACAAGTTGAATATACCTTAATTCGATATGAGAAATGGAGCAACGGAGCCTTAGTTGCAACCGAATTGCAGCCACTTCCGCTGCACTGGTTTGGTAGAGAAGAATTTGTTATGTGCCTACAAGAGAACGGTTACAAAGATATTACTCTCTGTGCCAATTATACAGATGGCTTGGCACCCAGTTCCTACACAGATCATCTGTGTTTTTCTGCAACTCTTGCTTAGATTTGCACAAATGGAAATTGCCTCGCTCGCGCTGCAGGTGGTTCGACATATCTTCAACGAAAGACTAGAGTAAAGTCGCTGGCTTAAATGAGCGCTCCCCATGATCCCATTTCTTGAAGCACCACACAGCATGTTGTTTTTAGCTGCCACCCCCAATGGGCTATGAATATGTTTCTCTTTCCCTTAGATCATTTAATACCGATTGAAAACTTAGGAGAAGTTAATAGAATTCATAACAGCTTAAGTCCTGCATTTCACTTGCAACCTAAGTCAGGAGGAGATGTAAGCTTGTCTATCATAAAATTAAATGGCTGGATTGCTGCTCCGGGCAATATGCTATTTGAGGATTCAGCAATTCTTTCTAACTTAGAAACATTAATAAAATCAAGTCAAGAACCTGCATACATCATTCTATCTTCCTGGGACGAGAACGATTTAGGCTACGTGTGTGAAGTGCCTCCTACTAATGATGCTGTGAATGAAGTTGCTAGAATAATACACCCTTTCTGTTCAGTTCTATTTACTGGAAGCTTGAAGTCAGAATGGATAATTGTTGCCTTAGAAAATGAATTTTTTGCTGTTGCTGGAAAACCTCAGTTTATCACTCAACTATTTGGATGCAGTATTGATGAAGCTTTTCTGAATTTTCGTGATTTTTATGAAACAAATTTCGCGCTTCAATACCGCTTCCTTAAAGCTTTTGATATGCAGCTAGAGAGATACAATAATGCTCAGGTTGGCGATGAATTTCTCCTGTTTGAGCTGATCTAAGTAGTAGGATGTCAGCTAGTAGGGTGGGCAATGCTCACCCTCACTTATTGTTTGATATTTGAGATTCAAGACAACGAGCTAGAATGATGTTGCTGTTAGCGGTAGGTAAACAAGTGAATAATGAATGAGGAACTTGAAATCTATTACCTTGATTCCAAAGTTGAAATTCAAGAAGCCTTACAAGCATTATCGATGAGAGCACAACAACTTGCTGACTTATCCAGTATGTGGGGAACAGCAGTTTTTCAGCTGAAGAACGACAAAATTGTAACAGCCTTTTCAGAAGGGGTAGTTGCTTTTAAGTCGAAAGATTGCTTTGAGAAGTTTCTTAAGGAAAACTTGAATAATTCTATATTAGAACCTGTATCAGGTTCGAGTATATTTGACGAGCTTTCTGATGAGGTTCAGGATTGGCTGTTAACAACAATTGATTATTATAGAAAGCTGGACTTCTTTCAAGATCTTAGTGCTTTATCCAACTTGGAGCTAGCGCAAGAAGTTGGAGCGCATCTTCAAGGAAACATTATTGAGGTTTTTCTGCCTAACTTTGATATAGACGACATCTTGAGTGATTTATATTTACTTAGTTGGGATATTAAACGTGTGTGGTGGCGCGATATGGAGTATGGTATTTTCCCTAGAGGTAATATTTATGTTCGTATATTGGAGGAATGGAGCAATATTTCTAGAAGAATTTTCCTACCTGTAAACGTCAGTGAAAAATGGTCTTTTTCTGAGGATATTATTTCCATAGGGATGCAACTTTTTGGGAAACAACAGAGAATCAATCTCACTAGTAATAGAGATTGGATCGACATAAATCTTTTAAATGAAGTGAATGAATTGATTAGCACAACAGGATATCAGTTTGTGTCTTTCAACACACAAGGACAAGATTTATGCCTTGTGTTGCTCAACTCAGCAGAAGAAAGGAAACTTCGGGCAGAAAGAAATTTACCGTTCTGGAATTAGTCGAGAATGTAGGGTAAGCAACGTCTGCGTAAACTTCAGCCAAGAAACTAGCAGCCCAATCTCCCGTCTGATAAGTTATCTAAGGCAATGAAACTCAATCACAGCGAGAGGCGATCGCACTTTCAGGCAACGACGAATGTGTTCCTACAAGAAAACTCGTCTTGCCCAGATTGGTCTTCTAGCTTCGTAGCTGCTAGACACAGCGTGCGAAAACGCCAACGATCCAGCTAATCGAGGGAGTCGGTACGCTGGATGGCGGCAAGGACAGCATCGTGAATACTGCCATTGCTGGCAACGATGCCTCGGTTGTGCAGCAGTTTAGGGCTTTTGGAGAACTCTAGCGGTTTGCCGTCCATATCGCTAACGCGCCCACCTGCTTCTTCAACCACGATCGCCCCCGCCGCGTGGTCCCAAATATTCTCTCGGTAGTCAGGGGTGCGGCTCCAAGGCAGACGGAGGTAGAGGGCAGCGTCGCCCTGCGCCACAATGCCGTACTTCGCCAAGCTGTCTAACTGCACGGGGGGATCGGTGAGTCCGAGCGCCTCAGCAATCTGATGCTGGCGCGATCGATTGCCGTGGCTGGCTTCCACGCTTTCCACAACGCGGGATTTACCCGTGGACGGCGACTGATTCACCCGCAGCGGCTTTGTGGCACCTCCATGCAGTCGAATTGTGCCCTGTCCACGCACCGCCACAAACACCACCCCACGATCGCCGTCTACCTCCAGCGCGGGACATGCCATGACGCCAAGCTGTACGGTTCCGGCTTCAATCAGAGCCAGCGCAACTGCATACTGACCGCCGCGCAAAAAACCTTTGGTGCCGTCGATCGGGTCCAGCGTCCAAAAGCGGGGACTAACTGAGCCAGTTCCTCGATCAATCCAATCTAAAACGGCGTCTGGGGTCGCATCGGGATTCTGCGATTGCACGACGGATGTCACCTGCTGCAACACGTCGCCCATTTCGGGCTGACGCAGCAGGGTAGCATTTTCTTCGGCGACGATCGCGTCTGTTGGAAACGCTTGGGCGATGGCATGACAAATCAGCGCTTGGGCACCGAAATCCGCGATCGTCACAGGGCTACGGTCGGACTTCGTAATCGCGTCAGGCGGACGATGTGACCGCACCTGTTCGCACAAAGCAGCAGCGGCAACGACTGCCGCAATTGCGATCGATTTTTCAGTTTGGTAGAGCATGACAAACAGGATGAGCGCGAACGCGCGCCCAACAGCGATTCTAAGCGAATTTTGCGGCGCTACGCCTGCATTTTCCTCAGATAGCTCAGCGCCATCTCATAATTTGCCATGCTGCGCTGAGCCAAAAACAGCTCTGCCGCCTTTTGCCAATCTTCTACAGCACCGCGTCGATCGCCCAAGTTCGATCGCACCATTCCCCGATTGCCATAGGCTCTGGCAAACGTTGGATCACACTCAATCGCGCGAGTGTAGCTTTCGATCGCCCCCACGTAATCGCCATCTTCGGCGTGGGCCGCGGCTTGTTTCATGAAATCTTCAACCGTTACTGAGGAACCCGTGACGCTCATGATCTCCCCTATTGCATCAATGGTTAGTCTGCAACCATACCTCGATTTTTCAGCGCTAATGGAGTAGTAGAAGACAAAATAGGAAAGGAATTGACAGAGCGATCGCCACGTCGCATCCTGATCAGCAGAAATGGACTGTAGCTGTCTGCTAATCGCTGCTAGCGAACTCATCAGAACTAGGTTATGAAGCAACGACTCGTCAACTGGTTTCGGAATCCGTGGCTGCTGCTGCCGTTGTTTCTGGTGTCCCTGTCTGGCGCGCTGCTGCTGGGACACGTTTACACGTCGCCAACCCCCCAAGCGACGCCGATCGCGGCAGCTCCCCCATCTCCCGTTCCGCCTGCGGCATCGTCCACGCCGACTCCAAAACCAACGCCCAAACCATCAGCCAAACCATCAGCCAAAGCGCTTCCGAGTCCGAGAGCACCGCTGACGGCTGAACAGAAAGCAATGAATCAGCGAGCGATCGCTGCGTTTGAGGCGGCGGCTCCTTCGGTGGACTCGTTTGTGGAGATGCATGTGGCGATCGCGCAGGGAGTGCCGAGTCTGTCGCTAGGAGCGTCGTCGGGAGCAGAATTGCTGGACAAAAACGGCAAGCGCGTTGGTCAGTTATCGACTGGATCTCGCTATCCGGTTGCTGCCAGCGGTGCTGCACTGGCGATCGGGTCGCTGGATCTGCCCGCGATCGTCTGGGTGGAACCGGGGGTGGGCGGCCTACTGTATGTGGGCGATCGCTCGTATCGCGGACGACTGCTGCTGGTGGCGGAGGGTGGCAGTCTTTGGGCGGTGAACTATGTGGATTTGCGGCGCTATTTGCACAGCGTTGTGGCTAGTGAGGTCTCGCCAAACTGGAGCACTGCCGCCCTGAAAGCGCAGGCGATCGCGGCGCGGTCCTACGCCTTGGTATATTACTTTCGCCCTGCGACCTCGCTTTACCATCTGGACAATACGGAACGGTTTCAGGTCTATGGCGGCATTGAGCGGGAGGCTGACACAATCCGAAGCGCGGTGGATGCAACTGCAGGCGAGTTTGTCAGCTACCGAGGCGGCGTGGTGGAATCGCTCTATGCGGCGTCTGATGAAATTGTGGCGGAGGCGTTTGCGGGTCGCGGTATGAGTCAGCTAGGCGCGTACGACTTAGCGAAGCAGGGTTACACGTACCAGCAAATTTTGAGCCACTATTACCCAAGCACGGGGATTTCACGGTTTGAAATCGATCAGGAATAACTCAGTTCAACGCAGAAAGCCAAGGCCTAATTTAAGTTTCGTTCTTGTTTAGCCATTACAGATGCTACCGTGCTTTTTTGAAGGAGATTTTGCAACAGGAGTTGCGACAACTGGACGAAGAAGAACTTGAAATTCGGCGGCTGCTAGCAGACTGGGACGAGCAAGTGCAGCGCAGCGCCGAAACGTGAGCAGTCAAATCGATTTTTAGAATAGAAGTAGCGCGATCAACCCCTCTGAGCAATGCACCATGACCCAAGCCAAACAGCGGTTCTTGAGCTTTGAAGAGTATCTGTCCTACGACGACGGAACCGACAACCTGTACGAGTTGTTCAATGGAGAGCTAATCGAGGTGCCGCCAGAATCCGGTGAAAACGTTCAAATCGCCAATCGTCTATTTCTGCAATTTGCGCTGTTGCTTGGCACCGATCGAGTCAGAGGACACGGCTTAGAACTGGAAGTGCGCGGAGAGCCAAAGAACCGCTACCCTGACCTAACGATTATTCGAGAAGAACACATTCAGCTTCTCAGGCGGCGCAACACCATTCGCCTCGGTATGGCTCCTCCGCTTCTGGTTATGGAAGTCGTTAGCCCTGGAGAATTGCAGCGCGACAGAGACTACATCGCCAAGCGCAATCAGTACCAAGATCGATCGATTCCCGAATACTGGATTATTGATCCGCAGCAGCAAACGCTACTGGTGCTAGAGCTAGCTGGAACTAGCTACCGCGAAGTCGGCACGCTTCAAGGAAGCGATCGCATCGGCTCACCTCAGCTTGGAGAACTCAACTTCACACCTGCTCAACTGTTTGTGGCGGCTCAGTAGCGCTGTTTCGATCGCCCTACTAAAATCGCCACAGTAGACCCACGACGCGATCGAACAGATAACAGTATATTGAGAAATTCGCTACTCGCCGCAGTTCCGTAGCAGTAGGGATTTAGAAACACATGGAAGCACAAGACAACAAAGCCAGATAGTACTCATTATCCAAACCGTACAAAAAGACAATTACAGAGAGTACCTTCGCGTAAAGTCTTGTTTTATGAAGATACAGCTAGGTTTACAACTGTGCCTTGTACTTCCTAGGCGAGTGAGCTTCAATACAGCTGTTCTCTGACGGTCAGAATAAGAGCCAATTCGCTTAGTTGTAAGCGCTCTGTCTGATTTAGTTACTCAGCCAACCAAAGCGCATCCTTCAAGTTCGTGATTTGAAATACGTGCAGGAATCGAACCTAGGGTGCTCCTACCAGCTATTCATCACAGTATTAATCCAGTTTGAGCCTTTCTCGGTTCGCTGACATTTTATTTTGTGCCAAGTGCGGCTTCAACTTCCCTAATTCTCAGAAATCAATTTGCATTCCTACCGTAGGAGTATTGCAGTTTATGAAAATGCTGAGTCCAACTCGGATTGGTCAAAAAATTAACCATCTGCTTGAAGCAAAAGCAGGCAATTTGCGAAAAAACTATTTTGTCTTTCATGTAAATCCCGCCGTTGAAATATCTTTAATGGCTGTTTTACTTACTTGCTTTCTGCTGCTTAATCTCACAACAGCCTCTATTTTTCCATCAGCATGGCAGGATGAAGTGATGTTTGTTGATCCTGCTGTCAATTTGTATCTTGGTAAGGGATTTACGTCCAGCGCTTGGCCGACCATCAGTAGAAATGAATTGTGGGCTGGCTATCCGCCTCTTTATCCTTTTCTTCTATCTCTATGGATGAGATTTTTTGGGTTCAGTCTTGCAGCAGTTAGGTCATTAAACTACATTCTGATTACTGGGGCTGCGGCAGTGTTGTGGATCGCTGTAATCAGACTAGGTTTAGTCACATCAGCACGTGGTAGGTTCGTTTTAATCACTTTACTACTTTCAGGTTATGGAATTAGCTTTTGCTATCGCTCTGCACGCCCGGACTGTTTAGCGATATTTCTCATCACGATCGCCATCTTTAGTTACTCGATTCAAGTTTCCTATATCCGTAGAATCTGTTTAACCTGTCTTAGCATCCTGCTACTACTTACTGGTCTTTATTTAGTGATTTATGTTCTTGTAGCTGGGTGTTTAGGAATTATATATCTTAAGAAATCGTTCTTCAAAGAATTTTTATGTTTAGTAATTGGATTATTTATTGGGGCTGTCATTTTATATAGTTTCTACTCATTCCATGACAGCTGGACTAGCTTTATTACCTCGGTTGATTATGAGAAATCGAATTTAGAGCAGTCCTTGTTTAAGAACAAAGTTCCTTATGATCCTAGCCTGATTGCTGCAATCTCTCTAATCATAGGAGCCTTTGTTTATTACCTTAGAAAAAAAGGTCCTTGCTCAAATTCTAAAATCTCTTTTGGGGTAGTTGCAAGCATATTTATTCCCGGACTCTTTTACGCTTTAGGTAAGTTTCCAACCTACTACGGCTGGATGTTATATCTTCCCTTGATTATTTGTTTATCCTCAGTTCTGTTAGATGGTAAGAAGATCGGTCTACGATCATTGTTCACATTAGTCTTTGTATGCCTTGTAGGTTTACCGTTGTTTCTGACAGCCTCTTCCCTAAGCATGAATGGGAAGAACTATGAGGCTATGGAACTACTGGCTGAACGAACAGTCAAAAGCGAGGATTGGGCATACTGCAATTTTGGTTCGTATTTTGTTGTAAAGAAAAGAGCCGACGAAGTGTTTTTACCATCGCATCTACCAGCATTATCGGACAGCGATCGAGACAGAATCTCTGTTTTATTCATTCAGCCTGATGGTTTAAAAAAGGCTAAAGCTGCACTAGGAGGGCAGTGGTATGACTCTGGTGAAGGCATGAAACCAAGAAGAAATGCAGCGCTGAATTTTGGTCCTCTTGCGCTGGACGAATACAACCTTAGAGTTTTTAGACGGACTCAGAAAGCCAGCTTGTAATGTAACTCCCTAAGATTTTGAAGATTGTTTGGACACAGCAGTCTTTGCTTCGTTGCTCCGCCTGACCGAGATTGACTTTTCCGTCCAGCGCAACCGAAACGTGTCAGAAACCTCCAGCGCGTGCAGTCGATGGTACCAACCATAGACAATGAACTCTTCAGGCTGATTGGTTGGCAGCAAATTCGCGCCATAAAGCCCCGTACGATCGCTGCCTGGAACGATTGACTCACCCGGAAGTGCAGGCACAAACGGACCCGTCACTCGATCGGACACATACCAGTACAGTGAGGAATTCGTTACGCGCCGCGCATCGACGTTCGACAGCCAGCGAGGATTCAGAAACACGCGAAAGCACGAGAAAAACAAGTGATATTTGCCGTCGCGGAAGAACACCTGCGGACGCTCCATGTGGTAGTACGCCCAATCCGCCGCCGTTTCGGGAGTCGCCGCAGCCACAGGCGGCAGCAGGCGATAGGGTCCAGCAGCGCGATCGGCAACCGCCAGCCCAACACAACCCTGAAAGTTTCCCGGCGTCTTGGAACTGGCGCAGGTAAACAGATAGTAGCGTCCATCCTGTGGGTCTTTGAACAGGTAAGGGTCGCGCCAGTGGAAATGCTGGGTCAGGTTGCAGCGATCGTACCAGGGTTGCGCGTCGGGAATCAGCGGAAAGCCATCGAGTTGACGCTGCCAATAAATGCCATCCGTGGAAGTGGCAAGGGCGATCGCCTCATTCCGCAACTCTGGCATGACTTTTCCGCCTGCCGAGTAGAACAGGTAGAGCGTGCCGTCTTCCTCATACGTGCATCCGGCGCAGATGCGTCCAGATTCCCACACATGGCTGGGTTCGGGTTGCAGCAGCGTCCCCAAGTCTTGCCAGTTTTCCAGATCCTTGGAAACCGCACCGCAAAGATGGCTTACCGTCCACCAGGGAGTTTGCCCTTCCAGTCCGCGCAGGTAGAACAAACGGTAGACATCGCCCGTTTTGATCATCCACGGGTCCCAGTTCATGGGCTGTCCCGGACGCAGCGATCGCAAAATTCCCGTAACGCGATCGCCCAGTTGAATCTGACTCCGCTCTAGCAGACTAGCGGTGACGAGTTCAGAAACGCCTGTGGGTAGAAATTCGAGCTGACCGAGAATCCGACGCTGAAACGGATGAAGCTGCATGATCACTTGGCGAGGTAGGGAAAGGTCGGATGGGTGCGGCTGAGGTGCATACGATCGCCCGCATCGAACGTCACCCAGTGCGGGTCAGAAATGCCGCCGACAAAATGACCACCGGGGTCTTCTTTCTGGAAGCCGAAGAACGCGGGATGCTCTACGGTGTCCGGGTCGATTAGCTTTCCGGCGAACAGCCCATCGCTCAGCAGGTTGGCGGGTTCGTCTTCCCAAGGGATGGCGCTGTAGCGGACGCTGGCTCGATCTCGGATGGGCTGCGATCGGGCGTAGTAAGTCACACCAACTTGTGTTTTCTGAGCAAAAAACGGACTCCAGTGCGGACTGAAGATTAGATACAAGCGCCAGTAGTCGCCAAACCGCCGCCAGAAAACCTGTGGCACCTCGGCGAGATAGAACTCCTGCGTGGCGTAGAGAATGCCGTAGTCCGGTTTCCACTTAGCCAGGTCAGAAGAAGTCGCAAAGGCGATCGCGGCATTAGAATTTGCGCCCTCTGCTTGAAGATGCGTGCAGATGAACGCATAAAACTGCCCGTCGATTTCATCCCGAATCACATACGGGTCGCGCCAGTTGATGCCGTCGAATTGGCTCTCCGTCCCCGGATTGGGAATCACAGGAGCGTGCTCACTGGCGGGTGTGCGCGTCCAGTGCTGCAAATCTGGGGAAGTGGCGATGCCGATATTTTGCGGCAGGCGTCGCTCGTATGGCGCATCAATCAGCGCATCGCCCCGCTTCCGCGCCGAATAAATCAGGTAGTTTAGCCCGTCATGGGCAATGATGCTGCCTGTCCAGATGGCTAAGCTGTCCCAACCGTCTTCGCTGCGCGATAGGACAGGGCTGGCTGGATCAAGTTCTTGCCAGCCGTAAGGCGTCATAACGGCGTGACCGATCGAGGCGTTGTTGTGCCGTCGATCGGGATTGTAGGCGCAGACGAGGCGATCGGCTTGCAGATAAAACACATGCAGGACGCCTTCGTGCCACGCGAACCAGAAATCCCAACAGTATTGATTGAACGGGTGCCAAGACATCGATCAGGAAAGGATGATGAATTAAAAAAGTTCAGCGCAGTACACCTAGAGAACGTATTCTCTAAACCCTGACTCCCTCGTGTTGGCTCTCACTTGAGTTAATCCGCAATGCTTGGCGGGTGAGAGCGCGATCGCTGCACGAGCAACCAACCGCCGAGCAGCAGCGCCAGCCCGATCGCCAAAAAGCCCAGATCCCACGCCAATTGATTCGCGCCTGCTCTCACGTGATGGATTTGCAGAATGTGGTGATCGATCACGCCTTCGACCAAATTGAACAGACCGAAGCCCATCAAAATCGAGCCAACAAACGCGCCAGTAGACCATGCAACATCGGGGCGGCGTCCGGCTCTCCAGAGGGAGATCGTTCCGGCGATCGTCATCACCCAGTCAAATACATGGAACAGTCCGTCGCCCAGCGTGTTAAGTTCCATACCGCCAACCGTTTCTTTGGTGACGACGCTGGTAAACATGTGATGCCACTGAAGCAACTGGTGCAGCACGATTCCATCAAAGAAGCCGCCTTCGCCGATGCCCAGCAGCAAACCTGCGATGATAATCGGAGCGTAGGTCGGGCGATCGGTCTCGATCGATTGTGTTTGCATTACGCTAAACCAAATTCCATAGCTGACAAATTCGTGCCCGTATCCACCTGTTTTTCTAACTTGAAGCCGCACTCTTCAAACAGCTTCTTGAACTGCTGACGAGTTCGCCACGCGCCACCCGGAACTGACACCATAATTTGCACGGCAAACAGTCCGGGCATAATGCCATCGGGCGCGACTTTAGGCTCGTCGAGATCCGGCACAAACGCTTGCAGAAGAACAATTTTGCCGTGGGGAGCTAGCGCAGCGCGGCAGTTTTTCAGGATGATGCGAGCGTCGTCGTCGTTCCAGGCGGAGATGAAGTATTTCATCACGATCGCGTCTGCCCCAGTCGGAACTGCCTCGAACACGTCGCCAGGAATAATGTCGATCGCGTCTGCCGCCACGCCGAGCTTTTCTAGATAGGCGGGAGCCGTCGCCGTCACGTAAGGTACATCGAACAGCATGCCTTTGCAGCCGAAGCGTTTGACGATGCTGCCAATCAAGCCGCCCTGTCCGCCGCCAACATCCATAATCGTGTGGAAGCGATCGAAGTCGTACACGTCCAGCAGCGCGTTGACGGCGTGATCGGTCAAGAAGCTCATGGCGTTAATGAAAACATCACCGCTCCACGGATCATCCTGGCAGAAGTCATACACCGACTTGTTGTTTGCCCGCTCGAAGGCGACCTCTCCGGTGTGCAATGCGGCTTCAAGCTGGTTCCAGGCATCCCACTGGACAGGCTCCGTGATGTGCATAGCAAAATGCCCGATCGACGGTCCGCGATTCGTCACCAGTAAAGCAGAGGCTTCGGTCGGGGCGAAGATGCGATCGGCGCGTTCTTCTAGCACGTCAAGGTGCGCTAATGCTCGCAGAACGACATAGAGGCGATCGACTTTTGTATCAGTCTTTTCGGCTAAGGTTTCTGCCGACTGTGCGCCCTCGTCATGCAGCAAATTAAAGATGCCTAATCGCGTTGCTACATACAGGCATTGACTTTGCCAAAACGCTTGAATCATGCCGAAAATTTTGCGTTTGGCGTCCGTTGTAGCAGTCGGGACGGGTACTGAAGTTGTTGTCATATTGCAGGATGAATGTTAAGTAACAGGACGTAAATGTTCAAAGATTGGCTGAAGTTGATCGCCGCAGATCATTTCGATATGGCTGTTACAGCTAACCATATCCACATTTCATAGCATCAGTAATCGCTTGATAAATGTTAGGGGGATGCTCAGCTAGACGATTGCATAAATACAAATGCCATTCTCGACCATAAGGCAAGTACACACGAGTATGATACCCGTAATTTTTCATTGCCTGTAATCGCTCTGAGGTGACTCCCTTTAACATTTCAAATTCAATCTTGTCTGGCTCAATTTTCTGTTCTTGAATGAGTCGATGCGCGTGCTCTAGTGAAGCCAGATCGAGCAAAGCGGGATCATGCGTTGCGATCGAACAAGGATGTCTGCTTGTTAAAAGCCTCTCCATTAGCTGACGATAGGATTCGTCAAGCTCTGCACCACGAGATTTCGCGTGATCGGCAGGCGCGGCATAGGCTCCTTTCACTAATCGGATTTTGCCCGAATATTGCAGCACTCGTTCCAGATCGTCTGGCGTTCGATGCAGATATGCCTGAAGGGTAATTCCAACATTGTTGAAGGTTTCGCACAACCGTTGATGAATCTCCAAAATCAAGTTTGTGCGATCGACTCCTTCCATGCTGATCATCATTTCAAGCCCTTCGTTCTGTGCAGCTTTAGCAAGCGTACAAGCGTTTTTGTACCCTAACTCGGCATCAATCACCATGCCAATGTGAGATAAGTCCAGCGAAATAGATGAGTCAAGATTTTGATGGGCGATTGCTTGGATTACGTTGAGAAATTCCTGCGTGGCTTGCTCTGCCATCTCAGCGTCACGAGTACTTTCACCCATATAGTCGATCGTGACCGCAAATCCCTGCTGATTCAAAGATTTTGCGGTTTCTACGCATTGCGTCAACGTCTCACCCCCAATAAAGCG
>NZ_JACJPG010000267.1 GCF_014695955.1 Leptolyngbya sp. FACHB-36 | reverse complement strand
AGATCTTCGCCGAAAAACCGCCGAAAGAATGGATCTTCCAGAAGTGGATCGGAACCCGTCTGACGAGTTACCGTGCGCTCGGTGTCAATCCGGACCACAGCGGGTCCGACTCGGTTGACCGCCGCCGTGACAAAGCTGCTGGGACCCGACGAACTCATTGCCTGAGCTGCCGTGCTTGCCGCGCTGGTGAGTGGCTCTGCTTGAGCCGAAATACTGGGAAATAGCGTCATCCCGATCGCCAGCCCCACAGCGGCCATCCAGGTCGCCAATCGACGGAACGAAAAAGGATATGAGAATCGCATAGCAACGACCTACTGACGTTTCTTCCCATTCTGCCAGCAGCTTGACGCTTCAGCCATGGGCAGATTTCACCTGAGCCTGAGTGTAGATCTATGAAGTATCCCTTTCACACGTTCATACCGCAGGTGCTTCCACATTCCGTCCAAACTCTCTGGACGACGTAGGCTAGAATCTTGAAGATACCTCATTTCGCCAACTGCCCATGGCAACTTCCGAACGTCCTCGCAGCAAAGACGACGACCTGCTTACCGAGCCTGTCCATACGCACGGTTCGGCAAAGCACGCTCACGTCCACAGCGAAGACTCCCTCCGACAATTGGTCAATCGCCTGTCTCGCATTGAAGGGCACATTCGCGGCATCAAAACGATGGTGCAGCGGAGTGAGCCGTGCCCAGATGTGCTGGTGCAGATTGCGGCAGTTCGAGGGGCGCTCGACCGAGTTGCCCGAATTATTTTTGATGAGCACCTGAGCGAGTGTGTTGCCCGCGCCGCCAAAGATGGCGACCTAGAAGCTGAAATCGAAGAGCTAAAAACGGTGATCGATCGCTTTCTTCTATAAACTGCTGACCCTAAACCCACTCGGTCAACTGCGAACTGCAATTCGCGATCGTTCCTCGCCCTGACAAACCTTGACTACTGGCTTTTCCTTTCAGCTTCTAAAATCCTGCTGCACCACGCAGGCGCGGGTCGGCGTATTCACCACGCCGCACGGACTCGTCGAAACCCCCCGCTTCATGCCGGTGGGGACGCTGGCGAACGTGAAGACGCTCACACCTGACCAACTCCGCGCAACCGGGGCACAGATGGTGCTGGCAAACACGTACCATCTGCATCTGCAACCGGGAGAAGAGATTGTCGCGGGAGCCGGAGGGCTGCATCGCTTTATGGCGTGGGATGGACCGATATTGACCGATTCCGGCGGCTTTCAAGTGTTCAGCCTCAGTGAGATGCGCCAGATCTCGGAAGACGGCGTCACATTTCGATCGCCCCGCGACGGACAGATGATCCATCTAACGCCAGAACGATCGATCGCAATTCAGAACGCCTTGGGAGCAGATGTGATTATGGCGTTCGACGAATGCCCACCCTATCCCGCGACCCGCGAGAGCGTGGCTAATGCGACCGATCGTACCTACCGCTGGCTGAAACGCTGCATCACCGCTCATCAGCGTGACGATCAAGCGCTGTTTGGCATTGTGCAAGGTGGCGTCTACTCCGATCTGCGGCAGGAGGCAGCGGAGCAACTGGTCGCGCTCGATTTACCAGGCTACGCGATCGGCGGCGTCAGCGTTGGAGAACCCGCCGAGCTGATCGAGAAAATTGTGCAAGCGACGGCTCCAGTACTGCCACCGGAAAAGCCTCGCTACCTGATGGGCGTCGGCACCTATCGGGAACTGGTGCAGGCGATCGCGGCAGGGGTTGATTTGTTTGACTGCGTTATCCCTACGCGGCTAGCACGACACGGCAACGCGCTGGTGCAAGGTGCACGCTGGAATTTGCGAAACTCGCGATTTCGGGACGATTTCACGCCGCTGGACGACACCTGCTCCTGCTACGCCTGCGGACACTTCAGCCGTGCCTACCTCAGCCATTTGCTGCGCGCTCAGGAGCTACTGGGCTATACGCTGCTGTCGATTCACAACATTACCGAACTGATTCGGTTTACCCAGGCAATTCGGCAAGCCGTTCTGAACGATCGCTTTGACGCCGATTTTGGTCACTGGCTACGATCGTAGTGAGGGCGATCGCAGGCAACCCGGCTGAACATGAGGCTTCGTCTGCTAATCACCTACTTAACCTGATAGCAATTTTTACCGAGTTCTTTTGCTCGATACATTGCCATGTCCGCATCCTTTACGAGCGTTTCTACGTCAGTGCCGTTCTGCGGGTAGATGCTGATGCCAATACTAGTGGTGACGAAGATGCTGTGATGATGAAATTCAAAGGGTTGAGCTAGCGTTGCCAAGATTTTGTCTGCTACGCGTGCCGCATCCTGCGCCGTCGGAATTGCAGGCAGAATCACCGTAAACTCGTCTCCACCCAGCCGAGACACCGTATCGCTGCCGCGTAACGATCCGGTAAGCCGCCTCGCCACAGCTTTGAGCAGCAGATCGCCTACGTCGTGCCCCTGCGTGTCATTGATCAGCTTGAAGCCATCTAGGTCAAGAAACA
>NZ_JACJPG010000266.1 GCF_014695955.1 Leptolyngbya sp. FACHB-36 | reverse complement strand
ATCTGTGCGGCAGTGAAGTCGAGTTCGAGTTGCCCTGGGGAAGTGCGGCGACGTGGCATGGTGAGGAGTCCTGCAACAAAGGTGAACGCGATCGCGGCTTCGGTAACGGTTGCTAGCAGCGTGAAGATGTCTTGAGTCGTCATGGCTTCAATTCCTTGTGTATTTGAGTAACCAGCGGTGTAGCGGGTGCTGGGTTTTGTAGGAGGGGTGGAGAATCTCCCACCCCTATTTGTCAGGCGTCAGGCAAGGCTAGAGTCCGTTCAGCACCTCGTCACGATCGCAGCGCTCTAGGTACCCTTCCTGAATCACTGGAATGCTAGAGCGGTAAAGCTTGATGCCAGCGTTGAACCCTGCCAGGTAGCTCATGTCATCGCACATCGAACCGCGCATCATTGATCGGGTGCCGTCCTTAAATCCCATCTGGTAGAGGGGCGCGTTAATGAAAATCGTGTCGGTTGCTAACATTGATTTGCTCCTAGTGAGTGGGGGAAGCGGTCAGATTGGCGTTTGGCGCTTCCCTCTGTTCTATATCTATACTATTCGATGTATACATCGAACTGCAATAGGATCTAGATGAGAAATGCTTATGCTAATTCCTTGTATACGTCGATTTACTGATGACTCATTCAGCATATACATCGGATAGGATGAGAGGTGACGTTGAGAGGGCGTGTCTCATGGCACCTAAGAACGTAAATCCTAAGAGTCTGCAAAACTTGGTCGATCGCTCTGCTGCTGACAATCCGGGCGAAACCAAGGCAACTACGGTTCGATTAGCGGTTGATGATCTGGCGTGGCTTGATTCATTGCCAGAGGGAAAGAGTTACCACGTCAGGCAAGCGGTGAAGCGGTACCGTGCTGAGTTGGAGGAGGTTGAAGGTAGCGATGGTTAACTCTCGTCCTACAAAGGCTTTTAGCCATTTTGACGGCGATCTAGTTGACAAGATTAAATCCTTGCCTACAAATCGCTCCAGCTATTTTGACGGTGATTTGGTTGACAGTACTTTCAGCAGGTTCATCGCAGTAGCCACAGCAGGCACAGCAGTAAGCCGATTACCACTAACCCTAGACAGAGTCCCACACTGCTAGACCCTGCTGTCTCGCGCTGTACCTCCCACACAACCCAAAAGGGCAGACGAAACCACTCACCATCGTCTCTAACGCGATAGGCGCGGTACTGGCGATGCAGGGGTCTCGATAGCGCTTTGCGGCAACGCTTCGTGATCGCTTTCAGCCTCTACTCATCCCTACTCAATCTTCCAATTAGGCGTATAACCAGAAGTAACTTGGTTATACATTTGCAAAACCGATGCAGAAATACGTCCTGAGAGTTTTGCGATCGCCCATAGCGTTAGGTAAAGTTATTTTCAATTGTTGAGAATTTGCCCAGGAAAAAGTTTATGGCAGATATGTCCGGTCAAGACCCCTCAGAAATCACAATGGCAACGGTTGATGAAGAACGAAAAGGCGCAACTTTCAGCGGTACGGTCATCCTTGGTATAGATCCTGAGGGTGGGGAGGTCGTTTTCTTTAGAGACTTTTTAATTGAAGATTATAAAGGCGAACTTACCGCTTATCTGGCAACAGATGGCGATATAACGAAAAGCATTGATTTAGGCGAACTCGATCATAAAAGCCCCAGTTTTAGGCTGCCAATTCCGCTGGGAACGGATACATCACCCTACAATACAGTCGTGTTGAGCGACAAAAAAAGCAAGAAAAAAATCCTGACGATCAATCTATAAAATTTGTAACTTAGCTCGTAGTTCAGCCAAATTCGATTGCCCTCCTATATAGATCTCAAATGGGTTCTATAGAGGTTGCCGTGTCCAGCGTGGATGAGGTAGACAAAGCCCGATCGCTTATTGTTCATCGCAACCATTCACCAGTTCGGCGGTCACGTTTTCCAGTTCTTGAATCTGCCTGAGCAGAGCGATCACTTCCTGCTTCACCTCCAACAATCGCGGCGTAAATACGGCTGTTGAGTCAGAGGCGATCGCATCCTTGCAGTTGCGAATCGCAGCGTTGACGGTCACAGTTAAGCGTGAAACTTGCTGACGGATTCGTATCTCTTGATTGAGTGCCATTGCTATTCCTCTGACTTCTTCTGCTTCTGCGTCGCTCTCCATTGCTCCATGAAATTAGGCGGCGACGGTTGCACAAATTCTACAAATAGCTGAGACACTAATCGTTCACCCTTAGAGTGCATCTTATGAGCAAAATGCTTGCGTCCAACGATGCGCCATTCGCAGCCCTGAAAGTCGAATAAGTCGCCTGCATTGGGTGCATAGCAAAATGCTACGGTGTGGATGCCGAACCGCTGATACAATTCCAGCGCGGGCGTCGTATCAGCGAACTGCTTAGGTAATGGAAAGTCAACGTGAAAGAAGTAAGTCTTTACGTTTACGGATTCTTCGATCTTCTTGGGATTGCCTAATAGAAATCGTGCCACTGGTAGAAACTCCTATTCTTGGATGCGGGGTGCGTCTAGACGCCTAGACATCTAGACGGCTAGACGGCTAGACAGTGGTGTCTAGACGCGTCTAGGCGGCGATTGCTTGCAGTGTCTAGCTGTCTAGGTGTCTAGCCGTAAGGTTCAGTTATTGTCAGGAATTACTCGAATTCGGATAGCTGTTTACTTACTGACTGGGTTAATTGATTCGTCGTACTCAAACTCCGTAGGATACTTTATCGCCAGCTCTCGAAAAGCATTCTCTAGCACTGCTATATCTTGATTCTTGTAATACCGCGTGGTTTGTCGATACGTGCCTACTGTCAGCCATTGCCCATCTAGTTCTTGAATCTTTTCGACTAGCGCACCGATCGCTTTTTGTTCCTTCAGAACATCCTCAGAAATGTCTACATTCTGAAACAAACTATCGAACTCGCTACCCTCATCAGGCACAACTGACGAGCTACGATCGCTCAGACATCTAGCATCCTTACTCTGACCTTGAGTGGCATGGCTGACAGAATGACCGTTGCCTAATGCTTTGTCCAGCAGCGCGGGTCTAGTGCTTCCTACCTGCATCGACAGCAGTAGATCCACCGTTAACCAGTGGGGTAACTGAATTTCTACCGTGCTGTTATCCAACCAAGTCACCTTCACTTTCCCGGTAGGTGCCATCATGCCGAATGCGTCAACTTGCTCACCGATCGTCTCTACTTTCACCGTGCTTTGTTGTAGCGTCGTCAAGATGTTTTTTACGCCCGGATAGAAGCTAGCCTGGTCTCCGGATTGGGTAGTAGGTGTGCTTACTAGCTTCTCTCAGCAGCGACCTTAGAGAGGTTCCTAGCGCTTCTTTGTCCTCGAACTGGTCATAGCCGCCAAACTCATCCCACACAGCGGTTAGGTTAAGTTGCTGCCCTTTGTCGATCGCTGCCTGCACTCCGCTCCACGCTGCCTCGATTACAGCCATATTCTTGCCGCGATCGCTGTGTCCGAACGGGTTGAGTTGCGGTGGTAGGGGGTTGTCAGCTTCTCTATGTGGCGTTGCCCAGGCGACAGAATGACCTGGATTCAGTACGGTCCGGAGTAAAGCCAGCTTTCGAGCAAACGTACTCTTCCCCGTCCGTTGCAGCCCTACTAACCGAATCGGCGGTGCCTTCACCAGCTTGAGCAATTCAGGGCATTCCTGGTAGAGCCGTTGGCAGAGTTCAGCTGCTGTAGTGGGCGTCCGTTGTGAAACTGACTGAGCAGGCACATCGACAGCATTTAAGCGTGTGTTGGCACCGACGGCAGGGATTGCACGATCGTCATTCGCAGTTGTTGCCTTGACATCGATCACCGGTTCCTTAGCAGCAGGCAGAGAACGAACAGGCTTCACTCCCTGTGATTCCAGGTAATCCAGCGCATCGCCGTTGACTCGATAGCCGCGTTCCTGTGCCCATTGAATCTGCCGCACTGTTTCGGCAGGTCCAGCTTGCAGCGCAAAATCGCGCAAATCATCACCTCTGAGGGTATGGGCAACGCATCCATACTGCTGAATCGCGCGATCGTTGCGGTTCGTTTCCTGCGTGTCCTTCCATGCCTTGTGCAGGAAGAATGCAAACACCAACCCGCCCGTGATCGGGCTAGCAGCGGCAGCTGCAAACAATCCCAACACGATTCCGCCGATGACGGTGTATTGGGAGTTGGTTTCACTGATCGTTTCATGCGCGGTTTCGCGCCATTCGTCCGGTGAGAGTTGCCGTTGTTGCGGGTTGAAGGAAGACATCTTAAGCACTCCAGATACGCGAGTGGACATAAAAAAGCCGAAAAAAGCCGTCAATTGCTAGCTCTGAACGAGCACGATGACGGCTAGCGGGATTACTGGCGATAGGGGGAAACTCGGTAGTAGTAAGCGATCTGCCCTAGCCACAGCAGGAATTTAACGATCGCTTCTACGACGAACAGAGTCACGAGTAGTAGTGCGATATTCGCCCAGTCCAACTCCGTCCACTGTCCAGTCATCAATAGGAAAAACAGTTGTCCGAATCCGCCTTCACACGGAGGGTAGATCGTGATGCAGATGAGGAAATCGACCACGTAAGCGAACAGTGCCCAGGTCCGAGCGGTCGAGATTGTCAGCATTGGAAAGCGGTTGTACCAAGATTTCAGCGCTTTTGCTGTGGGGTCATCGGTTTCATGAATGGGGAAGCGATGCGCCTGCTCTGACTCACTCAGCACTGTTCGCATGAACGAGCGATCGTGCTTGAGGATGATAGGAAAAACCTTGATCGTCTGGATAATCCCCCAGAGGATGACGCCAATCACCCAATGCCCAGCGGTGTTAAAGAATCGCAGGATGGGACCAATGACCCACAGCGACATCAGCACTTGCATCAGGGACGTGTCAGTAACATTGGACAGGATGAATTGGACTGCCTGAGCGTAGGGCGCGATGTTGAGGTAGGCGAACCACAAGCCAGCTGCAACACATAGCCAGTAGAGCACTTTCACCAGTAGATTTCCTCCACTGCCCCCACGACTGTTGTAGTAATTCGGGCTTGAGTTCGGGCTTGAGTTTGGCTTTGAGGTTGAGTGATGCTCCCAGGTCCAATCGGGCTGATGGGCCTGCGCTCCCTTGGTTTGATTGGTGCGGTATTCGTTGAATTTGTCTTTCAGTCCCATGACGTTCACCTAGTTCTGAGATTGTTTAGAGATCGTTACTGTTGGGGAGTTTGGTAGCGTGCCCTGACTCGCTTCATCGCGGTGTCAATCACCGCTCGATTCCCGGTAAATGCCATGCGTCCGACAACGGGCTTACCTGTGGCATCGGGAATAATCTCTCCCGTGTTGCCGTAGGCGTCACACACGATCGTTCCTACGGGGAAGGGCACCTTCCGAGCGAAGTCGATCACGGGTTGACCATTGGAAAGGGCAGTAAACTTGTCGCGGGCGCGTTCGGCGACAACCATCACGCAACCGGACTGATAGCGAGATTCGGCGATTTTGGAACTCTGCTGCTTAGCCTGTTCGCTGGCTTGCAGCTCCATCTGATGCAGGGCGTTCTGTTGGGTAATTGCCTTCACCTGCCCCACGGTGTTCAAGTTCTGGTTGATGGTTCCGGTGGAAAGCGCGAGGGATGCTGCGATGCCACCAACGATCGCAACCTGCATCGGGTTGCGTTGAATCCATTTCGTAATCATGGCAATGTCCTAAGTGAAGAGTAGGGAGTGAGGGTAGATGCCCCTCTGCGGTCTATTCGTCGTCAGGAAAGAACAGCGGCTCTAGCACGTCTTTAGGCGTGTAGTAGCCTTTGAACTGCTGCCATGCGGTGGCAACGTTGTCTTGTGCGTGCTGAGTGCGAGGTAGACAGGGATAATCGGCACCAATAACCAGTGCTGCTTTCTGGGCAACTGCTGCATCCATGCCATCCTCAAACAGCGCTGTTTTCACAATGTCGTAGCGATCTCTGTCGAACACGATCGGCGGTGCTTCGTACAGGAAGTTAGAGATTGCCAGCAGGAAGCCGATAAGCAGTGGTTCGCTAATCTCAGATTGCAGCCGTTCTAGAATGTATCGGACTTCTTCTGTTTGCTCTAGTGGGCTATCATCAGCAGCAGCTAACAAGTCGTATTCGTCAGTGTCATCAGCGATCGCGGCTAGAAACTGGCTAATGATGCTGGCAAGGGTTAGCTGCTCAATGAACGTGATTTCTTGCAGGTTGGAGCCGTAATGTTCAGAGAAACTACGAGTTGCATCGGTGTCGATGTAATAGGTGAGCGGTTTCATGCTGCATCACCTCCGCTCGTGAACGATGCAGGATAGAGGAAGTTAAACGGCGCGGCAGATGGAGCGGCGTTGCTGGGGGTACAGGTAGAACTATCCAGTGGCGGCAGTTCTGCGATCATCGAGTCCAGATAGGCGGCAAACTCGTCAGAGTGCCCATCGACATCGATCGGCAGGTCGCGCCATTGGTTTGTTTCAGGATCGAAAACAGAAACGGTTAGCATGAAGAAACTCCGTTAGTAGTGTTTCGGGGTAAGAGCCAGTCCTAGCCGTGAGAAGTGGGGACTGGCTTTAGCGTGGGCAGATGCTCTGATGCTGGATGTACAGCGCTTGCAGGACGACGATCGACAGCAACATAGATTCGATGAAACTGATGGAGCGGAGCCGGAAGCGGCGTTTGCGGCTCATGGCTACAGCGAAACTTGCTCAGTGAACTCGAACTCAGACGGGGGCACCTGTGCATCAGAGGCAGGACCGTAGTAGGTAGCCGGATTCGGTTCTGGGTACCGTGCTGCTGTTAGTTCCCAGGTTTCCAGCAGGTGACGGGCGTAACGGCTCACCATCAGCGCGATCGCAGCACTGGGGCTAGTCGTTTTGGTCTTCTGCTGGATTGCATCCACAGCAGCGCGAATCTCATCGTCTAGAACAATGCGGGAAACAGTCATTTACAGCGCCTCCATGCCTACGACACTGACAGTTTGGGCATCACGGGCAATCTTAAATCGCTGCTTTGTTGCCACTTCCAGCGGACGGGCTAACTCTGCCGAACCTCCGATCATCAGCACTTCCCCCAGTTTGGGTAGCCACTGATTCCACTTGGTTTTGATTTCAGCGCGAATGTCCGTCAGCCACTCATCGCGGCACTTCTCAAACACAGGCTTGAAGTCGTAGCCTGTGGTTCCTAGTTGAAAGGTGCCATCCGCGATCGCGTCCATCACCAGCGACAGATCAGGACTGGTAGGCAAGTCACGGGCAATTCGAGCGGCAATGCGACGGGCTAAGTCGTAAGTCCCAGGCAGAATCACATCGGCTTCTCGGATGAGTCCGCCATCAGTGCTGTACAGACGAGCGATCGCCGTGCCCCCACCGAAGTCAAGCACTCTGTTCAGGTTTTTCTGGCTGAGGTACCAACCAAGACGAGCACCGTAGCAGTACGCAGCGCGGGTTTCGTCTACAGCTTCTACGCGGCGAATGCTGGCAACGATTTCGTGACCGTTGCGGGTGAATTCGTGCGTTCCTTCGATCGACTTGAGAACCTTCAGGTGAGCAGCAGAGCGGGAATCGGGTAGAGCTACTAGCAGCCGTTCCACTCGTAGAGCTGACTGCCCAGGATTGGGTTCTAGGGCAGCAAACATCAGCTTGGGAATCAGTTCGGTTTTATCCCCTTGAGTGCCCTGGAAGATTGCGGCTCCGTTCAAGTCTTTGGCAGCCTGCCCAATCACAAACGTTTCACCGCTGAGCTGAACAACGACTGAATGATCGCCGCCTTCAACTTCCTCCCAAGTGGGATCGATCGACTTGATAAAGGCAGGAATGAGACGCACCGATCCGGTAGGACTAAGCCATTTAATCCATCGGTTCCCAGCATCCAAGCAGACGCGAGAGCGAATAAGGGGACTGTTCGTATCGGGTACAGAAAGCGAACTGGGTGAGGACACCCTGACAAGAGCGGTCATAAGCGGTAAAACCTCCGTAAATCCAAGTAGAGCAAAGCTTTGAGCGCTTCCGTTACAGATTGAGCGGCGATTGACACGCTAAGCGTTGCGTTCGTTGCTTGCGCCTTATCTGTTCGTTGCATGGACTTATGGTAGCATTACAGTACATGTACCGTAGCTGTTCTTCAACTATTCCGTAGCGCGAGAGGTAAACTTATGACAGTGCAAGGGTTTCACACAGATTTGATGCCGTCCGACAAACCACGGGTAACTGTTTACCTGGATGAAGAGACAAAGAATGATCTTGAGAAGCTGGCAAAGGCGAATGAGCGCCCTGTCAGCAACTTTGTTTTGGTGCTTATTAAGGAAGCGATCTCTAGAGCAAAATCAAACGGTGTTATAGCTGAGCAGCATCAATCTGGCAGTGACGATGAAAAAAACTCGTAGTTGACACGTTAAGCGTGATGAAGCAAGCATGAGCACAAACGACACGCTACGCAGCCTGGTAGACATGGCAGGCTTGCAGAACCGCTCGATCGAGCGACTGCGAGATTCTGTAGAGGAATTGAGAAACCTGCTAGGCGATTCCAACAATCGGCTGATAGGCAGCATTGATGCTCTAACCGTTCAGGTAGGCAGCTTTGCCAGCAGCATGAACGAGCTGAAGGGACTCATGCGGCAGTTGACGCTGGAGACTCAGCAGCAGAACGAAGTTGCCAAGCGGCAAGCTGAAAACATTGCTGAATTGATACAACTAGCGAATCGATTGTTAGAGCGAAATTAACCAGCAGTGGCAATCGCTCTCTACTGCCTTTACAGGCTTTTCAGTGCTGCTGAAGAGTTTGTTTTTGGTGCTTTTCGTGATGCGATCGGGCGAAAGTGAGGCAACTAAAACACAGCATCAATCAGAATTGTAGAGTTCTGAGTTGAACTACAATACAAAAAATTAGCCGTGTTTGTATTGTAGTTGAGTACAAATGTAGAGCCATAAAAATGTATTGTAGTTGAGTACAAAACCTTGCTGCGTCCGGCTTGGAGAACTTGACAAAATTAGGCGAAATCGCCCAAATCGTTTTACGATCGTGTATTCTGAGTTTCAGAATATTGAGGTTTTTATGCCTGCTAAAAATTGGCGCGATCCCAACGCTAAACGCGAAAAGATTACCCCGAGAATTGAGTTCAGCCTCAAGCGAGAAATCGATAGATTTTGTGCTGAAAAAGGTATTAAAGTTGCTGATTTTGCTCGTGCAGCATTAATTAATCACTTGAGTAAGCAAAAAGCCGAGTCAACTTAAGCTGACTCGGCTTTAATTAATTTTTTGTTTGTTCATCCCTAATCAGAGCAATTTAGAGTTTTGCACACACTAGGCGCTGGCTGGGAGACTCACAAATTTGCAAACATGGGGTAATTGTATTGAAATACAATACAGGTTGTCAATTTTTTGATTTTCTAGGCTCTCGCTTCGATTCTAGCCTAGAAAAAAATCACTTCTACGAGCTTGAATTTCTTCTAGAATCTGCTGATTTTGGGCTGGAAGCCGAAGAGGATCACTGGGTTCTTTTCTCGCAGTTTCACGGCTCCGAAGTCGGCACCGTCTACCTTTCGGCTGCTGAGTCGGTTTTTGACTTCTGGGTATCCGGCTTTGATTGGGAGTTAGCTGAACTTCTAGAATCTGAACTTCCAGAAGCCTCGATCGAACGAAGCAACACAGCGCTCTTGATCCGCTGGGAGGGAGAGTATGGGATGGGCGATACTGGATTTGAACCAGTGACCCCTTCCGTGTGAAGGAAGTGCGCTACCACTGTGCTAATCGCCCAAGGTCTTTTAATTTATCACAGGCTGCGAAGAGTCACAACCACAGGTAGCCAATCACGATCGCCTTGCCAAAATTTTCAAATTACCAGCGTCCAAACCGCTAACCGATGATATAGTACTTTTGTACTAAACGGGTAAAAACGGTTGCAGCTGGGGACAAGCCTAGCATGAACGCTTAATCATGAAAAGAGAGGAACCATTATGGCGACAGGAATTCGGCAGGCGCGACGACAGGAGTTGCAGCCAATTGTAGCCACGAGATCGCTGGCATTGGATGCAGGAAACTACGACTTGAAATTTTGGGACGGTATAGGACACCCCAAGGCGATTCGATCAGTTCGCTATCAACTGCCGCAAGGGCGGGACGCTGTACGCTATTCCGATGCGTCGCCGCTCATCGAGCTTTCCGACGGGAACCGTTTCCACTTTGGTGCACAGGCATACAAATACCGTCGTCAGCAGCAGACTGTGGTGGAGAACAAAGTCGAACTGACGCAGCTACACCTGTATGCCTGCTTAGAGCCGTGGGAGGGAGTAACCGAATTCTCGCTCAACGTCTATGCCAGCACGCCAGAACCTGCCAGAAATGCCGAGGCAATCAAACAGCAGCTTCTAGGCTTTCATCAGTTCAAGCGCAACGGATGCGACTACCGCGTTATGGTCGAGCAGGTCGAAGTCGAGCGCGAAGGCATGGGTGCCTATTACTACGCTCAACGGCTGGGGCTAATTCCTGATACTGGCTACACGATCGTCGTTGACATCGGCGGCGGCACGTGGCTATCACGGCTCGTAGACGAGGACGGCGAGGTAATTGATGAGAACGTGATGGACCGGGGAGGCGCATACGAACTTGCGGCTTCGATTAGCTTCGATCACCGCCTGATTGACTCTCTGGGCACGACCGCTGACCCTAGCGTAGTGATGGATGGCTTTCGCACCGGACATACCTATGCCGACACCGGATTAAGCTGGGAGCCGTGGCTCGAAGAGCATCTCGATCCGTGGTTCAAAGGTATTTTTCAGACCATCAAAGCCCAGTACACGCCTTTCATGGCGAGAGTGACACGGTTTCTTGTTACTGGCGGCAGCACGCATTTGATCTCTGAGCGACTGGCAGGTCGCAAGCTGTTTGCCGTCATGGGCGACCCGCAGTTTGCCAACGTGCGGGGGCTGTTTCCCCTACCGAATGGAGCGCAATTATGTATGACAACAAGATAAGACTGAGTCCCGATGTGATTGAAAAAGCAAATCAAATCGCGCAGGAGTGGGGCTTAAAGAACGCTCGAGCTGCAGTGGAAGCGGTGTTCCGCCGTTACTGTGATGAGTACCTCAATGGACGTGCCCCCACTGGATACTCCGCCAGTCCCGGAGTGGCAATGAAGCTAACTCCATCCACTGCCCAGCGAGGTGCACAAAGCTGCGAGGCGATCGACGAGCTTGACGACCTGCTGGGACTCTAGACCCTAGACCCTGATGTGGGATGGGCATTGCAAAGACAAGGCGGGATTGCTAACGCGCCGGATGAAAAGCATTGCCCACCTTCGTTAGTGCGAGTGTTGATACTAGAGTTCTTGTTGGAAAATCGTTGAGAATTCGGTTGAGATTGAGCAACTCTTGAGGTCACTCTTTCCCTATTCGACTAAAGGACCGTTCGTACCCAACTCCCTACTTCACGTCGGCTGCGGTACATTCGGCTGCGACCAAATTCCCTGCTCGTCTTCCTGAAACAGCTGGTGAATCGTTGCCCACGCTGCCTGTTCTGCCTTTGACTCATCATTAGATTCGGCAAGAGCGGCATTGTAGCGCTCAATATATACCTTCTGCGCTGCCTCAGACAGGTGAGATCGCACTTCCGGCGATAGGTGAGCGGGGTCTTCGATCGTGCCAGTCCGCTGACGGGGAAGCGCGGAGTCGATCGTAGAGATTTCCTTAGCACCTGCGCTTTCTAGCAGCAGTTGAATTTCGCCCGTCTTATTCTCTGGCACTTCCACCATGACCAGGAAATCGCCTGATTCAATGCTGGTTTGGTAAATTGCCGCTTTGTCTTCGGGCATTCCCAACGTTACCAGCGCCGACGCAAGTCCTCCGCCCGCTGCACCTGCAAGCGCCCCACTTGCGGCACCCAGAAGCACTGCGCCGATCGGACCAGCCGCCACCACGGTTCCTACAAATGGAATAAACAGCACACCCACTCCGGTCAGCAGTCCCAGAACTGAGCCGAACAGCGACCCAAAAATGCCGCCCTGCTTCAGCCCGCCCAGAATTACATCGCGCTTGGTTAGAAACCCGCCGATGCGAGTGTCTGAATGGAAATTTTTACCAATCACAGAAATGTGATCGCGAGAAATGCCGCGATCGATCAGCCGACGAATGACGCTGTCGATCTGTTCACGCTCGGAAAAGACAGCGGTTATGGTCCGCTCTGGTGATTCATTGGACGCAGTAGGATTCGGTGCATTGCTGTCAGCGACAGTCATAGGGGTCTCCTAGGGTTTCACGATCAAGGTCGTTAGGAGATTAACAAGGTGTGCCAATGAAACCGTCGTTCTCAAGATTGATTTGGATGACGATCGTTCAAACGAATTCGCTTTCCGGTAAATAGCCGTGGCACAGCGCAACGGGAGAATTGATCGTGCCGTTCATCGGGCATTCGTGTCGTCCACAATGGATGCAGTTAGACTGAGTGGGCAAGATTAAATCAGCCGCCGAATAAATACTGATGCCCTGCCGGATAAAGGCTTGCGCTTCGAGTTCGGCGATCGTATTGCACACCAAAACTACCCGCGAAATTCCTAGCGCCTGACGCTGATCGTTGATCTGCCGCAGCGTTTCACCAAACCCGCAGTTAGGCGATCGTAGAAACACTAATGCTTTTTGCGGCAGGCGGGTAAAGCAACCAGGATTGTCTTGCTCAAAAAAGTCCCTGTACTGAACCGACAGGCAGCCGTCTGGGTAGCGCAAAACGCGGATGTGGCGCAGAAAGGGAATGGTGAAGTCACCTCGGTGGTCGATCGCGTACCACCACGTTTTGTGCCAACCGTCCTGCGGCAGGCGCAAAATCTCCTCGATCTGCTTTGAACAAAAGCCCGACTCCGCCAGCAGCGAAACCGTCGGAGCCAGCGGCAAGTGATGCCCCAAGGTTTGCATCTCAGATTCGTGCTGAGTCAAACGCGCTAGTTCGCGGCTATCACGAGGCCAGCCGCCGGACAGGTGCGGCTCAACGGCAGGGGCAGCCGTTGCCAGCACACACTGAATCGCCTCAAAATGCAGAATTCCGTCAGCGGCTTGCTGATCGTGCGTCGGAACTCCGACTTCTGCACAAACTGCGCCGATGCGTTCCGGTGCAGCGATCGACGGAAGGCAGTTAATCAAGAGTGATTTCAGCGCCGTTGCATCCGCGATCGCTAGCGCGATCTGAAGCTGATCCCGCAAATCTACGGCACTGGTTTCGTCAGCAATTGGATAGAACAGGGGATGATTCGGCATACCAGTTTGAATCTCAAACGGTAAATAGCTGGCTTTGTGGACAGTTCAGCCAGAGCAAGCAGGTTTGCACTGAATCTGACGCGATAGGAAGGCGATCGTTCAATGGGTTTATCCATTCTGCCAGTCGCTTCTCAATTCTTCTACGCGTTATAGGTTTCTCTTAACAAATCAACCACCTGTTCAAGTCATGCACCGCTGATCACAGACCAAAAATTGCAGCCGAAGGTTCCCTGAAACACCGATTCCGTAAGGATTCTCAACATTTTCTTCAACTAGCTAAAAAACTGCCAGATCTAATCCGAATTTCGTCCTGAAGACAGTAGGCAAGATGCGGACAGACAGAACGTATGCACCTTTTCTAAACACACGTATGCACACCTCGCTTCGACTGATAGTCGCCCTGACCACGTTGGCATTAAGTTCGTTGGCTACGTTCAAACCTGCTGCTGCTGTCTTGTTTAGCCGGGCAGAAGTCGATCAAAGCAAATTCATTGCGGTTGCGTCGCCCTACGGCAACAATGCTCACCAGCTGCTAATCATTGAACAGCTGACTAGTGCTCGTCCCTGCTGGAGCGAGAGCGGCGCGGGTCCAACGACCATTAATCCGCTGCTGACGCAGTTCGACTTTACGGGAATCTGTGGACGCAGCATCGACAGTAACGGCTACTCGATCCGCATGGCAGATCAGGATATGGGCTGGCGCTACAGCGTGCGAATTGTGCGACGAAACGGAGACTTGCTGCTGGTTGGTGCTCCATCGGTCGATCGCAAGGCGCCGGAGCTGCAAATCGGTCGTGCGAATGGTATGACCAATGGCTTTGCCAAAATCAGCCTCAATCCTGGCTGGCGCATTACAAAGCGCGTCTACAACGGTCAGAACGTGGGACACATTTACCTCACAAACGATCAGCCGTTGACGGCGATCGCCGCCGCCCCAGTCAC
>NZ_JACJPG010000265.1 GCF_014695955.1 Leptolyngbya sp. FACHB-36 | reverse complement strand
TATGCGATCGCAACCTTGGAAGAAGAGCTAGGAGTCGTATTGCTCTCGCGGGGACGGTACGGTGCTCAACTCACTCCCGTTGGAGAGCAAATCGTCGATCGTGCTCATCAAGTCGTGTATCTGCTGGATGACATGATCAAACAAGCAAATTTGGCGAAGGGGTTACATGGAGGACATGTCCGCATCTCATCATTTCGCAGTGCAGCCACTCACATTCTCCCGGATGTGATCGCAGAGTTTTGCCGTCAGTATCCTGAGATCGCAGTTAGCATCACGGATTATGACGATCGCCCAGATGTTGAGAAAGATTTGCGCAAAGGACGCGCCGATATTGGCATTACCTACTTGCCAACAGGAAATGAATTTGAAACGTGGGAATTAATGAAAGATGAATTCGTGATGCTGTATCCTCCAGATTTTGAGGCAAAGAATGCTCAGCTCACCTGGGAAGAGCTTCGAGCCTATCCGCTAATCATGGCTCCAGACGGCGATAGCTGTGATGCGATGGTCTATGCTCACTGCACCAAGCACGGAACAACGCTGCAAGCGACCTATCAAATCCGCTCTGATGCAACGATCGTCAATATGGTTGCGAAGGGATTAGGAGCCGCTATTAGTCCCCGATTAGCGGCTGAGCCGATTCCATCAGGCTTAAAGGTTTATAGTCTGCCTGTTCCCTGCTTCAGAATTGTCTGTGTTGCAGTTCTCGCAAATGCCCTGCTGACTCCAGCAGCTTATGCATTTCTCGATCTTCTAAAAATGACACCTGATAAATCCCAACGAGATCGATAGAACAACTACAGTGCTATCATTGCGTGTTAGCGTAATTGACTGTCGCGCAATTCGTTTTACTCAGGAAAATTCTGAGCACGGAGCACCAGACTTTCAGCTTGCTAACACCACTTGATTGCGCCCATTGTGCTTTGCGGTATAGAGCGATCGATCAGCCGCCTGAGTAATTTGCATCACGTCAGCGTAGCTAGGAAATACTGCAATTCCACAGCTAAACGTGACGTTGAAGTAGCTGCCCTCAGTCCGCTGCTGGATTTGAGAAAAGCTCTGACGGATTTGATCCATCACTTGGATTGCAGCGTCCGCGTCCGTATCGACTAAGATGACCGCAAATTCTTCGCCGCCGTAGCGTCCGACCACATCTGTTTGGCGGAGGCGTTGCTGAAGCAGGCGGGCAAGACTTTTGATCACGCGATCGCCTGCGGGATGCCCGTAAGTGTCGTTAACTAATTTGAAGCAGTCGATATCGAGCATGGCAAAAGAAAGGGGCAGCGATTGCCGCGCTGCCCGCTTTAGCTCGATCGCTAACTGCTCCTGAATTTTGGTGTGGTTGTACAATCCCGTGAGACTGTCGCGTACCATCCGCGAGCGCAGAATCGCCGATCGCTGAGCACGACTGGCAACCGACGATACGAGGTGATCTGGCTGAATCGGCTTGGTCAAGAAGTCATCGCCGCCCAAGCTCATTGCAGCGAGCTGCTTGTTCAGATCTGTCTCCATTGAGAGAAACACGATCGGAATCCCCACGTATGCCCGCTGCTGCCGGATTACTGCCGCTAACTCCAAGCCGTTGCAGCTTGGCATGTAGATATCCATCAGCACCAGATCTGGTTTGAATTCGCTGAGCGGCTGCATCACCTGCAAGGGATTGGTGACGATCTGCGTGACCATCCCTGCCTGCTGAAGAATCAGCGCGTGGAACTCTGCCAAGGCTCGATCGTCTTCCACAATCAGAATTCGATAGGGTTCGGGCTGAGAGTAGCCGATGAGCTCATCGAGCTTGTCGATCAGTTCATTCACATTAATCGGCTTTACAAAATAGGCGTCGCCGCCCGCTCGAACTGCCTGCAATCGCGCGACTAAATCGTGGCGTACTGAGGTAAAGATAATAAACGGAGGCTTCTGTGTCTGAGTAACAGACGATTTTTCAGCTAAATCGCTGCTGGGAGCCAAAATGTCCGTAATGATAGCGGCTGGGGGCTTTTCCGCGATGGCGCGATCCAGCTCACCAAGGCGATGAAACGTGCAGACTTGGTAGCCAAAGTAGCTGATTTGAAGCGCCAGTTCTCGCGCCAAGTCTGAGTCTTCCTCAACCAGATAGACTAACCGCTGGGTGCACTCAGACAGCAGCGTGGAGGCAGTCTGAGTCGGGATGTCTTGAAAGGAACGATCGTTCTCACCCCGTAGAAATGCGCAGCGTTGGGTTGTGACCTGCTGTCGGAGCAGCAGCATCAGCTGATTAATGTGCTGCCATTCTTCGAGAGTGGGTGGGGCGTTCGCTGCTATCTGGACCTGTAGACACTGTTCTAGCCTGTGAGCAGTCTGCCCCAATGCAGCGAAACCGTAAGTGGCACTGGAACCCGCAAGCGTGTGCAGCAAGTGATGCAGCGTGCGACTTGTTTCGCCGCTCCACACCGGGGATAGCTGGTTCCAACCAGCTTCGATCGC
>NZ_JACJPG010000264.1 GCF_014695955.1 Leptolyngbya sp. FACHB-36 | reverse complement strand
ATCGTTAGGTCTACCAGTTCTGGGCTAAACGTTGCGGCTAAGTTGTCGCCACCGCTCTCAACAAACACCAGATGCAAATCAGTAAACCGCTGCTCTAGATCCTCGATCGCCGCCAAATTCATTGACGCATCTTCCCGAATCGCCGTGTGCGGACAGCCTCCGGTTTCTACACCAAGGATGCGATCGCGCTCCAACGCCTGACTGCGGACTAAAAACTGGGCGTCCTCCTGAGTGTAAATGTCGTTCGTTACAACAGCCAGGTTGTACTGCTGCCGCATCGTCTTACACAGGGCATCCACCAACGCCGTTTTTCCCGACCCCACCGGACCTGCAACCCCAACTCGAAGCGCACTCATGCTGACGCCCTCACGCGTTACAGAATCTTTTCTAACCCATACACGAGCGCTTTAAGCTGAGTCACTTTGCGAATCGCTAGCAGCACTCCTGGCATATAACACGATCGATCGCTGGTATCATGCCGCAGCGTGTAGATCTGACCCGGCGCACCAAAAATCACTTCCTGGTGAGCAATTAGTCCGGGCAGCCGGACGCTGTGAATGCGGATATCGGCATCCGCAAGGCTGCCTCTGGCTCCGGGGAGCTTTTCGGTTTCCTGCACAGTCGGCGGATTAAACGACTTGCCAAACTCTGCTAGCAGTTGCGCAGTTTGTAACGCAGTGCCGCTGGGTGCATCGGCTTTTTGGTTGTGGTGCAGTTCGATGATTTCTACATGGTCGAAGTATTGCGATGCCTGAACGGCGGCTTGCTGAAGCAGCACCATGCCGATCGAGAAGTTGGGCACCATTAGGCAGCCTGTGCTGGCTTTGTCGGCAAAGTCGGCTAGCTCGTTGATCTGCTGCGGACTCAAGCCTGTGGTGCCGACAACCGGACGAATGCCATACGCGATCGCCGATCGAATATTGTCGTACACCGAATCTGGATGGGTGAAGTCCACCATAACGCCAAGCTGTTTCTCCTGCGCCAGCATCGCCAGCATCGGCTCAAATTGATTGGTAATGGGCACTTCTAGCGGACCGATTCCTGCCAGTTCTCCAGCGTCCTGTCCGTCGTGCGCCGGATTGCGATCAACGGCTCCCAGCAGCGTCATATCCTGCTGCTGCGCGATCGCTTTCACGACTTCGCGCCCCATTTTGCCTGCGGCACCGTTGACCAGAACTGGGATGGGAAGCTGGCTGGACATAGCGGGAACTGTTGAGGTTAACTTGGGTATTTTAGCGCTCTTTGCTAAACGCTATGCCGTCATACCTTTTACAGAACTCAAATTTATCGAGACGACTTACTTTTGTGGATGTGCCTCGACAAGTTTCTGAAAGGACAATAGAACTTGTTGATAACGTTTACCTGCTACCCAAGTGAAATCATTATGTCCTGCCTCTGCTACCCAGAGAGACATTTTGGGTTCTGGTGCAGCTTCATAAAGGGTCTGACTGTGCTGAATCGGAATTGTTTGGTCAGCTTCACCGTGCATTACAAGAACAGGGCAGCGAATCTTTCGTAATTTATCAAGGTTAGAGAACTTGTCGAAGGGCAGCAAGGGAAACGGTACAACGACTCGGAATGCAGATGTGAATGTACTCTCTAGGATCAAACCAGCAACAGAATGCCGAGATGCCAAGTCGGTCGCTGATCCTCCTCCGACCGATCGACCGTACACGATAATCTTCTCAAGCGGTATTTTGAGCTGTTGGATCAAGTATGTATAAGCAGCATCAGCATCTTGATAAGCATGATGTTCGCTAGGGTTACCATCGCTGGTTCCGTAACCCCGGTAGTCGTAGGCAAAAACGCTAAATCCCCAACTATACAAGCGCTCTAGCACAGGACGAATATCACCGAGATCTTCTGCATTACCGTGAATGTAGAGCAAGGTATATGCGGCTTGAGAATTGGGTAAATAGATAGCCGAGATCCTTTCAGTAGGGGTGACAGGGAGTTTTAGAATATCTCCTGTGTTTTGGTAGCTAGCAGGCTGAGGCAAAAAAATCATGCTGTCTGCTCGAAAAAAGACGTAAAGCGCAAAAAAGATATAAATTAACAGGAGCGATCGCACCAGTCTTTTCCAACTAAGTTCTCCAATCAGCAGCTTCTTGAATGGCAATTGACGCATGAACGGTTACGGCAAGTTCCAGCAACTAAAACTATGTTCTTATTCCAAAGCTTTCAGCAAGATAACAAGTTGTTAAATAGAGCAACTTTGTGTATCTACCCCAATATAGATAGATGCAAAAACAACTTGCAGCCTATCCACCCTAAATAGTGAAATACACTGCAAGTTGTCTGTATAGTAACCTTGCTAGGGCGAGATACGCACCACATCTCCGTATAGCTTCCCTATTACTGCTGCTGTCTAGCAGTGCTGAGGCAACCAGAGAAGGTGATGCTCCTATGAGAGGGATCGCGCATCGATCGCCCTAATTTTTCCACCTCAATTTAAAGAGGCGACCACCGTTTATTTTGATAGGGTCAGCAAACCTAGAACTAGAGCGTTGCTAGTTCAATCCGAATATCTACACGAACGATTTTTCTGTTAAGTCGGTCTGATGATTCACAAGCGTTGCAGTGCGAAAGGTAGAGAATCGCCTGCAACGATCGTTCATCCGGGTGATCACTGCCTATAAATTTAGCGCCAACTGTAGCTGCGACTTCGAGGTAGCTTCTGGAATCGGTTGCGGATCGCGATTAACAGCGGGACAGTAGCGAGTATATGTGCAGCGATCGCAGTGGCTTCCTGGCGTCGGCTCCCAGCCCCGGTCATAGCGCAATCGCACTGCCAAATTACTAATCATTTCCTGCACGTGCTCTTTGTCTTCTGGCCCCGCCTCAAACTGAATCTTCTCACCCAATCGCAAAAATAGCAGGCTGAGGCACTTTAGACTCTGACCGTAAGTTTGCTCTAGCGCCACATAATACAGTCCAATTTGGACATCGAGTTCTGAATCATCCGGCAGCTTGATTTCTTTGCTCGATTTGTAGTCAATCAGCTCTAATCCATCCTCTAAGAAATCCAGACGATCGTAGCGACCGACAATCAGAAACTCCAGGTTTTCCACCTGTAAAAATCCATGGATTTTGCCTTCTACCGCTAAAGGTTGATGAATCGAAGTTTCACTGGCAATGAATGTGCGATAGTAGTTCTCCAAAATTTCGGTGCCTTCCGCAATTTGGTTAGCGGTTAGCCCGATCGAATTCTGTGCCCAGCAGTGGTGAACCCAGCGCACATCGGGCAGCGGATCTTGGTAGTTCCAATCTCGATGGCACTGCGCTAGAGCTTGGTGTAGAGCAGTTCCTAAGGCAGTAGAGCCAAAGAATTCGTTACTGGTTAACTTGCGTTCATAGCGTAAGTAGTAGGCATATGGGCAGCGATTGTATGCCTGGAGTTTAGTTGCGGAGATTTGGTAAGCCATACTGCTTCAGTAGTTGTCAAGTTAAGAACAAAGAGAGTGATCAGTTGTTAATGATTTGTTAATGATTAGCTGCAAATCAACTCAATCGATACAAGTCAGTTGGTCGCTTTTAGCAAATGACCAATTGCGACTGACGCATAGCGATTTAGTGCGCTGCCTAGTTGTGTCCGATCGGGTGCTTAAACAAGGTATCGAGATAAATTCGAGACGTTTCACGCTGGTGTAACTTGTCAGGAACGGAATCTGTGCCTCGGTTTTGCAGCAAAAATAGCGAGAGTGCCGCTGTAAATACGCGGTCTTGGTCCCAGTCGGGACGAATTTCTAAGTAATTTTTTAGCGCATCGTGGAGCACTTCAGGAACTTCAACAAACAAACTAATCGGGGTGTTCATAACAACATTGACTTTTGCAGAATTAGGCATGGACAGCCAGCTTGCAGCTATTAAAGCAGCACAAATTTATCCCTCTGGCACCGAAGCAGCAACGATCGTTTTGGAGTTCTGATCTAGCTAATAGCAATTGATCAACCGCTAATAATTAGCGATTAGAGAAAACTCTTTAACGAACCTGTCTGGGGGACAAATCGGTTTTCAAGTTGGTCGCCTCATTGTGCAGTTGGATAGCAAGATTGTCAATGCTGAGAAATGTAACGGTTCACGCGATCGCTTAAAAAGGTCAACGAAAGAATGCGGGTTTGAAGCCTGTTTTTGTTACCTAACTTCACAATAACTGGGGACGTAACAGTGGAGCCTTCCATTTTCCACAAGATTTCTTTAAAGGCAGCAAAGTTCGATTACTCCGTTGCCCTTGTGGAAAACTTGAAATAATCTGTGGAAATTGTGTGGAGAAAGTGTGGAAAAAATAGAAATAATCTGTGGAAACAGTGTGGAATGTTTTGGAAAAGATCAAGGGAATGCTAAGAATTGCAAAATCTATAAACGTTAGGGTTTGAAGACGTTTATTAGCCACGATCGTTTCAAGCGCAACGCAGCCAGTACAATTCAAACGAAGATGATCTGGTAGGAGCAATGGCGGAGCCTGAGCAACCCGAAAAGCGACGGCGCAGCGCGAGCAAGCGGACGATCGGGCTGCTCATTGGTACGTTCTTGGCGGCGTGGGTCCCCGGCTTGCTGAGTGCCATAGGGCTGTTTTTATCGCTGTGGATCGTGGTTCCCGCTCCGACGCGGTGGCTGCTGCCGTTGGGAGTCGGTGCTCCAGAGGTTAGCCCGTGGCTTGCAGGACTGAATGCGATCGGCGCACTCTCTGCGCTGGCTGCGCTAAAAATCGTTGGACACAGTTGGGCTCGCGTGGCGATCGTGGCTAGCTTAGTCGGGTTAGGGTTGAGCCTGCTGCCGCTGAGCCAGATTCCCACGGCAAACCGACAGGCACAAGCTGCCCTTGGCGCAGACTATCTCAATGCCATTCCCCCAGAACTGCACGCGCGAATGCGTCCGGCTCCCTTTGTGCTGGCAGATGCGTTTCGCGGCATTCCTACTCCCCAAATCCGTACTGAACTGGCGATCCCGTTCGCTGCGCCCGCAGATGTTTCCTTGCAGATGAACGTCTATCGTCCCCTAAGCGTGGGAAAGCATCCGGCGATCGTGGTCATCTACGGCGGTGCATGGCAGAACGGCACCCCCAATAACGATGATGATTTTAGCCGCTACATGGCAGCGCAGGGCTACACCGTGCTGGCGATCGACTACCGCCATGCGCCGCAGTATCGCTTTCCCGCACAGCTAGAGGACGTGCAAACGGCGCTCGCATTCATCCGACAGCATGCAGACGAGTATGAGGTGGACGTAGACCGGATAGTGCTGATGGGACGATCGGCAGGCGCACATCTCGCCATGCTGGCAGCCTTCCAACCCGACGCGCCCCCGGTCCGCGCTGTGGTCAGCTATTACGGTCCTGTAGATTTGACCACGGGCTACCACGACCCACCGAACCCCGACCCGATCGACACTCGCGCTGTGCTGCGGGCATTTTTGGGTGGCACTCCAGAGGAATTCCCCGATCGATACCGCCAAGCCTCGCCCTACGAATACGCGACTCGACCACAGCCGCCAACGCTGCTAATCTACGCAGGGCGCGACCATCTGGTGCAGGCAAAATTCGGACGCGCTTTGTATGAGCGGCTGCGATCGATCAATAGCCCCGCTGTGTTTCTGGAGATTCCGTGGGCAGAACATGCGTTTGATGCCGTGTTCAACGGCGTCAGCAATCAACTAGCGCTGTACTATACCGAGCGATTTCTAGCGGCAATCACTCATGCACCAAACCCTAGAAATCGTTAATCGCCAACCGCTAATCGCTTTCTAACGGCGATTCACTCTTATCGACAAGACCCCGTCTCCTGCGCGATCGTGTCTCCTGCATACTCAATTTGCAGCAGGCAGTCGTCACCGCGCGCGATCGTGGCGGTGTAGATGAAATCGCCTGTAATGCCGGAGTAGCGGTCTTGTGAGCCGACTTCCCGGATTGGTCGCACGGGCACGCGGTTTAGCACGAGTTGGTTGTTCGCTTTGTTAAACACGTTCATGCGCGTTCTGCCCTCTTGTCGGAACACACGCACCGAATAGGTGTTTGTCTCAAACTGACTGATCGTCGAATCCGGCGTCGGACGAGGTCCTGTCGCAAACTGGAGTGCGCTCGCCGGAACCCAGCCGCGCACACCAGAGCGAAACACAACGTTGTACCAGGTGCTTCCCCGGTCCTCACCTTCGATCGCCCGCAGCACTTCGACCGCCTCGCCCGCTCGCCCAGAATAGTGCGAATGAGCATCAGTGGTTGGCTCGACGTAAACTGGAATTCCGTCGCGCGATCGTCCAACCAGTTCTGCGGGTTGAGCAACCGCTGAGAGGGCTAGGCCAAAGGACACCGCCGCTGCGGTAAGAACAGACAAAATTGAATGCTTCACCATGCTGACCCAGACTGCTTTAAGAGCCGAATAAACGTTGCCCTCAATTCTGGGGTATGTTCTTCAACTTGTGAAGTCTTTATGCAGATTGATTTAAAAAAGAAACAAGAACAGACAAAAACCCTAGTAATCACTGACCCATCCGGGGCTAAGTCGCCGCAGCCTGGGCAATAAAACGTGAGGAGTTTAGAGTGACCTACTCTTGCCTGTCCTTGAAGTTCATTCACCTGTGTATTTAGTGTATGAATCGAGTTTGTCAATGGGATGTTTCAGTCATGAACTTACAATGACAAAAGAGACAAGCTCGTTAGTCATCGGTTATTGATGATTGGTTATCGGTGAATTCGCTATTAGTGATTGGTAGCCAACGACTAACGACTGACCCCGTCTGACGAACGACTCATCACCAACGACGAACCACTTTCCTATGGACTCGACGATCGATCAGCTAAAAAACCGCTTTGCACAGGCGCTAGAGGCGGCATTTGGCGCAGACTACGCTAACACCGATCCCATCCTTGTCGCTGCCAGTAATCCCAAGTTTGGCGACTATCAATCGAATGTGGCGCTGTCGCTAGCAAAACCGTTGGGTCAGGCTCCTAGAGCGATCGCGGAGCAACTGGTGCAGCAGTTGGATGTGTCAGA
>NZ_JACJPG010000263.1 GCF_014695955.1 Leptolyngbya sp. FACHB-36 | reverse complement strand
TTCTCCGAGCCTTTCGAGCATTCCAAAAACGGCTGAATGTAGTTGTCTGGATCGAGAAAATCAGGCGTCCAATCGAGTAAAAACATTGGATAAACACCCTTATCCAAATTCTTGTATGCTGTGGTTGATTCGATACTTCTCAGGTCAATTTGCACCAGCTTACCCAGCGTTTTTTGCACGATCGCCTTCAGCGTGATTGCCGCTGCTTGGTCGTTGTTGAGATTCGATCGATACCAAAACTCCAGCTTCAGCGGGTTGCTCGAAGAATACCCCGCGCGACTGAGTAGCTCCGTTGCTTTTGCCACATCGCGATCGCCATACTCCGCCTGAAACACCGGAGCTTGCACATCCACCGTCGCCGGAATCAGGCTATACAGCGGCTCAATTTGCCCCTGAAACACGCGCTCTTGCAGCAGGGGACGGTCCATGATTGCTGCGATCGCCTGCCGAACTGCCAGCACATCGAGCGGTGAGGATCGCAAATTCAGCGTTAGGTAATCAATACCGCTGCCCGATCGCTCGATAACCTGCCAACCTCCGGTCGCTGCGTTCTGCTGAAGACTGCGAATTTGCTCGATCGCCAGGTTTTGATACGCCAAATCCACGGAGCCTGTGCGAAACGCATTAAACAAGTTGGCTGGGCTGGAGTAGAACTGCACGTCAATGCCTGTATTTGCAGGTTTAGCACCCCAGTAGCGATCGAACACATCCAGTCGCAGCCGATCGGTCCCGTATTTCACAAGTTTATAGGGACCTGTGCCAACGAACTCCTGAGGCTTAAACTCACCTGCTTTAATTTCATACGCCTGAGGCGACACCGCACAGACACCCGAAAAAGCCAGCAGCGACGGAAACGCTGCAAAGGGTTTTTTCAGCGTAATCGTTAATTCGTACTCCGCTGTTGGCTTAACTGCAGCAATCAAATCCGCCAGCAAAAACGACGGCGATCCACCGTTTTGGATGAAGCGATCGAGGGAAAATGCCATTGCTTTGGCAGTGAATGGCGTTCCGTCATGAAAGACAACTCCTTGACGCAGCGGAATTGTGTACGTCAATCCATCCGTGCTGACGGTCGGGAGAGCAGTCGCTAACTGTGGCTCTAAATCGTTTGCGCCGAGTTTGTAGGTGTACAGTCGATCGCTCAGGTTGTACAGCAGCGCTCCCGCAAAGATGCTGTAAGCGTCGGCTGGATCAAGGGTGCTAATGCTTGCAGTGGTACCGAGGACAATACGCCCTTGTTCGGTTGTGCTGGCTGAGGGCGAGGAGCGACTGCAACTGACCGCCAGCACGCAGCAGAGACAGAACAGCATCAAGGAAGAGAGGAGAGCTCTCAAGGAGCCGCGTCGTGAACGCCAAATTTGACGGAGCATGAAAAGAATCCGAGACGAGACAGTTGCGTAGGTGAATTAGCGCTAGCGTATACCAGTTTGGAATTTGGAATGCGGAATTCGTAAGTCGAAATTTCACTGCTCGATCGCGTTCTCTCAGACCGAACGGCTTACTCGTTCAACATAATTTGGCGGTAGTGCGCCTCGATTTGCTGAATGGTTTGGAACTGCGATCGCGATGCAACGGGTCGTCGCTGAATCAACTCTTGCCGCAGTGCCTCAACATCGATCGTTTGCACAGTGCCATCAGCGACAATCCGCTTGCCGTTGACCCAGACGCTATCAACTACCTGGGTCGGTCTACCCAGTACCAGCATTCCGATCGGGTCTGTGTAGGGCAACATCGACAGATTATTGAGGTCGTAGAGTACGCAATCTGCTTTTTTGCCGATCGTGAGTGAGCCGATTTGGTCTGCCAGATTCAGTCCTGTTGCGCCGCCCATGGTTGCCATGTCGATCGCCTGACGCGGGGTAATCCAGTTCTGATAGTCCAAATCGGTAACGCTGTGCAAAATCGCGCCTAGCTTAATCACTTCCAGCAAATTCTGAGAGTCATTGCTGGCAGAGCCATCACAGCCAAAGGCAACATTGACTCCGGCTTGCCGATACTT
>NZ_JACJPG010000262.1 GCF_014695955.1 Leptolyngbya sp. FACHB-36 | reverse complement strand
ATTCGACTACGTGCGAGATTCAATCAGCACCTCTGGGTAGCTAGGCGACGCCTTTCTAAGCAAAGGTTGACTTTTGTTTTTGAGGTACTGGTCGAAGAATGCCAGCGTGTAATCATTAATAATCGTTGCTGCCCGTAATGGCTTAATAGTGCCAAGTTCTTTCTTGATTGGAAGCTCGGCTCCAGGTGAGTTAGCTGCAAAGAGAAGAGAGACTAAACCGATGTCAATAAAAGTAACGTGGACGCTACCTTTGATGCGTAATTTATAAGCATCGCTGCGCACCCGTTCGTAGAGCAACTGCGACCAAACTTCCTGCTTCTCACGAGACATCACCATCACTGGGCGATCTAAACGCTGTTTGCTTTCTTTGTTGAATAGTTCGCCATACTCACCACAATCCATGCTGATGGCTGCCTTGATGCGGCGATCGATCCGCATTGCCTCAATCGCCGTATTCGCACCCAACGAGTGACCAATGATACCCACTCGGCTTAAATTCAAACGCCCAGTTAGCAGATTTTGAGGGTCTTTCCTATTCAGACGCTGGAGTTCATTCAGCACAAAGCTGACATCCTTTGCACGAATGGTAGTTGCCTGGTTAAACGTGCGGAATTCTGTATCTTTACTAGCAGATTTGAAGTCAAAAACAGTGGATTGGGTAAGAATTCGTCCACCTGGAAATAGAGCAGGCGCTTCATAGGTGGGATTAACTCCTATAACAACATATCCCTGACTAACAAGCTGTTCAATTTGCGAGGTATACCACTTAGGAGTAGAGCCGAATCCAGGTGAGAAAATTACAACTGGATAGCGGTTTATCGGCTGAGTAGGAGTCGCTTTGGAAATGGAGTTTGACAGAACGGCTTGAGTGATGAGCTTGGTGAACACGTCGGGCGACACTCCAAAAAGAGGTCCAAAGCTCTCAGCAGTTGCTAGTGCAAAGCCTTCATCAATATAAGGAGCAGAGATCGAGTTTGGTTTGGCTTTAGCTGGGTACCAGACATAGATCATTAGCTCTCGTCGATCGCTTGGCAACAGAGTTGTGATTAGTTTTTGGGTTGCCAGATCATAAATTTCTGAAGTGTAAGTTTCCTTGCGGGACGAATCAACCAAATAATAGGAGGTTGTTCCCACTTGATACGAACCTTTGAGAGCAGGCAGTTTGAGGCTTGGGGCTGCCGGTTTTAGTTGTAGCGGCGATGGCTGCGCTAAGAGCGGTTTAACCAGAGTAAAGCAGGCTTGAATTCCTAAAAGAGCGATCGCGCTTAGAGTGATGGCAGACTTGAAAAACTTTGACATCTTTATCGATTTAGAGCTTGCGACTTCTGTGGAAATCAAAGCACACGACTCATGATATTTTGCTTTGTTCCAAAGAATATTGGACTAAGCGACTAAGTAGTTCGCAACTTACCTTTAGTTAAGGATTTACAGCTTCTAACACTCGCAACTGCTACCGAGCAATACCAATTCGTAATTCGTAATTCGTAATTGCAGAAGCTGGTGTCTGCCTATGTTTTAGTGGTTTGATCGGTCGCTGGAATTTAGAGAATTGGTATAACTCCGCATCACAGACTCATTCTCATTTCTGTTACAAAAGCTTTCATAGCTTAAAGCGGCTGCGTCGATCGCAGGAAAACATTACATAAACTCTGCCTAAATGGATATTTCCCTCAGCAGGCACCTGCCCTAAAACTGGGTGAGACTGTGAAAGCGCAGGTGCGAATGATTCCAGGCAAGATTGACCTCGATCGCGTTGAAGAAGTATTTATCTTTCCAGCTTCGTTTGCCCAACAGCGGTTGTGGTTTGTCGATCAGCTAGTTCCGGACGCTTGCCTTTACAGCGTGCCATTGGTGTTTCGGCTGACAGGGGAACTGGATCGATCGGCGCTAGAGGAAAGTTTTAGCGAGATCGTTTGCCGACACGAAGCGCTGCGTACCACGTTTGAACTGTGCAATGGGGAACTGGTGCAGGTAATTGCTTCCAGCGTGGAGGTGCGGCTATCGCTGATGGATGTGCGAGAACTGCCCCCCTTGGTTCGGGAAGAAACGGCGCGACACCAGATTCGGCAAGCGATTCAGCAGCCATTTCAGCTAGGACAGGGACCGCTGCTGCGACTGCTGCTGGTGCGGCTGGACACCGCAGAACACCTGCTGCTGATCAACCTGCATCACATCATTTTTGATGAGTGGTCCAGCGGCGTTCTGGTTCGGGAACTGGGAGCGCTGTACACGGCACAGGTGCAGCGTCAGTCCGCTGCGCTGCCAGAGCTTTCAATCCAGTACGCAGACTTTGCTCACTGGCAGCGGGAATGGTTGCAGGGAGACGTGCTAGAGGCGCAATTGCGCTACTGGCGGCAGCAGCTTAAGGATGTTCCGTTGCTCAATGTGTCCGGCTCCCATTCCGTGCAGCGACATCAGGGAGCAATTCAACTGCTGGAGCTGCCCCAACGTCTGCTAGATGCGCTAGAGGAACTGAGCCAGCGATCGGGCGTGACGCTGTTTATGACATTGCTGGCGGCGTTCCAAACGCTGCTCTATCGCTACAGCGGACAAACGGACATTGCGATCGGGTCACCGATCGCCAATCGCCACCGCAGCGAATTGGAAGACTTGATCGGCTTTTTTGTGAATAGCCTAGTGCTGCGAACCGATTTGTCGGGCAATCCCCCGTTTCGAGACTTGCTGGCAAGAGTTCAGGAAACCACGCTCAGCGCCTATGCCCATCAAGATCTGCCGTTTGAGAAGCTGGTAGAAGTGCTACAGCCAGAGCGAGATTTGAGCCGCAATCCGCTGTTTCAGGTGGTGTTTGCGCTACAAAATGCGCCCATGGAGCAACTGCATTTACCCGGATTGACCATCAGCGCCGTAGAGTTTGAGACAAAAACGACGCGATTTGATCTGGAACTCTACGTCTGGAAATGCTCCGAAAACTTCAGAACTCTTTGGGGCGACGGCTGGCAGCAGTCGGACGGGCTGCGCGGCGTAGTCGTGTACAACACAGATGTATTCGCTGCTGGCACGATCGATCGTCTGCGCCAGCATTTTCAAACACTGCTGGAAGGCATCGTTGCCAACCCGGATGCGCGGCTGTCAGAGTTGCCGCTGCTCACTCGTGCGGAACAACAGCAATTCGTGGAGTGGAACCAGACGCAAACGGACTATCCCAAGCATGAGTGCATTCACCACGTGTTTGAGCGGCGCGTCGAACAAGCACCCGACGCGATCGCCCT
>NZ_JACJPG010000261.1 GCF_014695955.1 Leptolyngbya sp. FACHB-36 | reverse complement strand
GGTGATGGAGGCATAGCGGTCTTGCCTGCTGAGCTGCTGGCGGGGGTTGATCGTCCATCGGAGGGTCGCACAAAAGCGCCTGCTGGAGACGATTCACTCGCCGACGTGACCCGGCTCCGAGGTGAGCTAGCACCACTGTCAGAGGCAATTAGGTTAGACGTTGTTGTCGCGTCTGAGATAGACGCCGACACTGGCGGAAGGGCAGCAGTTAAGGCAACCAGTAATGCCAGACGAACAACAGAGGAATCCTTCTTTGGCAGCATCGTAGTGGGGCAACCAAACCAATTCGGCTGGCGTTAAATTTCGCAAAGAATGTGCCAATTATACAGCCCTCACCTTTGAGAAGGGTGTAGCAGACTGAATAAATATAGTAACTCGGCAGCTCTAAGGCTTGAATTCCGCTGCACTAGCGTTTGGGCAGGGAACGATCGTGCCTATGGGTTTCTCGCTGCCGACCCACGATAAATTCGCTCTGCCTGCTCTGGAGACAGCCAGGTGGCCCCTAAGCTGTGTGAAGCTCCGTTGTTTGTGGATTCCGTGCTTACCGTTGCAGAATGGGTCAATTGAACAGGGGCGAGCTGTTCAGAATCCAGAGGTGGCGGAAGTTCGCAGGCAACCGGAGGAGCGTTTGTCGTAATGAACTGCTTAGGTAGAGATTTGCCGTTTAAGTCATGAAGCGCAAGCTGGGTCTGTGGTGGCACATAAGAATGCGTCATGGGATCGTATGCCAACACTTCACCCGTTTCGATGTGATACACCCAACCGTAAATCTGAAGCTTGCCCTGGTACAGCCGAGAATGCACGACTGGATAGGTTCTGAGGTTTTCGATTTGGGTGAGGACGTTTTCAGCAATCGTAATTTCCAAGAGTTCTTCGTTGCTGAAGGTGTCCCTGTAGTTCTCGTTTACCAGTCGGCGGGTAGCTTCAGCGTGCTTCAGCCAGTTGTACACCTGCGGCATTTCTTCTTCCAGCGTACTCAGCTTCAGTAACCCTTTCATTGCGCCGCAGTGAGAGTGACCGCAGACGATAATCTGCTCAATTCCCAGTGCGTGGATCGCGTATTCAACAGCGGCTCCCTCACCGCCGTTAGCCGCCCCATAGGGTGGAATAATGTTGCCTGCGTTGCGAATGACAAACAGTTCTCCGAGATCTGATTGCGTAATCAAGTTTGGAGCCAGTCGGGAATCAGAGCAGGTGATGAACAAAACCTTTGGCTTTTGCCCTTGGGAGAGGTGCTCCATCAAATCTCGGTGGCTTGAGACATAGGTACTTCTGAATTTTCCCAGCCCTCTAATCAATTCCTTCATTTTCGGAGCCTTCCCTTCGACGATCGCTGATCTCTGATTCTCCCTCAAATTCATTCAGTTTGCTCAAACGGTTAATCGCGCTTGCTGAACGGAGTCATCAGATGCAGCAATCGCTTCCCCACGTTTTAGCCAAACGTGCTTCTTCCAGGGCTAGCTGACATCCGCGCTCACATCCGTACAGTGACCTTTGCCCCGGACTCAATAGCAGACGACTAACGGCTAAATCACTGACAGAATTACACTAATAAAAAATCAATCTAGACGCGAATGGCAAAGCACACGCAAGCACACCTGACACGCACCGTCGAAAGTAACAAACCCGCCGTCATGAAGGACATGACCAAGCGCCAGATGGAATACTATATGGGCGCAAAGCTGCTGGAGCTTGGAGTTAACCCCAAATCTGCTATCTACCGCTGGGTTACAGAAGTCAAGGGAACCCGCGACGTGTTCACGTACAGCGCCTACTGGGGAGACTCGAAGGACCAACTGCTTCAGCAGGAACAATCGCAGCGCTAACGGTATCTTTGACGACTTGTCAGCCTAAGAGGTGCGCGATACGTTAAGGATGCTGAAGCGTGAGCGATCGCAAATGAATCCACGTCATGGAAAGCAATGAGCGAACATCCACGACTCAGTGAAGCTGCTCTAATAGGTCCAGTTGTGCGTCCGTGGGACACTGGAGCCGCTGTTGCTGAAGTGCAAGAACTCCTCCAGGCTCACGGCTTTGATTTACGAGTGGATGGCAGCTACGGCTGGATCACCGAGACTGCTGTGATGTCTTACCAGCGAGAGCACGGATGCAGAATCGATGGGGTTGTGGGTCCCAAAACGTGGGCAGCGCTTAAGGCTTCAGTAAAAGCAGGCACTCGCACGCTGCGGCAGGGACACTCAGGGTTCGATGTCTTTGAACTGCAAGGCCTACTGCAAATTCATGGCTACCCCGTTCCAAGAGATGGCATCTTTGCTAAGGAAACCAAGCAAGCGGTAACGACATTTCAGGAGAAGCACCGATTGCGCTGTAGCGGCATCGTGGATTCGACTACCTGGACAGCGCTGAGAGGCAGACCCTTGTCGCAGTCGTCGCCTAGGCAGCGATGGCTTCTTGATCCCCGCAAGTGGTGGTAGCGCGATGCAGAGTATTCAGGCGATCGCCGACCTGCACTTGAGCCATGACTACGATCTCAAACGATCGCAACGGACTGCGCGTCAAAGCGTCAAAAGTCAGTTGACCCTGAGCGATCGCTGACACGATCGGATTGGCGATCCTTGAACTGCCTGCGCTTCTGCATCGAATCGGCAAATTTGCGTCGCTGCTCCAGCGTCAGAACTTCTCGCACTGCCAGCATGCTGTCGAACTGAGTGTCAGCCAGCTGTTGCCGCGCCACCTTTAACTGGTTATATTTTTGCCGGACCTGCTCCGTTGATGCCTCTCCTGCCATCAAGCTTCGTAGCTCTTGTTGGGTTTGCTTCATCGCTTGCCGCTGCTGAGCAAGCGGGTCACGGTACTGGCTGCGAATCACCCGGACTTTCTGCAACTGATCCGCAGTCAGATTTAGGTTTTTCAGTAAGTCGCCTCCACGATCGAACTTATCCGGTGAAGGCGCAGGCTCGGTTCGCGCCACGGACTGCGATGGCGCTTGCACCGACTCAGAGGGCAGCATTTGGGCGATCGGTGAAGAATAAAAGGATTTTGCAGCCGCTACAGCTCCACCGAGGGCGACAAAGACAGCGACAATAATAGCAATGCGACGGCGAGGCATGGTAGGAGTGGGGAAGCGGTTAGCGAGTGTTGGAATCGGTAATCAGAGTCCAATCGATGTCAGAGCTTTCGTTGACGGTGTCCTGCCAAGTCCCCTGCATAAAGCCTTCTAGGCTAGCAAGTTCGGCAGACGTGGGAGTGGTGGGCGACCACAGATGGTAGCCAAGCAGTCCAGCGACTAAGGTTGCGGCGATCGCAGCCGGAAACCACGCCCGCTCACGACGGCGAATCGGAATCGGAGCGGGAGCGATCGCGCTCAGAATCCGGTCCTCTAAGTCCGGCGAAGCGGACGGTGGCTCAGAGCGATACCGTCGCAGAAACTCCACAAGCTGGTCGTCATCGGGCTGGTTCATAACTGAACTCCTTCGGTCTGTAAAAACTGGCGCAGTGCGGCGCGGGCATGAAATAGGCGAGACTTAACCGTGCCTACAGGAATCCCCAGCACCTCAGCCACCTCTTTTTGTGGGATCTCTTCAAGATCATGTAGCACCAAAATCGTGCGGTGATCATCGCTCAGATGTGCTAACCCGCGCTGAACAAGATCCTGATAGTGCAGCTTCAGCACATCGGGCGCGTCTTGCTGCACGGGAGCGTGACGGGTGATCACCTGCATTCGAGTCCGCCCTTGGGCACTCGCCTGCCGCTGGTCCGACGCCACATTCCAAGCAATCCGGTAGAGCCACGTCGAAAACTGAGCAGTTTGGCGAAATTTGGGTAGTCCTTTCCAGGCGCGTAAAAACACCTCCTGGACGAGATCATCCAACATCGCCGCATCACAACGCTGATAGAGAATCGCTCTTACCCGCTGCTGATGCCGCCGGTAAAGATGACGAAAGCTCTGCGGATCGCCTTGGAGGCACCGCTGTACCAGATCGTGATCCGTTTCATCTGCGGGACGATCGCGAAACGCAATTGGCACCACTAACACCGAGAAGCCCACTCAATCGATTGTGATCAGTAAGACTGGAGCCGTGCACAAAAGGTTCAGTTTCAGACGATCGACCTGCCCAGGTAAAATTGCAGATAGCCGCATTTGTCAAGGACGTACACCCTCAGGCTACTTCTAACTGACCCCAACCGTACTGCACTCCACTGAGAAACGCTACATTTACCTTTTGCCCAACCATGCCTTACCCTCTCTCTCTTGCCGAACAGGTTGTCCTAATTACAGGTGCATCGACTGGAATTGGTGCAGCGCTCGCGCGCGTCCTCGCAGAGCACTTCTCAGGAATTCGGCTAATTCTGGCAGCCCGAAGCGTGGAAAAGCTAGAGGCAGTAGCGACCCACTGCCGCCAAGCTGGAGCGGAGGTGCTGGCTGTTCCTACAGACATGACGCAGCCCGATCAGGTAAAAGCGCTGGCAGAAAAAGCACTGGCGCAGTTTGGACGAGTGGACAGCTTAGTCAACAATGCTGGCTACGGTCAGATGGGACCTGTAGAACTACTGCCGCTGGATGCGTGTCATCGCCAGTTTCAGGTCAATGTGCTGGGCGCGATCTGTCTGACCCAAGCGCTGATTCCCGCAATGCGCAATCAAGGAGGCGGACGAATTGTAAATGTCAGTTCGCTTGCTGGACGCCTTGCCTTTCCCTTCGGCGGACTGTACAGCGCCTCTAAATTTGCGTTGGAATCGCTGAGTGACACGCTGCGAATGGAACTAGAACCATTCAATATTCAAGTTAGCGTGATCGAACCCGGTCCCGTCAGCACTGACTTTTTTGGCGTTGTAGCAAAGGAAGTCGAGCAAACGGTTGCCAACCCCGAAGCGACTCCCTACCGCGCCGCTTTCCAAAAACTCGAAAACCTGGAGCAGCAAACCCGCGCTAACGCTTGGACTTCTGAGCGGGTAGCCGGGGTGATCGTGCGATCGTTGACTGCCCGACGGCCCCACCCGCGCTACATTGCCGCTACGGGTGGAGAAATCTTGGTGTTCATGATGACGAAAATATTACCGAGAAAACTCGTAGATCGCTTCTGGCAGCGCTTTTACGGCATCGATCGCGTTGCTCGAGACTGGAAAACAACCCTTCAGCCTCCGAAGTAAGCGCTGCGCCCTACTCTCGATCGACCAGCTTCCAAGTCCCAGTTGCCCGAATTCATCATTTCTACAAACTGCTGTTAGCCTCTGCAACAGTTATGTGAACTCTATAGGTGACTTCCTGACAAACTCCAGAAAATCATGTTCAGTAATTTAACTAAGACGCTCTCAGTAGCTTAGTTGATATACCAGGGTGGTCTGGAGTTCCGAAGTCATTGCCGTGTACTTAACCAAACTTGATACCGTGGCTGAATCTCAAGAGAACGTCGGTCAAGCGACTATCCTGAACCACATGTGCCTGATTCCGATGCCCGCTGCTTTCACTGTGGTTCAAGCGGTCAACTTCAAGCACGACTTTCAGCAAGCCTGTCAGAGCAATCCTGAACTGACAACAGCCGTTTTTGATTTCCGCCAAACAACCTTCATGGACAGTAGCGGGATTGGTGCCCTAGTTGGCTGCTGGAAAGTCGCAAAGAAGCAGGGTATTCAGTTGATTCTGCGCAACGTTTCGTACCAGGTTGAAAGCATTCTGGCACTTGCGGACCTCGACAAGCTGTTTGTAATTGAGAAACCAGAGCCTCTACTTGAGTCTCCAGCTGCACCAAATTTGGCTACCCATTCACCCGCGCCAGCAAAGGTTGCTCTATCGTTCGAGCCGTCGTTCGTCACCCATCCGTCTGTTCAGTCCAAGGCGAAGCGATGCATAGATGTTCTCGGTGCGCTGATCGGATTGACAATTACTGGCGTGCTGTTTGTGCCGATTGTCCTCGCTATCAAACTTGACAGCCCAGGTCCAATTTTCTTTGGTCAAGTCCGCTGTTCTTGGATGGGTCGCCGCTTCCGCATGTGGAAATTTCGCTCAATGGTGACGGATGCGGAGCAGAAAAAACATTTAGTCAAGAATGAAGCGAGTGGAGCACTGTTCAAAAGCTCGAACGACCCGCGTATTACTCGTGTGGGGCGCTTTCTCCGCAAAACCAGCCTTGATGAGCTACCGCAGTTTTGGAACGTGCTTAAAGGCGAGATGAGTCTGGTTGGCACCCGTCCGCCTACACCCGATGAGGTCGAACGCTACGAAATTCCTCAATGGCAGCGACTAGATATTAAACCGGGTATGACTGGCGAATGGCAGGTAAATGGACGATCGGCGGTCAAGAGCTTTGAAGATGTTGTGCGTTTAGATCTGCGGTATCAGGAAAACTGGACCCTAATGTATGACGTCAAGCTCATCCTAAAAACAATTTGGGTGATCTTCGATCGGAATTCTGGGGCGATGTAGGAGTACTCAATGAATCGATAGGGTGCTCTGTTTCATGACCTTAGTCCGTTAGATCGTGAAGCACGCGCACGTGCTGTTGAAATTTGGGCAACCCTGTAAATTCACCGAGTTACAATCATTGGCTGAGCGTCTAAGCTATGTTCAACTATCAGGTTACTGCACTGAAGCTTTATTAGTTTGAGTGTAGTTTTTGCTATTTTTGCCTAAACTGGCGTGAATTGTTGAAGCTTTCCAATTGATAAAGTCAGGGTTAGGAACGATCGCAATGTCTAATCGTCTCACAATACTTCCTACACTTAGAATTAAAACGCTTCCAAACAATCAAATCATTATTACTCGAAAGTTTGTAGAAGCTATCCTTCTTTATAAGAAGCTTTGGTCTGGATCTGTGCAGGTCTTGCTAGAAGAAACAACAGGTTATATTGAGGACGTTGATAAACAAACGATTCAAATTACAGATTTACCATTTGAATTAAGTGTTGTTTCTTACGACGATAAGAATCTAATTAATTATCTTGAGAAATCTACAGTTTTAGCATCTGCTAGCTATCGACAAAATCACATTAGCCAACTTTGTCAAACGGCTTTAGCTCCCTGTGTTTACACTGCTGAGTACACGTTGAGAACTCGACGACAAATCGTCGATGTCACAACCAGCAACATTCTTTTACGGCTGCGAAGACGACTGTGGGAAGAGAATCAAGAACGATCGCAGCAAAAAGCAATTGCTCTGGCTAATGGAGTTCACTGCAATGGGGTTCCAATTTACGAAGAGTATCGATCGCTCAATCAAAACTGTCTACTGTTTTTCGATACTCGAATTACTGAAGATCTACTGGCTACTGAGGATGATATTGACCAGCGAACCCAATGCTGGTCACAAAATACTCCTTTGCGTTTGTTGTTCTCAGGACGGTTGACTTTAATGAAGGGAGCCGATCATCTGCTTGAGGTTGCTCAGGAACTAGAACGATTAGGCGTAAACTTCAAATTATTTATTAGCGGTTCTGGTGCACTAGAGAATGCAATGGAGCAGCGCATTCAGGAGAATGGCTTGAGCGATCGTGTCACGATGATGGGCGTCCCCAACTTCAGAACAGAGTTTTTACCTTTCGTAAAATCCAACATTGATCTATTTGTTTGTTGCCATCGTCAAGGTGATCCCTCTTGTACCTATATTGAAACGATGTCCTGTGGAGTGCCGATCGTAGGGTACGCGAACGAGGCATTTGAAGGAATGGTAGAGTATTCCAACGCTGGCTGGCTCGTTGAGATAGATCAACCAAAGCTTTTAGCCGCCAAGATTTTTGAATTAGACCGCTGTCGCAACAGCATAAAATCAATGTCGTATGCATCACTCAAGTTTGCTCGAACTCATACTTTCAATCAGACATTTCAAGCGCGAGTTCAGCATTTACAAACTGTTGCGACTAAAACTAATCAAGCTTATAACCCTTCTCTCGGCCTAGAAGCAGGTTTAGTGCCAGAGTAGCTGCTGGCGAAACCAGACTGGACAGTGTACAAGGAGATGAAGCTGCAAGTAAATTTTGCAGTTAGAAACTTAGACAGCGCATTACAAAGACGGGAAGTTGCAGACAGGCTGCTCGTTGACTGATAAAACTTCGGAAGACCTCTTCCCCAACCCCTCTCCGGCGCGGAAAAGAGACAGGACAGGTTGATGCACCGAATGTTCGAGCTTAGCAAAACGGACCTACTTTGAAGATTCAGTAGCCCTGAATCTTCAAAGTAGGTCCATCTAAATACTTGCCAATCTCTGCTAGGCAACAACAGGCAGTTTAGGCACGGAGCGGCTTTCGATCGCGCGTCCCTGATGCTGTCGGTTTTTTACTGCGGTTGGACGTAGGCTGCGGCTTCGTTCGGTTGCTGCGACCTTGACCCGATCGCTTACGATTCGGTTGATCCGGCTCCGTTTCGCTGGTAGCGGTAGGCTCATAGCCTGGAGTCACGTCTCTAGCAAGGGTCTGATTGAGCAATCGTTCGATGTTCTCTAGAAGCGAATACTCCTCTCCACTGACCAGAGAAACGGCGCATCCTCCGTTACCTGCACGACCTGTGCGACCAATGCGATGCACGTAGTCTTCGGGCACATTGGGCAGCTCAAAGTTCACAACATGAGGAAGCTGATCGATGTCTAGACCGCGAGATGCCACATCCGTTGCAACTAAAACCCGCACTTTTCCCTGCTTAAACTCGCTCAGAGCACGAGTGCGTGCTGCCTGGGTTTTGTTACCGTGAATTGCGGTGGTTTTTAGCCCATCTTTCGCAAGCTGCTCGGCTAGGCGGTTCGCGCCGTGTTTTGTGCGAGTAAAGACTAGCACTTGCTTCCAGTTGTGGAATCCGATCATGTAAGAAAGCAGTTCGCGCTTGCGATCGCGATCCACAAGATGAACCACCTGCTCTACCTGCTCAGCAGCCGTATTGCGGCGGGCAACTTCAATCAGAGTCGGAGATTTTAGCAGGGTGTTGGCAAGCTGCTGAATCGGTTTAGAAAAAGTAGCGGAAAACATCAGCGTTTGCCGGGACGAGGGCAGCACTGCCAGAATCTTGCGGATGTCGTGAATGAAGCCCATGTCCAACATGCGATCGCATTCATCCAGCACCAATATCTCGACCTGCGAGAGATCCAGGGTTTTTTGCCCCAGGTGATCTAGCAGCCGACCGGGTGTAGCAATCAGAATATCAACCCCGCGTCGCAGGGCTTGAATTTGCGGTCCAATGCCAACACCGCCATAGACGACTGCCGAGGTGAGGGAGAGGTATTTGCCATAGGTTTTGACACTATCGCCGACTTGAGCTGCCAGTTCGCGAGTCGGAGCGAGAATGAGGGCGCGAGGCGTGCGTCGGTTCTGCTTGCTGGGGTTAGCCGTGCTGAGGCGATGTAGTAGGGGCAACGTAAAGCCAGCTGTCTTACCAGTTCCAGTTTGAGCACTGGCAAAAATGTCTTGCCCTTGCAAAATAGCGGGAATTGCCTGCTGCTGAATGGGGGTTGCCTCAGTGTAGCCCTCCTCAGCAACAGCGCGAAGCAGGTCGGTCGAAAGACCGAGGTTGCGAAATGTCATGGATGCAATTGCTCCTAGTGGTGCCCCTACCCCAAATCAAATTCCTGGGACCAGTCTAAGAGCAGTAAACTTGTGATTCAGTGGGATAGCTCGTATGAGCGACTTCCAATGCGCCAGCGACAGACCGGAATGTGCTGGCAGGCATTCATCCTAACAGAAATAAGAGCAACGCATCTGGGCGAGGTCAAATTTTCCTCGCAGGGCTTCGTGTGTTCGCAGTCTTACAACATAGACAGGTGACGTGCAGCGAGAATTTCTGTGGCGTCCCTTGTTGACTGGCAAAACGGTTGCTGAAATCGCTGGAGACCTCTCCCTAACCCTCTCCTACGAGGAGAGGGAATTAGAAGTTTGTCTGACGCCCCTTTCCGTGTCGGAGAGGGATTGGGGGAGAGGTCGTCCGAAGTTTTGTCAGTCAACCAGGTGCCGTCCTGTAAATGGATCAGTGGTTGAGCTTAAAAATGGTACTTGCGGGTCACGAGCTAGAATCGCTACCTTAGCGGCAATCTGCTTATTACAAGAAATGGAGGTTGCTAGATGCCGTCAACCGAGAAGCCTGTAGAGTCTCTAGCTCCAACAGCACGCACAACCCTAAAGCGGTTGCCGAAGCGGGGAATGTACGATCGCTCCAACGTGTACGAGATTTTAGATGAAGGAGTTGTGTGCCACGTTGGATTTAGCGTTGACCAACAGCCATATGTGATTCCTACAGCCTATGGTCGATCAGGAGACTGCCTTTACATTCATGGCTCTCCGGCAAGTAGGATGCTGCGATCGCTTCAGGACGGCATTGAAGTCTGTGTAACCGTGACGCTACTCGATGGCTTGGTGCTGGCTCGATCAGCATTTCACCACTCAATGAACTACCGCTCCGTGGTGGTCTTCGGCACGGCAACGCTGGTGGAAGATTCTGCTCATAAGCTGGAGGCGCTGCGATCGTTTACGGAACACATTATGCCGGGGCGGTGGCAAGAGGTGCGTCAGCCGTCGCCCCAAGAGCTTGCCGGAACGTTGGTGCTTGCTCTGCCACTCGAAGAGGCATCGGCAAAGATTCGCACCGGTCCTCCGATCGACGATGCAGACGATTACGCGCTGCCTGTTTGGGCAGGTGTGGTGCCTCTAAACCTTGCGCCGCTGGCTCCAATCCCCGATCCTCAGCTACCAGAGACGATCGCGCTACCAGAGTACATCCAGCACTACCGCAAATCCTCTAACTAGCAGGCCGTGATGGAGAACGCGTTCTCCATCACGGCTGTTGGCTCTGAGACTGCCTTGCCTCCAGTCTGCATGGATCGCAGCACCCGCTCTAAGTCGTGGACTGCCTGACGAATGCTGTCTGGGCTAAACGCGGCGTATCCCAACACTAATCCTGCTTGTGCTGAGGGTTCCAGACGATACGAGGACACTGGCAGAGCCATAATCTCGTGCTGAGCTAAGCGCTGCGAGACGAGGCGATCGTCCTGTCCGTCTGGTAGCCAGCCAACCAGATGCATCCCCGTTTCGCTGGGGCGCACGTCGATTACGTCCGTAAGGGACTGTGCGGCTGCCACCAAGGCAGCTTGCCGTTCTGCATACAGCAATTTCATTCGGCAGAGGTGTCGGGTGAAGTGTCCCTCTGCCATGAAGTCCGCCAGTACCGCTTGTTCCAGTAAGGGTGAGTGGCGATCGATGACGGCACGGGCAGCGGCAAACGCCTCCACCAGTTCCGGTGGCACAACTAGATAGCCGAGCCGCAGCGAGGGAAACAGCACTTTACTAAACGTACCCATATAAATTACGCGCCCGGTGGTGTCTAGCCCTTGCAGCGCCGTCAGAGGCTGTCCTGCATAGCGGTATTCACTGTCATAGTCGTCTTCCAAAATCCAGGCTCCGGCTTGAGCGGCCCATTGCAGCAGCGCCCATCGCCGCGTCAAACTCAGGGTGGCTCCCAGCGGAAACTGATGCGATGGAGTCACGTAAACTAACTTGGCGTTTGGGCTTCGAGCCATCCCGGATTCGACGTCTAAACCGTGCTCGTCTACTGGCACAGGCACCAAATTTGCTCCTGCTCCTGACAGCACCGTTCTAGCTCCCAGATATCCTGGGTCTTCAATCCAGGCATCCTCTCCAGGATCGAGCAGCACTCTAGCTGCAATGTCTAACGCCTGCTGAGAGCCGGACACGATAATGACTTGCTCTGCGGTACACGACATGGCTCTAGTCATGCGTAGATGCTCTGCAATCCGCTCCCGCAGCGGACGATAGCCGCAGGGATCGCCGTAGCGGAATAAATCAAGCTGGGGATAGCGCCAGTGCTGCGTCAGCAGTTTACACCACACCTCGGTGGGAAAGGCATCAAGTGCAGGCAAGCCCACCCGAAACGCACGCGGTTGATCGGGATGATGACGCAGAATAATTTCTCGCATTTCCAGCAGCTTTTTTGCCTGCTGCGACACATTGCAGGGAGTGCACAAAGGCGAGAAGGGTGTCCGATCGCGCTCCGGTACCTCCACGACCTGAGCCACATAGGTTCCGGCTCCCACTTTGCCCTCGATGTAGCCTTCAGAGAAAAGCTGGTCGAAGGCGGCTGTAACCGTGTTGCGAGAAATGCCTAGCCGCGTCGCTAAATCGCGAGTGGACGGAAGTCGCATGCCGATCGCAAACTGCCCTGACACAATCGCCTGACGAATCTGATCGTGAAGTTGCACATAGAGCGGAACAGAAGACGAGTGGTCTAAATTGACTGCTGCGAGCGGCAATGTTGCTGCAAATTTCGCCATACGAAGGAGCCCTTGCATTTACCACGTCTTAACCATTGCAAAAATTGGCCCCACTGAATGTATTCAAAATGGCACTTTTGTTAGAGCCACTTCACCAATAGGATGAATGCCATCGTTCAGCGTCTCGTTTACACGATCGTCTTTAATACCAATTTGTAATTCGTAGTTCGTAATACTCACTGCGCGAGAAGCAAGCTACGTAATTGCAGAAACTCGATTCTGTCTACGTTTTAGTGATTTGATCTGTCGCTGAAATTTAGAGAATTGGTATAAGCCGATGTGAACTAACGCTGAGCGATCGTCGATTGACGGCTGTTCAATTTGCTATAAGCGGTGGTGCCGAAATGGTTGTATCCAGCAAAACTCTCGATAGTGCGTTTAACGCCGCGCCTGCATCAGCGTCCAGCACAGAGCCTGATGCTGTGTCGAAGTTTATGGACGAGCTTCGCGGGCGAGGAATTGAGTATTTGCGCTTTGAACTGCCCGATTTACACGGGGTATCGCGGCTCAAAGTGGTTCCGATCGACAAAGTGGAAGGCTATGCCCGCCAAGGACTGAACTTCTACGGCGGCACGCTGGCGCTAGATACATCGTCTCTGGTAGTTCCGGGTTCGGGCTACCACGAAGAGCGCAAATTCAAAGATCACCTGATCTTTCCGGACTTCAGCACGCTAACGCCCGTTCCCTGGCTAGAAAAAACAGCCAAGGTGATTTGCGATCCGATCGATTACTCCGGTGAACCGTTGGAAGTGGCTCCCCGCTACGTGCTGAAAGGCGTGCTACAGGAAGCTTCTAACATGGGGTTTGAGGTCATGATGGGGCACGAATTCGAGTTCTATCTGCTCAACGGCGAAACTCATGAACCGCTGTTTGGCGGCTGCCAAATCTTTAACCATCTCCGCAGTCAATTTAATCCAGACATTGACACGATCGTGCGGCAGTTGCAGCAGTCAAACATCGACATCATCACCTACAACTGCGAACACGCGCCGTCGCAATTTGAAATTAATTACGGCCCGGCAATTGGCGTAACCGCCGCAGATAAAGCCTTTACGTTCAAAAATGCCGTCAAAGAAATTTCGCATCGACTGGGCTATCTTGCCACGTTTATGACGAAGCCGTATCCCGACAAATCCGGCAGCTGCTGTCATTTTCATATCAGCTTATGGAATTCGGATGGCGCAAATTTGTTCTTAGATCCGAGCGACGAATTTGGACTGTCGGCAACCGCTAAGTCGTTTATTGAAGGCATTTTGACCCACGCGCGAGGACTGATGCCAATGATTGGTCCGACGCCAAATTGCTATCGCCGACTCAAGCCCCACACCTTTGCACCGTCCAAGGTGAGCTGGGGAATTGAAGATCGATCGTCGATGGTCCGGGTAAAAGCGACTCACGACGATCGCACCCATCTTGAAATTCGTGCGGCATCTGGTTTAAGCAATCCCTATCTAACCGCCGCTGGAGTATTGGCGGCTGGCTTGCTCGGCGTCAAGCAGCAGCTGGCTCTACGCGCCGCCGGAGACTGCCCCGGAGAAGAGAACCCAGAGTTTCCCTGGCTGCCGCAAAGCCTAAGTGAAGCGCTCGACAGCCTGGCTACCGATGCCGAAATGATGCAGATGCTGGGCGAACCCTTTGTGCAACTGTTCACCAAAGTCAAACGGTTTGAGCTAGACCGCTTCGATCGCCACATTACCGAGTGGGAGCGAAACGAATATATGGAAGTGTATTAAGCCAACGGCGAATCGCAATTGAACCATTCACCCATTTACCCAGAGAAACAACAGCCATGAAACGACGGATGTTTCTTCAAACAGTGGCGGCTTCAGCGGCGGTATCCACTGTTGCCAGCTGTGCCCGATCGACCGCAACGGGTTCAGGCTCAGCGTCAGATAAACCGATTAAGGTGGGAATTTTGTTTTCCCAAACTGGCGGATTAGAAATCGTTGAAAAATCAATGAGCGATGCCACGCTGATGGCGATCGACGAGATCAACGCGGCTGGCGGCATTTTGGGTCGCAAGCTGCAACCCGTGATTGAAGATCCGGCTTCCGATCCGCGCATCTTTGCAGAAAAAGCCCGTAAGCTGCTGCTTGCCGACAAAGTAACCACCGTATTTGGCTGCTACACCGGAGCCAGCGTCAAAGCCGTACTGCCAATCTTTACTCAGCAAAAGGGACTGCTGTATTACCCGACCTATGCCCAGGGTAACGAGTGCCCCTCTCATGCCATTTATACCGGAGCTGTGCCCAACCAGCAGGTGAGCAACTTTATTCCCTGGATTATGAAGAACCTCAACGCTAAGAAGTTCTTCTTGGTTGGATCCAACTATGTGTTTCCGCGAGAAATGGCAAAGGTCGCCAAAATCATGCTGGGTCAGCAGGGCGGCACCGTCGTCGCAGACGAGTACCTGCCGTTGGGACATACGGAATGGGGTCCGCTAGTCGGCAAAATTAAGGAACTCAAACCAGACGCAATTTTTTCTAATGTGGTCGGCGACTCCACCGTCGCGTTCTATCGGGAATTCAAAAATCAGGGACTAAAACCAACCGATATTCCGATTTGTTCCACCGTAACGAGTGAAGTGGAAACGGCTGCGATCGGTCCTGAGTATGCAACGGGGCACTATTCGTCGTTTCCGTATTTTCAGTCGATCGACACCGCAAAAAACAAAGAATGGGTTGCCAAAGTTAAACAAAAGCTTGGCGATAAAGCCGTCACCCATCACGCAATGGAGTGTTCCTATTGGCAAGTCTTTGTCTTTAAGCAAGCCGCCGAAAAAGCGCAGGATCTTAGCCCAGAAAAGCTGCGGGCGGCTTCACTGGGGCAAAAGCTGGAAGCGCCAGGTGGACCCGTAGAAATCGATCCGGACAACGGCAACGCTTGGCTAACGCCGCGCATCGGGCAGTGTCAGGCAGATGGTCAGTACAAAATTGTAGACGAGTACAAAGAGCCGATTAAACCCTTGCCCTACGTGGCGTATGGCGAATCGGAGAAGAATTTGTACTGCACCGCCGCCGGATTAAACACGAAGAAATTTGACCCAACCAAATCGTGAGGTGATGAATGCTAGGAAGTCTTCTATCCGGCTTGAGCATTGGTTCAATCTTGCTGCTCGTTGCCTTGGGTTTAACGGTGATCTACGGCAGCATGGGCGTGATTAACATGGCGCATGGCGATCTGATCATGCTGGGAGCCTACGTTACCGTTTTTGCTCAACAGGCGTTGAAGCTGCCGTTTTTGTTGTGTTTGCCGATCGCGTTTGTGATTACCGCTGCGATCGGCTTGGCGATCGAGCGAGTGGTGGTGCGGCGGCTATACGGTCGGCTGCTGGATACGCTGCTGGCAACCTGGGGCATTGGAATTGTGATTCAGCAGCTCGTTCGGTTAACGTTTGGTCTCAGTTTGCAGCATGTTGCGGTGCCTGAGTTTCTGACCGGGGAATATCGGATCGGTGGAGTCAGTTTACAGTCCTACCGATTGGCGGTGTTTGTGGTCGCCGTCGTGTGCTTGGGCGCGGTTTTACTGGCAATCTATCGCACCGACTTTGGCACGCGCCTGCGAGCGGTGATGCAAAATCCGCAAATATCTGCGTGCAATGGCATCGACGTGAATCGGGTGCGATCGCTCACCTTTGCGTTGGGATGCGGATTAGCGGGGGTTGCTGGCGTCATGGTGAGCGGGTTTAAAACCGTCAGCCCCACAATGGGTGCAGGCTACGTTGTAGACTCCTTCATTGTCGTGGTGGTCGGCGGTGCTAGTTCGCTGCTAGGAACCGTTGCCAGTTCAGCGCTATTAGGCGGTGCCAATTCGCTGGTTGCATGGGCCAGCAACGATGTGCTGGCAAAGGCGGCACTGCTAGGGTTAGCGATCGTGATTATCCGCATTCGCCCCAACGGTTTATTCTCTGCCCAATCCCGCTAATCAGTCGCATTTCACTGTGTACAGCCGCACAAATGACAGCAGGCTGTTCGCTCGCGAATCGCGATTCTCTAATCAGGTAATGCGATATGGCTATCCGAATCAAGCGAGTGATTCTCTCGCCCTACACTCTATTTATTCTGATTGTCCTGGTGCTGCCGCCGCTATTGGTTGCCGATCCGTTTTGGCTGAATCGGCTGTCGTTGTATTTGGTATTCGGAATTTTGGCGCTGTCGATGTGTCTTTGCTGGGGCTACTGCGGCATTCTCAGTTTGGGACACGGCGCGTTTTTCGGCATTGGGGCGTACTGCATGGCGATGTCGCTCAAGCTGCTGAGTCCGGATAGCTTGGCGCAGGGAACGCCGTTTCCTTTACCTGATTTTATGGTTTGGAATACGCCGCCCGGTCAAGCGTTGAAGCTGCCGCTGCTCTGGGTGCCGTTTCAGAATCAGTGGTTTGGGCTGTTTGCGGCACTGCTCGTTCCAACTCTATTTGCGGCGATCGTCGGCTGGTTTGTCTTCAACGGCGGCGTATCGGGCGTGTTCATTTCCATCATCACCTTGTCGATCGTGGTGATTCTGAATCTGCTGCTGATTGACCAACAGCCGCTTACGAATGGCTTTAATGGATTGACCAATCTCGCGGTATTTCAAATCGGCGATTGGGCGTTTGATCCGTATTCGCTCTCGACGTATTTCTTAATTGCGGGGTCACTCGTCGCCGTGCTGCTCGGTCTAAAGTGGCTGACTAGCACCAAAACTGGCTTGCTATTGAAAGCCATTCGAGCCGATGAGCAGCGCGTCCGCTATTTTGGCTACGACATCGCCAGCTACAAAATTTTCATCTTGAGTATTTCCGCAATGGTTGCAGGATTTGCCGGGGCGCTGTTCGTCGTGAATTCTCAGTATGCGTCGCCCACAATTATGGATGTGGGAATTAGTATTGCGGTCGTTGTGTGGACCGCCGTAGGCGGACGGGAATCGCTGATTGGCGCGGCGATCGGTGCCATTCTGATTAATCTCGTCCAAAGCCTGCTGAGCGAAAACGAAAACCTGATTCAGGTTTGGCAATTAATTGTCGGGATTTTATTTGTGCTAGTCGTGATGTTTTTACCTGAAGGGCTTGCAGGCTTAGTTCCCAGAGTCCTAACTGTTTGGCGCAAAACGCGCAATCAGTCTATTTCAGTTTCCAGCAGCGATGGAATTTCACTGCCAGTGGCAACTGGAGCGATCAAAGACGAATGATGGACGATCGAACGAATTGAGGAGACTAGCCAGCTATGGCGCAAACATTGCTTTCTCAAACCAGCCCAGAGCTATCTGGCACACCGCTACTTGAAGTTCACGATCTGGGAGTTTCTTTTAATGGATTAAGCGCGGTCAATGGATTGAGCTTGTCTCTGATGCCGGGGGAAGTCCGGGTTCTGATTGGCGCGAACGGTGCCGGAAAAACCACCACAATGGATCTGATTTCTGGCAAGACCAAAGCTACCAATGGAACAATTCGATTTAAGGGGCGGGATATTACCAACTGGACTCCGAATCAAATTGCGCGGGCGGGAATCGGACGCAAATTCCAAATTCCTAGCGTGTTCAAAGATTTGACCGTGGCAGAAAATATGCAGGTGGCGCTGTGCTTCAATCCATCTGTGTTTGGAAATCTGCGTCAGTGTTTACGACGGAAAGACCGAGCGCAAATTCATGAGATTTTGAGCCGCGTTGGATTAGAAGCGATGAGCGATCGTCCGGCTCGCTTGCTGTCTCACGGTCAGACGCAATGGCTCGAAATTGGCATGGTGCTGGCGCAAAATCCGGATCTGGTGCTGCTGGATGAACCCACCGCAGGCATGACGGTGCAAGAAACGCGCAAAACGGCAGACATTATTAATGCACTCAGGGGACAGCACACCATTCTTGTAGTGGAGCACGACATGACCTTTGTGCGCGATATTTGTCACGTGATCACCGTGATGCATCAGGGCAAAAAGCTGGCAGAAGGAACGGTGGACGAGATCGAAACCAATCCAGCCGTTTTAGAAGCGTACTTGGGAGGTTGAGGAATTTCTCATGCTTGAATTAACGGAAGTCAATTCGTTCTGCGGCAACAGTCACATTCTGCACAACGTTTCGCTGGCGGTTGAAGCGGGCGGCTTTACAGCGATCGTCGGGCGCAACGGCATGGGAAAAACCATGCTGCTAAAAACCATCATGGGATTGACCGATCGCGTCCGGGGCAGCATTGCGCTAGGAACGCACTCGTTAACGAGCTTACCGACGCATCTACGGGCGAAAGCAGGAATTGGATACGTTCCCCAGGGTCGAGACATCATCCATCAGTTCACCGTCAAGGAAAACATCTTGATGGGCTGCTATGCCCGCAGCGACGGCAAAAAAAGGCTGCCGGAGCTGGTGCTCGATCTCTTTCCCTACCTGCGCGAGAACCTGAACCGACGTGCCGGACTGCTTTCAGGTGGGCAGCAGCAGCAGTTGGCGATCGCGCGTGCCCTCGCCGCTAACCCCAACGTGCTGCTGCTTGACGAACCAACTGAGGGCATCCAGCCCAACCTGGTTGAGCAGATTGAGCAAACGATTATCCGGCTGAATCGAGAATTTGGGCTGACGATCGTGCTGGTTGAGCAAAATATTGCCTTTGCTCGTCGCGCATCTCGCCAGTTCGTCATGATGAACAACGGCGCAGTGGCTGCCTGTGGCGCAGTCAGCGATCTCAGTGATGAGTTAGTTCACGAGTATATGGCGGTGTAGCCGATTGTTTCCAAAGTGGCACCATGAATTTGTATAAAACTTGCTCTTTTCACCATGCCACTTATCCGATAAGATGACAATCACGGGTGACAATTCACCCTGCCTGAACGCGATGTCTCTTGACGTTCTATTGGAGGCGATCGTGAGTTTTCGAGTGGAGTCAGAGTCAATCCAATTCGGAATTTGGAATTCGTAATTCGTAATTCAAAGATTCAGTCGTTTGCTCGATCGTTTGGATTTAGAGAATTGGGATAAAACGCCGATTGATAGCGGGTAGTAAGGACGGGAATGGATGCCTGAAGCCAAAGAACTTGTGTTAACGACCTGTCCACGCGACTGTTACGACGCCTGCGGCATGGTTGTTGTTAAGCGCGACGGAAATATTGTTCGGGTCAAGGGCGATCCGGATCACGCCGTTAGCCGTGGGGCGCTGTGCGGCAAGTGCGCGATCGTGTACAACGGGGCATGGCGCGACCCAAGCCAGCGGCTAACGCAGCCGCTCAGACGGGTGGGCGCGAAAGGGCAGGGGCAGTTTGTGCCCATTTCCTGGCAGGAGGCGATCGAGGCGATCGTCGATCGGCTCAACGGCATTCTGGAAACCTCCAGCGGTGCCAGCATTCTGCACACTCACTACACTGGGACATGCTCTCTGATTGCCGGAGCCTTTCCCCTGCGCTTTTTCAATCATCTGGGCGCAACGGAAGTAGACCCCGATACCGTCTGCAATAAGGCAGGGCACGTCGCGCTTCAAATGATTTTCGGCGATTCCCTCACGGGCTTCGATCCGCGCACCGCCAACGAGGCAAATTGCATTTTAGTTTGGGGCGCGAATCCATCGTCGTCTGCACCACACGCGCACAAGCACTGGCTGCGGGAGTTTTCTGGCAGCGTCATCGTGATTGACCCGATCCGCCATCCCACAGCGGACAGTGCCGATCTCCACCTGCAACCGTTTCCCGGCAGCGATGCCGCACTGGCGTTTGCGCTGCTGCATGTGATCCAGCGAGAAGGCTTGCTGTCCGCTGCGTTTTTAGCCAACTCTACGATCGGCTGGGAAGAGGTTTTGCCGCTGCTGCCGGACTGCACACCGGACTGGGGCGAGGCAGTCACGGGGGTTCCGGCGGCGCTGATTGAACAAGCGGCCATCCTCTATGGTCGCGGTCCGTCCTTACTGTGGCTGGGGCAGGGATTGCAGCGCCAGCGGACTGGGGGAAACGTGTTTCGAGCGTGTAGCTTGCTGCCGATCGCCACGGGCAACCTTGGCAAGCCGGGAGCGGGCTTTCTCTACATGAACGGCTTTGGCAATCGCGGCATTGATGCAGACTACCTTCCAGCACCCCACCTGAATCCGGGTGAGCCTCAGTCAATTAGCCACATGGATTTAGCCGAACGCCTTGCCGATCCAGTCAGCAGCCGCGCCTTATTTTGCTGGAACAACAACATTGCGGCATCGAGTCCCAGACAGCAGCAGCTTCGGCAAGCGCTGGAGCGCGAGGATCTGTTTACGGTGGCGATCGACCTGTTTGCCACCGATACGACCAACTACGCGGATATTGTTTTACCTGCCGCCAGCTTCCTAGAATTTGACGATTTGGTGCTGTCGTATTTCAACTACTCGATTTCGGCTCAGGTCAAAGCAGCGGAGCCAATGGGTGCGGCACTGCCGAATCAGGAGATATTCCGACGATTGGCGGCAGCCATGGGATTTCAGGAACCAGAGCTATTCGAGGACGATCGCAGCCTAATTGACACGCTGCTGAAGCAAACCGGAACCGTGCTGAACTTCACAAGCCTCGCCAAAGTTGGCACTGTCGATTACGCTGCCGATCCGGTGATTCAGTTTGCCGATTTGAAATTCGCCACGCCCAGCGGCAAAATTGAAATTGCGTCCGATCGCTTTGCCGCGGCGGGTTTGCCGCGTGCTCCACAGCCATTTGCCGATCAGCGTCCGGCTCATGGAAGATTGCGCGTGCTGTCTCCGGCATCGGCTTGGCTGATGAACAGCAGCTACGGCAATGACGCCAAAATTGGCGATCGATTGGGTCCAGCCGATGTGTTGCTTCATCCCAAAGAAGCCACGTCTCGCGGTCTGGAAGCAGGAATGCAGGTCGTTCTGTCGAACGAAACTGGACGCCTCACGTTGCAGGTGGCGCTTTCAGAGACGGTTCCCTGCGGTGTGGCGGTGGTCTACAAAGGACGCTGGCTCAAGCTTGATCCTGCCGCCGCAAACGTCAATGTTCTTAATCCAGGAGACAAAACCGATTTAGCGGAAAGCTCCTCGGTCCATTCTGTTGAAGTTGATATTACTCCGGTGCGCTCCATGCCAAACCCCATTGCTCGATCGAACCACACCCTGCCGAGTCACCCTGAACCAGTGGTACAAGCTGCCGTTCAGACCGTTGATAAAACAGCCGTTAAAACAGCCGTGTGTCTGCGGCATGTGGCGTTTGAAGATTTGGGCAGTTTGGAGCCGCTACTAAAATCGCGCGGCTATGACATTACCTATGTAGAGTCGGGATACAGCGACTTGACTCAGCTTGATCCACTTGCTCCGGATTTGCTGGTGGTTTTGGGTGGACCGATCGGCGTTTATGAGACCGATGACTACCCATTTTTAAGCACAGAGATTGGGCTGATTCAAGCGCGATTAGCCGCCGATTTGCCCACGTTGGGCATTTGTCTCGGCTGCCAATTGATTGCGCGCTCGTTGGGTGCGGCGGTCTATCCAAGCGGGCGCAAAGAGATTGGTTGGGCACCGTTAACGCTGACGGACGCTGGGAAGCGGAGTCCTTTGGCAGAAATTGCGCCGGAGCTGACTCCGGTGGTGCACTGGCACGGTGATACGTTCGATTTACCCGCTGAGGCCGTTCGTCTCGCCTCGACCGAGCAATTCGAGAACCAAGCCTTCTCGTGGGGTCAGCGCTGTTTGGCGCTGCAATTTCACCCAGAGGTTACCCGGCAGGGGCTGGAAACCTGGTTTGTCGGGCATACGCTGGAGATCAACACGACTCCGGGACTAAGCGTAGCTCAACTGCGATCGGACACAAACCGCTGGGGGGCAACGCTAGAAGCGCAGAGTACTGCTTTGTTTAGCCGCTGGCTGGACTGGGTCGAAGGGGGATACATGAATGCGCAAAACGGTGCAAGTGCTCACAGCGCGTGGGCGACAGCATCAGACGCTGGCTCCTCAGACATTGCCTATCTGTCTGCGGTGGAGTTGGTCGCACGCTACCGCGATCGCAGCCTGTCCCCGGTCGATGTTGCCCGCTTCCTGCTCGATCGCATCGCCGAGCACGACCCGAAACTGAATGCGTTTCGATTGATTGATCCAGACACGACGCTGGCAATGGCACGCGCGTCTGAGGCACGCTGGGCAACTGGAACACCCTGCGGCTTGCTGGACGGCGTCCCGGTTTCGATCAAAGACTTAATCGCCACGAAAGGATGGAGCACGCTGCGCGGCTCTAAGGCGATCGACCCCAACCAAGCGTGGACGATCGACGCTCCGGCAGTGGCTCGACTGCGCGAGCACGGAGCCGTTTTTATTGGCAAAACCACCACGCCTGAAGCAGGGCACAAAGTCGTGACGCAAAGCCCATTAACGGGCATTACTCGCAACCCGTGGGATTTGACGAAAACGCCCGGTGGCAGCAGTGGCGGAGCCGCTGCCGCTCTCGCCAGTGGCATCGGACCGCTTGCCGTTGGCAGCGATGGCGCGGGATCGATCCGCATTCCTGCCGCGTTCTGTGGCGTATTTGGTCTAAAGCCAACCTGGGGACGAGTGCCCATTTATCCCGTTAGCACCTTTGGCCGCATGTCCACGATCGGACCCATGGCTCGCACCGTAACGGACGCGGCACTCCTGTACACCGTGATGGCACAGCCCGATCGTCGCGATTGTTTTGCGCTGCCTGCGGACGATCACAGCAGCTTGGAAGGGCTAGACGCAGGCGTCAAAGGCTTGCGAATCGCGTTCAGTCCTACGCTGGGTCAACCGTGCGCGGTCGATCCGGAGGTTGCCAAGCTAGTTGCAAATGCAGCGATCGCCTTTGAGCAATTGGGGGCGCACGTTGAAGAAATTGACCTTCAATGGTCCGTTGACCTATTGCAGATGTTTCTGCCCATTTGGTACGCCAACTACGCCAACTTTTTGCGCCTCTACAGTCCAGAGCAGCTTCAATTAATGGACCCGGATCTGCTGGCGATCGCGGCTGAGGGCAACCGCTTGAGTCTGCTCGACTACCTTGCCGCCATGAATCAGAAAGGCACCATTTCTGCTCAGGTTCAAGAGCTCTTTAGCCGCTATGATTTGCTGCTGACGCCGACCATGCCGATCGCGGCATTTGAAGCAGGACAACCTCGACCGACTGGAGCCAGCGACGACTGGAGTTGGGTTCCCTTTACGTACTTATTTAATCTCGCGGAGCAGCCTGCGGCTTCCATTCCCTGCGGCTTTACTCAAGCGGGCTTACCTGTAGGATTTCAACTTGCGGGTCCTCTCTACAGTGAGGCGCTGATTTTGCAGGCAAGTCGCTGTTTTGAGCAAGCCAACCCGTACTACAAGCAGCATCCAAACCTTTAGTTAGCTATGCGCACCGATCAATTCTTTCAATTTGAAGCCGACTTTGTAACCTCTCTGCGCTGCATTCCAATGCAGGTTCGTTTTAAGCTAGACACCTGTGGAATTAAGCTGAAATTATCGCAGTGGAGCCGCTTTACAACGTACGATCGCCAGCTATTGATCGATCTTTCCTGTCAAACGCCCGAGGAGATCCAGAACTACCGAGAACACCTGAAACGGTTAATCTTCGATCGCACAGGAGAGCGTGCGACTGAGCTAGCGATCGAGCCAAATCCCATTTGGAATCGGCTAGTAATTCCGACAGAGATTGTAGAGAAAGCCCAAGAATTGGGAATCACAATACAGTTGCAGCAGTGGGCGAACTTAACGTCTGAACAGCGATTTGCTCTCGTCAAACTGAGTCGCTCAAATCACGAAAACAAGAACTTTCTACCTGCTCTTAAAGAGTTTGACTTAATTTAGACTCTGAAGCGTTAATCCAGCGATCGGGTATTGCAGTGAAGCTACTCATCATTCAAAATTCCCAGCTTGCCCCCCTTGGCGTTTTAGCAGACTGCGTTGCTGAGCGAGGTGGACAGACCAAGATTTTAATACCTTCAAACCAAGATGCTCTTCCCTCCCAAAGCGACGAGTTTGATGGCTTAATTATCTTGGGTGGACCCATGCATGTGCGAGATGATACCTACACACCGCTGCAAGCAATCATTCACTTGATTCACCAGTTTTCTAAGGAGCAAAAACCGATTTTGGGTGTCTGCCTTGGTGCACAAATTCTTGCCAGGGCATTTGGAAAATCCGTGTATTCTCACCATACTTTTGAGCTTGGATTTACGCCCCTTCGTCTGATTGCCTCGACAGCCTCGGCAGACCCGTTACTGAAAAACTGCCCTGAAGCCGTTCATGTAATGGAGTGGCACGTTGACACATTCGATCTTCCAGATGAAGCAGTATTGTTAATGACAGGCGCGGCGTGTAAAAATCAAGCCTTCAGAATTGGCGAGAGTATCTATGGATTTCAATGTCATCTTGAAGTGAAACCTGCCATTCTTCAGAACTGGATCGCATCAAATTCAGAATTGCTCGGTCGCAGTCATCCTAATTTCTCAGATCAGCTTAATCAACAGATTGAACAGTATCTCAATCAGTCCATCCACTTCTGCCGCGAAGTGGGTCACGCTTGGCTGGATTTAGTAGAAGCTAGAATGGCTCGTCTCACCCAGCAGCAAATAAAGTAAGCGGCTGCATCTTCTAGAATGGTAGGGCTTTGTTCTCATTGCGATCGGGTTGGCGCAGGCTATGGCATCTTCACTTACGGATTTTGCAATCTCGCTCGATCACAACACGTCTTTGCCGCTGTATCGCCAACTCTACGAAGGGCTACGACGAAAAATTCTTGCCGGAAAGCTTTTCCCTGGACAACGGGTTCCCTCTACCCGAACGCTGTCTCACCACTTAGGTATCTCGCGCAATACGGTTGCTCAAAGCTATGCTCAGCTTCTGAGCGAGGGGTATTTTCAAACGATCGTTGGCTCCGGCACATTTGTTTGCCAGCAGTTGCCCGATGATTTATCCAATGACACTGCGTCTAACTCAACGAAGCAACCAGAACAGCAGTTTCGATCGCTGTCTACCTATGGCTCCAGCCTGGCTGAGTTTAATCCGTTTACGCCGCCGGAACCAGAAGCCTTCATTAATTTCCGATACGGACGCCCTGCGCTGAATGAATTTCCACTCGCAATTTGGCGACAGCTTCTATCGCGCTACTGTCGATCGAATTACGATATTCTCGATTACAATTCCGATCTGCTAGGCTACAAACCTCTGCGCGAAGCAATTGCAACCCATCTAGAACGATCGCGCTCTGTAAAGTGCCACCCAGATCAAATTATTATCGTCAGCGGATCACAGCAAGCGCTCGATCTGGTCGCTCGCTTGTTTATCGATCGTGGTGATGCAGTGGCGATCGAAGATCCCGGTTATTTAGGAGCGCGACAGGCATTCTCGGCACAGGGAGCAACCCTACATCCCGTTTCCGTAGATGATTCAGGAATTGTAGTGGAGAACCTGTCTGGATTGGCAAATGCCTTGGTTAAGCTGGTGTATGTTACTCCGTCTCACCAATTTCCTACAGGCGCAGTTCTTTCCCTATCAAGACGATTAGATCTATTAGCGTGGGCGCAAAAATCAGGTGCGCTAATTATCGAGGATGATTACGATAGCGAATATCGCTACGGAGAACATCCCATCCCAGCGTTGCAGGAGCTTGACTGCAACAATACGGTCCTCTATATTGGCACGTTCTCGAAAGTACTCTTTCCCGCTTTACGGGTCGGCTATTTGGTTGTTCCTGCCGATCTTGTCCAAGTATTTTGTCATGCAAAATGGCTCATCGATCGTCAATCCCCATTGCTTGAGCAGTATGTATTGGCTGATTTCATAACAGAAGGACATCTCGATCGCCACATTCGTCGAATGCGGAACCTGTACGATCAACGTCGGCAGATTTTGGTGAGATCGATTAAACAACACCTACATGAAAACGCTGTCATTATGGGTGAGAATGCTGGAATCCATATTATGATTCAGCTTAATACATCCCTAAGCGATGATGCTGTATTACATTGTGCAGCGCAGGCAGGAGTTGGTTTAACGTCTGCATCTCCTTACTATTTAGATAATGCAGGTCAGGGTCAATTTATTTTGGGATATGCAGAATTGAATGAGCAACAGATTGAGGAAGGAGTCTATCGACTCGCTCAAGCGTTAACACTCGATTCCACTTTACCCGCCTATCAATCACGCTACCAAAGCTCAAACCTTCTAGCCTAAATTCCAAAACGATTTGAAACCTACAGGCAGTTGATAGACGGATTGATCGCTGCTGAAAGACTGATTTTACTTCCGAATCGACCAGTTATACCAATTCGTAATTCGTAATTCGCAGTTCGTAATTGCAGAACATCAAGTCTATCTACGTTTTAGCGTTCTGCTCTGTAGCTGAAATTTGGAGAATTGGTATTAAATATTGCCCATAACAATTGCCTTTTTGGGTGACGCGGAACTGCGAATTGGGCTGTTAGGGTGATGAACAGTCGCGCGATCGGAGTGAATAACGATGGTTGAAATTGTGTATCACGTTGCTGTTAGTCTCGATGGCTACATTGCTTCTCCAGACGGAGGGGTAGAGTGGCTTCCTAGTTTAGAAGAAGGCAGCGACTACGGCTATTCCGAATTCTATGCCTCGGTTGATGCCCTGCTAATGGGTCGTCAAACCTATGAAAAAGCGCTGGAGTTTGGAAGCTGGGTGTACCCCGGCAAACCGTGTTGGGTATTCTCTAAACGGGAAATTAAGGTAGAGCAACCGGACGTTATCCTGACCACCAAGAGCCCCAATGAACTGATTGCAGAACTAAACGCCCGTCAGCATAAACGAGTTTGGCTAGTTGGCGGTGGACAGCTTGCTTCGTCATTCAGAGCACATGGGCTGATTTCGGAATACATTTTTGCTGTGATTCCGATCGTGCTTGGCGCAGGAATTCCGCTATTTGCTGCATCGGGACCACAGGAGAAACTCAAACTAGTTGAATGCAAACCGTTTCCCGACGGAGCGATTCTACTTCGGTATTTGCAAGACAAAACGGCTTAAGCGAAATGGATTCAAAGAAAACAGCAGTCGCTTGTTCTGTTGCAGAATTAGAAACCACGGCAGAAACTATGCAGCAGCAAAATAGACTCTAGGTTAAGTCAATCTTTCTGATTCGGAGCAAACGCTCATGCGATCGTCCATTCTTCTTAGTCTGCTTACTGTTTTAAGCAGCAGTGCTTTAACTATCGTTTTGCCGAACCTCTCGTTCTTGGCTGCGGCAGCCCCAGCTTCGCCCCAAAGCGAACTCAATCAGCCTCAACGATCGTCAACTCAAGTGGCACTGACACTCGAACGAACAGCCTGTTTTGGCTTTTGTCCTATGTACAAAGTCACGGTATATGGCAACGGCAAGGTAGTTTATGAAGGTCGGCGGTTTGTGAAAGTGACAGGCACCCGAACAACAACTATTAGTCGAGCAGCCGTTAGAAAACTCGTGGCAGAGTTTCAGAAAATTAATTACTTTAAACTTCAAGACCAATATACAGGCGGGCACACAGATGCTCCTTCTGCCATCACCTCATTGACAATGGGCAGAAAACAAAAAACGGTGAATCACTATCTGCCTTCACCGGATGCGCCGACCCAGCTAACAGAATTAGAAAATAAGATCGACGCGGTTGTGAATTCTAAACAGTGGATTGGAACGGACGCTGAACGATCGGCACAGGGAGGCCGGAAGTAATCGGCGATCGTGCCGGAGAAAATTTTCTTACACCGATTAGGGGCAAAATCTTGCCCCTTTACTCGTCATCCCTTCACGCAAACGACCTGCTTCAGAGTTGCCACAATTTCAACCAGATCAGACTGATTTGCCATTACCTGCTCGATCGGCTTGTAGGCAGCAGGAATTTCATCGAGTACTCCCGTGTCCTTGCGGCACTCAACACCCTGCGTCTGCTGAATCAAGTCATCCAGGCTGAAGTGTTCCTTCGCCTTGTTGCGAGACATCTGCCGTCCTGCCCCGTGGGAGCACGAGCAGTAGCTGTGGGCATTTCCCTTACCTTTGACGATGAACGACTTGGTTCCCATGCTGCCAGGAATAATTCCATAGTCGGTCTGACGCGCACGGACTGCTCCCTTCCGGGTCACGTAGACGTCCTCACCAAAATGGGTTTCCTGCTCTGCATAGTTGTGATGGCAGTTCACCTCCAGCAAGGGCTTAAATGGCTTGCCGCCTGCCACGTGTTTTTCAACCACTTTCTTGAACCGCGCCATCATCACCTCCCGGTTATAAAGGGCATAGCCTTGTGTCCACTGGAGGTCACGCCAGTATGCCTCAAATTCGGGAGTGCCTTGAACAAAGTGCGCCAGATCTGGATCGGGCAGTTTTAGTCCTGCCATCTTTGCCAAGTTTTTTGCTGTTTCGATGTGACGCTGCGCCAGAGCATTTCCAATATGTCGGGAGCCGGAGTGCAACATCAACCAGACGGTGTCTTGCTCATCGAGGCAGACCTCAATAAAGTGATTGCCGCCGCCAAGAGAACCCATCTGTTTCATTGCTTTGGACTCCAAGTTTTGCACCCGCGAGTGCAACTCCTTGAAATGCCGCCACCCTTGCCAGTTGGATGTTGCCCGATCGACTTCCCGATTTTCGTTGAAGCCAGTGGGAATGGCTGCTTCAATCTCTAACCGAATTTGCTTGAGCTTGCCGTCGAGGCGATCGGCAGTGTAAGGCGTTTTTACCGCACACATGCCGCAGCCAATATCTACCCCAACCGCCGCAGGAATGATGGCATCTTTGGTTGCCAGCACGCTGCCAACGAGTGCGCCTTTGCCAAGATGGACATCCGGCATCAGCGAGACGTGCTTAAACACAAAGGGCAGAGCCGCAACATTTCGCGCCATCCGCGCTTCGTTGTGTCCAAGGTCGTGTCCAGTCCACGATAGAACAGGCTTGGACGTTGATAAGTCGAGTTGTTCGTAAGGCATGGATTCGTGTCCTTAATTTGGATGGCGGCAGGAGTTAAGCGTTAGGAGGACAGCGCGATATTTGACCAAAATCTCGGAGGTTTGGGTGATACCAATTTGGAATTCGGAATTCGGAATACTCGCTGCGCGAGAAGCAAGCTACGGAATTGCAGAGGCTTGGTTCTGCCTACGTTTTAGAGGTTTGATTGGTAGCTGGAATTTAGAGAATTGGCGTAAGTCCTACCACTTTATTGAATCCGTGATGATTAGAGGGATTTCAGAGGCGATCGCTTCGTCCCATAAAGTTCCGGCAGCATAATTGCCTTTTTATACTACAATTGTAGTTGTTATACTACAATTGTCAAGATGGTACTACACCTTTTCTCAAGCGTGAGAGGGCAATAACGAATGAGCGATCGTATTGCCCTCTCTGACAGATCTCTAGCATTTATGCCAATGAGGAAAGGTGGACTTGACTCATCTGCCACAGCTTAAAGACAAAGAACTCGGCTTGATTACTCATGACAGTCAGAAACATTCCCTCATGGGCTTCAACGCTTTCGGCAACCCAGCTTCCGCTCAGGCTGACCTCTACACAGTCGCCATCGACCGCAATGACAGCAACCGTTGAGCTGTATTCCTGCCGCAGGATTGCTTCTAGCTGCACGAGTTCTGGCATATCGGCAGGCAGCAAAAAGGAGGCACAACCGGGTTCGACGTGGAGGAACTGTCCTAGCCGCAGCGCTAGGACGACTCGCTGAGCAATTAGCTTGTCTAGCGGGGTTATTATCCGTTCCATGTACAGTCCAGCTTCGGTGTAGTTTAGCTTTAGCATTGGTCGCGCCTCCTGGCTTCAGGTCAATGATCAGTGGGGTGTTGTTTCCAGAACTGCTCTGCAAATGCGATCGCAGGGTGAATCGGAGCCTTGGGCTTGGTTTTGAGCATCATTCCGGTTTCGTGTAGCAGGCGATCGCCCTTCATGGAATTGCATTGCTCGCATGCGGTCACGACGTTGTCCCAGGTGTGGGGTCCGCCTTTTGAGCGGGGAAGCACATGATCGAGGGTCAGACGCTTGGTGCTGCCGCAATACTGGCAGGTGTGGTGGTCGCGTCG
>NZ_JACJPG010000260.1 GCF_014695955.1 Leptolyngbya sp. FACHB-36 | reverse complement strand
CTGCGGCTGATGGACGAGCGCTTCTACCATCTTGACACCTGCTTCTGTCCGCTCAGCAATGGCTACTTACTTTACTATCCGCCTGCCTTCGATGCCTACTCGAATCGGTTAATCGAAATGCGAGTGCCGGAGGCAAAACGGATTGCGATCGACGAAGCAGACGCCGTAAATTTTGCCTGCAACGCAGTCAATGTGGATCACATTGTGATTTTGAACCAAGCCAGCGATGACTTGAAGCAGCGTCTCACTGCCGCAGGCTTCCAGGTCGTTGAAACGCCGCTGACTGAGTTTCTCAAAGCGGGCGGTGCATCCAAGTGCTTAACGCTGCGTGTCACGGAGCCTGTACGGGGAGAAGTTCATGCCAGTGCGGCGGTTGAAAGCCGCGTCATTCGTTTGGAGGGACACCTGCTGGATGCAGGTTTGATCAATCAGGCATTGGATCTTATTGTCGAGGGCGGCGGCAGTTTCCAAGTGCTGCACTTCAGCTTGGGCGAACAGCGGCAGAGCACTTCGTCAGCAGAGGTCAAGGTGACGGCTCCATCGCACGACGTGATGGAGACGATTATGGCGCAGCTGATCGATCTGGGTGCGGTGCCGCGTCCGCAGGAAGAGTGCGACTGCACGCTGGAAGTCGTCGAGCAAGTCGGCGTGTCGCCCGATGATTTCTACGTCACCACCATTTATCCGACTGAGGTGCGCGTCAAGGAGCAGTGGATAAAAGTCAGCGGACAGCGGATGGATGCTGCGATCGTCGTTGCGGAAACTTCAGAGGGTGCGGTGGCTCGCTGCAAACTATTGCGCGATTTGCAGGTGGGCGATCGCGTTGTCGTCAGCGTTGAAGGCATTCGCACGATCCGCAAGACCGAATCCCGCGAGCAGCGCAACACGCAAGAATTCAGCTTTATGGGCGCAGGCGTTTCCAGCGAACGGCGCGTAGAACTGGTTGTGGAGCAGATTGCCTGGGAACTGCGGCAGATTCGCGACCAGGGCGGCAAAGTCGTCGTTACAGCTGGACCTGTCGTGATCCACACTGGCGGCGGTGAACATCTGGCGCAGCTAATCCGCGAAGGCTACGTGCAGGCGCTTCTGGGCGGCAACGCGATCGCCGTTCATGACATGGAGCAGTCGATTATGGGCACCTCCTTAGGTGTGGACATGAAGCGGGGTGTCTCGGTGCGCGGCGGACACCGTCACCACCTGAAAGTGATCAACACGGTGCGACGCTATGGCAGCATTGCTCAAGCGGTCGAGCAGGGCGCGCTGACTAGCGGCATTTTCTACGAGTGTGTGCGCCACAATGTGCCGTTCTCGCTGGCAGGATCGATCCGCGATGACGGTCCGCTTCCCGATACCCAAATGGATCTGCTGCAAGCGCAGGCAGACTATGCCCGTTTGATTGAAGGTACCGACATGATTCTGATGCTGTCGTCGATGCTGCACTCGATCGGCGTTGGCAACATGACTCCAGCTGGCGTCAAGATGGTCTGCGTAGACATCAATCCCGCCGTGGTGACAAAGCTGAGCGATCGAGGTTCAGTGGAATCTGTGGGTGTGGTGACGGACGTAGGGTTGTTCCTCAGTCTGCTGATTCAGCAGCTCGATAAGCTGACGAGTCCGTATCGGCTGGCGCACAGGGTGTAGCAGAGGTACGCCTCCTAAAGCCGCCCTTACCCTCCTACAGAGGCTACTATGTACACACAAATTGACTTGTCAGGTCCAAGCCTTTGACCCTGGGGCTGCCACAAGTCAGGATTGCAAGGTCATCCAAAGACCCGATCGATCCAATCGTGTATACACCGCAGCCTACAAAGGAAGAAAACTGGAAGCCGTCTGAAAGCCCTTCTCTAAAAGAGAAGGGCTTAGTCTTTGGCAGTCAAGAAAAGAACGAGGGCGATTTATCGCACAAAGCGTTAATAGGTAATCAGTCATCAGCCAGTATATCTACTGGTTAACTGTTATTTCGTACCTGACCGAATAGCTAGACAACCGCAAAGTTATATAGGAAAATTGTGACACTTTTCCGGGTGTCTACCGCCATGCTGGCTAAATTAACTCAGCGTTGCCAATGCACAACGGAGACGATGGACTGTTGAATAACGGGTCACTGATTTCTGGTCATTGCATTTGAGCAACGGTTGCTTCTACTGGTAGTCAACCCCCAACGCTCATGGAAGACCTTGCCTATATTTATGTCTTAGCCGAAGAAAGTATTCAGCTAAGACAACTCCAGTTGCTTAACGATCGATCCCCCCTTTCCCACACTGCAATAGAAGCTGATCGATCGATCGAATCTGTAATCCGACCTCCTGTTATAGACGAGCCTTCTCAGACAGAACACGAGTACGCTTACCCCGTCTTCTACCTCTAACGTTCACCTTTTAACAAGTGGCGTAGCAAGTTTGACGGGCATAAGCCGACTGCACCAGCGACGATAAAATTTCGCTGCTAATGGGGTTGACTAAGAAGCCATCGAATCCTGGATTTTCCTCCTGATGAATCCAGCTGGGTGCATGAAAATCCGTTAGGGCAACCAGCGTAATGTGATGCAGATTGGCGTGCGTCCGCAATTCGCGCAGCATTGCTTGGGACCAGTTGTGGTGCTCGCCTGCCAGAATAATTAAAAATGGAGGATGCTGAACGGTTTGGGCGACCGCTTGCTCTTCGGAGTTTGCGATCGCCACGGAGTAGTCGGAGCGCCCAAGTATCGATGCCAAGATGCGCACCTGGTAGGGCTGTTTAGCCAGCAGTAGGATATAACCTGTTGTCAAGCTCATAGCGCCTGCATAGTGCAGAACAGTAGTTCGATCGTCACTATAGCGTTTAGAAAGCTTCTAATTTTTTGCATTCAGATCACTGAAAGCAGTTGCCTAATTCCGTTTAGCCTAATTTCACAGATTCTGTTACCTTCCGTTTTTCTTAGGTATTCCAGTTCTCTTCATTTTTCGTGCAGGATTAATCAATATTTTGAAATATCTCTTGAACTTAATATTTATAGCGAGATCGTAGAGGCAGCGAGTCTCAAGCCTGCTAATGTATTGGACAATGCTTTTTAGCAGCCATATTGCCTAAGCAGAACTACTAAAGGAATCGGTTCGAGCAGAATGTAGCTAAGCTCTTGAGCCACTCCAGATTTGATCGAAAAGGAAAGACACATTTCTAGCAGGAGTTGCTAAACCGTCAAAAGCAGTTCACCGAATGACCACTTAGCTCATTCTTTTCAACAATTACAACACGATGAAAGCGGTCGTTTACTCCCTAATCAATCTTGCAGTGGTTCTGAGTCTCCCCGGCTGCACAACGATCTCAACCAACCAGTACGACGCCACCGCGTTAACGCGCTACACCTGGCAAGTCGAGTACAGCACCGATCCAACAAAAACGCGATCGCGGTACGAAGCCTTTGCCACCAGCGAGTTGCTCAACCGCAACGGCGAAAAGCCTGCAGGAGCGGTGACTGGACCCGACGATCGCGGTTTGTGGTGGGGTGCGCTGCCGCCGCGTCCCACCGTGGACGACATTGAGCAGCGCCAGCAGCTCGACAAACCTGACACGCCCCAGCTAATTAAGAGCGTAACTTTTCAGATCAGCTTTCTGCAAAATGGACAACCGACGACGCTGCCGACCAACTATGACGTGTATCGCACCGTGGTCAAAGCCAAGCGATCGAATGCCCCTCTAGAACTCACGTTGGGAGTGGGCGATCGCAGCGTGGAAAAAGCCGAGCCCAAATAGCAATCGATCGGGGACCGATCAAGAAAAGCTGATCTGTCACCCGATCGTCTGAAGCGAATCGCTATCGGCTACTAGTTTTTGCGTCCACCGGGCGTCCTGCCACCTTCGTCGTTGCTGCCACCGCGCGGACGAGAATTTCCGGGATCGCAGCCCTCTGCGCCATTGCCGATTCCCTGGTTGCAGTTGCGCTTGCGGGGTTTACGACCGTCGTCATCGTCATCGTCGTCATCTCGGCTGACGTTGCGATTGTCGTTATCGTCATCATCGTCGTCATCGTCGCCGCGCAGGACAGTTCCCTGCGTCACACCGACCTGTTGATAGTTGTAAATGAGCTGACTCACTTTGAAGACAGAAACGGCGGTTGTGCTAATTTTCGACATTCTCACGACCTGACCCGGTAAGGAAATTAGCGCTGTTGGCAGGTTGGAACCAAACACTCGCACGACTTGATTAACCAGTGTGTAGGATCCGGTCACGAAGGAGGCTGGATGCACACATGTCGGACTCGGCGCAGGCAGTCCTGCTACCTCAAAGGCCTGAAGATTTAAGCTTTGAGCACTACTGAGGAACGTGACGCGGGATTCACGGTAGTTCTGAACCTGAGTGACTTGAGTAAAGTAGTCATAAACGCGGGCGGTGCGATCGAGTCTGAAGTCCTCATCTGCATCAATTCCATAAATGGTGCGCACGATGCCGTAGTCAGCCGCGCGATCGGGCAGAACTAGCGTTACAACGGTATTGCTGGCTAGTAGTTCAAACTCGCTGTAGCCAATGAAGCGATTGTCTTTGGTGAACAGCCGGACGACCACGCGATCGCCTGCTTTCAGCCCGTTAACGAACTTGGCTTTCTGCGTTTCCTTCAGCTTGTAGTTGAAGTCGCCGACGAACTGCTCCGACAAAAGCTCGTTTGCCTGTTTTGGCTTCAGAGACACCCGCGCAATCACCTCTTCGAGACTAGACTGCTTCTGGAGAACGCTGAGGCTGAAGCGGCTTTCCTGTCTAACGGCGGTGCTGCTAATCGGTTGGGTAACGGAAATCGGGGTGGTACCGATGTCAGTTGTGCTGATCAACTGTGTCGTTGTCGTCTGGGCAATCGTGCGGTACGACTGCACCTGTTCAAACTGCACTTGGCGATCGCGCTGTCCGGGCGTGTCGTAGCGCAGCATGGCAACGGATTTTAGCTCTAGGCTGGACAAATCAACGTTCCTACCCAAGCGCGCCTGCACATCGCTGAGGGAAATCACTTCTGGAGCCAGCGTCACTCGTCCATTGGCTTTGGAAATGAG
>NZ_JACJPG010000026.1 GCF_014695955.1 Leptolyngbya sp. FACHB-36 | reverse complement strand
CAACACCTGAAACGCTGATGCAACCGATCATTCACAATTACGAATTGCGAATTACGAATTGCTATCTACAGCTAATGACGGCTCGCTGCCTGCACCTGCGCCTGACCATGCGGGCACAGATCCAGAACGACACAGCGATCGCACGCGGGCTTCGTGTAGTAGCAACAGCGCTGCCCGTGCAGCATGAGTACTTCATGGTTGTCGTAAACCTGCTGGGCGCTCCAGTCTTCGGGAAGCTGCGCTTCCAGTAGCGCGTGCGAGGGACCCACCGCGACGCTAGCGGGAATCAGTGCCAGTCGTACCGCCACGCGATGGTGATGGCTATCGACAGGCAAAGCGCGCCGCCGCAGCCGACTAAAGCAAAGCACCGCCGCGCTGGTTTTGGGTCCCACTCCCGGTAGTTCTTCTAACCACGATCTCGCCTCTGGCACGGGCATTTCTGCCAAAAAATCTAACGACAGTTCACCTCGCCGATCGCCAATTAACCGCAGCACCTGCTGAATTCGTGGGGCTTTCTGATCGGCCCAAGTCGCAGGCGCGATCGCCGCTTCCACCTCGTTTACCGGGGCATCTCGCACGGTTTCCCAAGTGGGGAACTGAGCACGCAGTTGCTTGTAGGCACGATCAGAGTCGCGATTTTTCGTTCGGTGCGACAGCAGCGCCGAAATCAGTTCGCTCAATGGGTCCAAGCTATGAAAATAAGCGATCGGACAGCCATACTCCTCGCAGAGGCGAGCGTGAACGAGGAGCGCTTTCTGCTGAAGGTCGGCGGAGACGGTGGGAACGATCGTGGATTTACGAGGGCTCACTAGGCGTGTATTCGATAAGAGATCACTGGCTTGTCGCTTCAGGGAGCAATTGTTGTTCTGCGATCGCCTCGCTACAATTCAGACAAGCCGTTCGCGGAGTTGGTCACTATGCTACAGAACAACCCGTTGCAGTTCCTCCCAACAGAGGAGGACTTGCCAGTTATATCAATTCGGAATTCGCAATTTAGAATTGCTACCGCTCGATTGCGTCAAGTGCGTGCTAGAGATCGAGGGTTCTCTGTCTCAAACGTCCTGATGTGCCTGGATCGGGCGGCAGCCTGCCAATACGGAATGGAGAGTGACGACTGAACCAATGATCGCGATCGCCGGAGCGCCAAAATTTGCGGCTTCTACCTGCTGCACGATCGTCCCTAGCGTGCCCACCAACTCTTCCTGCTCTGGGCGGGTTCCCCAGCGCACCAGCGCCACTGGAGTTTGGGAATCCATGCCAGCGGTTTTCAGCTCCTCCGTGATGTACGTGAGATTATGGATGCCCATGTAAATGACGATCGTCTCGGACCCGTGCGCGATCGCCTGCCAGTTTACCGCTGGGCGGTACTTTCCTGCGCCCTCGTGTCCGGTAACAAAGGTCACGGAGGAGCTGTGGGCACGATGGGTTAGTGGTATCCCTGCGTAGGCAGGTGCGGCAATTCCTGACGTGATGCCGGGAACTACTTCTACCGAGATGCCTGCGCTAACCAACTCTTCCATTTCCTCGCCGCCGCGCCCGAACACAAACGGATCACCGCCCTTCAGCCGCACAACGATCGCGGCTTGGTTCGCCTTCTGAATCAGCAGTTCGGTAATGTCCTCCTGCATCATAGAGTGCATGCCCTTCCGTTTTCCAGCGTCAATTTGTTCTGCCTGCGGATTAATCATCGCCAGAATCGCGGCGCTAACCAGTGCGTCGTACACCACGACATCCGCGCATTCCAGCAGCGTTTTACCTTTTAGCGTCAGTAAACCAGGGTCTCCAGGTCCAGCACCGACCAAATAAACTTTGCCTGAATCTTGCATGAAAACCGTAGGAAGAAGAAAAAGGACAGGCAGCGCGGCTCGCAACAACGCCTACGCTCGAACGGTGTCGCTGGCTGATTCACCAGCATCGCACAACTCCACCAGCAAATCAGCAATTTCAGCGCTGGCATCGAGCGGAGCCGTGAGCTGTAGATCTAGCGTAGGAAACTGCTGCGCCAGCGCCTCGACCCGCTGAGCGATCGCATCCGTAATGCCTCCAGAAAACAGGAAGTACGGTAGGATAGCAACTCTACTCAAGCCAAGCTGTATCAAGCTTTGCAGACGCGACTCCAAGCTGGGCGGCACAGACCAGTACGCCGATAGCGCACCCAGCCGCTCTGCCATTGCCTCGATCGGCTGATTGGCTCCAGCACGACGGCTCCCGTGCGCCAGCAAAATCCAGGCTTCGACCGGGAGGGTTGCCATCCGCTCGGTAATCACCCGCTGTAGCTTGGGATGCGAGCCGAGATGGGGATGGAGATCGATCGTGACTTGCTGCCCCAATGCCTGCTGCGCGAGGGCGAGTTCAGCGGGAATGTCCTCCATGACATGCACGCCAGCCAGCAGAAACAGCGGCAGCACGACTAATCGCACGGGGGTTAAGGTCGGTAAAAGCGTTTGGGCAAACTGTTCAATCTGTTGATGCAGCGGCAGGGGATGCCCTTCTAGGCTGGCGATTCCAACGTGCGGCTGTAGCGTAGCCGTCGCAGATCCAGCAACCGGGCGAGGTGGCGCGTCGATCGTCCAGAGGCTCCGCTCACCACCTACTACGCCCAGGGTGCTGCTTTCTTGAGCATGTTGAAGGCGCTGCGCCACCAGTTGGGCAAGTGTTTGTGCGGCAAGGGGCGGACGAGGATCGCGGCTTCCGTGAAAGACCAGCAGATACGCGACAGGGTGTTGCAAGAGGATGTGCTTGAGACTAAAGATGTTTAAATTCTATCGTTAACGGCGCAAAGGATTGTAGCGATACCCACACCGTGAAGGCGATCAACACGGCAGGAGTCAGAACATGGTCGAGGTAACTGTTCCTCCACCGTTCTAACTCCTGCTAGCAGATGAACTGCGTAGAATTAGCTAGTTTTGGCTAATTGTTCGTTGTTTGAACGTATGCCAAGGTCAGACTATCGTGCGCGAGGAAGTGCGCCAGGTGAAACGCACGATCTTCAGTTTCTAAAAGAATTTGTTCGTAGAGATAGCGCGTTGCACGATCGCCTAAGCTTTCTGCCTGAGCCGCTTGGCGACGAATTAAACTAATGATTGATTGCTCGGCTTGCAAATCGTTTTGCACCATTTGCCGAGACGAGAATGCGCCGTCCGATTCGGGTGTAAAGCAACACAGCTGCGCAAGCTTAGTGAAGCTTGCAGCCGGAGTTCCACCTAACCCATCAAGCCGCTCGCCGATTTTATGAACATAGCCTTGCACCTGTTCATAGCTTTCCGAGAAGAATTCGTGCAGCGAGTAAAATTCAGCACCTTCGACGACAAAATGGTGCTTTTGATACTGTAAATACAGAGCTTGGAAGCTAGCGAGTGCAATATTTAA
>NZ_JACJPG010000259.1 GCF_014695955.1 Leptolyngbya sp. FACHB-36 | reverse complement strand
GCTTTGTGCAAATCACGCTCGTAGCGACCCGGATTCTCTAGGTAAATCACACTGTCAAGCAGCATGATGTAGGCGGGTGGAGTGACGCCCGTTTCCTGCCACATTAAATCTGTTTCTGAAATGATGCCAACGAGTTTTCCCGCTCCATCTACCACTGGAAGTCCGCTAATTCGCCGCTCTGCTAACGTTTTAATCACGTCGGTTATTGGCGCTTCGGGCGTCGTCGTGATGGGATTGCGGGTCATGACATCTGCAACCGTCTTGGGCATACTGAACACTAACCCTTCACATAGTTCTGACCTATTTTAGGGAATTGTTGCGATCGACCCGTCTGCCCTTATCAGGATGTTACACGTCTGAGAGAAAAGAGTGCCGCAGCTACAGCGTCTTGTCATTTCCCCGACTCAACTGCACGATCGTCAAATTCTCCTGACCGATTCGCAGCGGCATTACCTCAGTCGCGTGCTGCGTTTGACGGCGGGCGATCACTTCATTGCCCTGGATGGGCAAGGACAGTCGTGGCTGGCAGCGCTGGTGCAGGAATCGGGTCTTCAAGCAGAGATCTTGCAAGCGGTAACGGCTGAGAATGAGTTACCCAGTTCAGTGACGCTCGTGGCTGCCTTACCGAAAGGCAGCGGCTTTGATGACGTGGTGCGACAGTGTACAGAGCTAGGCGTTGCCTGCATTGCACCAGTAATCAGCGATCGAACACTGCTGCAGCCCAGTTCCCAAAAGTTCGATCGCTGGCGACGCATTGCCCAGGAAGCGGCTGAACAATCTGAACGTCAATTTGTCCCAACGATCCTGGACCCTGTGCCGTTTGTCGAGCACCTGAGGGAGTTGGACGCGACAGCGCTCAAATACTTCTGTGCTGAGCGCCGCGATGCTCCTCACCTGCTCGATCGCCTGCAGATGCCGTCCGCGCCTGCTTACAGCATTGCAGTAGGACCTGAAGGCGGCTGGACCCAAGTCGAGGTGGACCGAGCGATCGCGGCTGGCTACGAAGCCGTCTCGCTCGGTCCCCGAATTCTTCGCAGTGTGACGGCTCCACTAGTAGCACTGTCGCTGATCGCTGCCAGCTTGGAGCGTTCGCCGTAACAAAAACGGCAACCGAGCCTCGATCGCGAACCCGTTGCCCTACGGTAAGTATTACACCTCATGCATTATGACAAGGCAGCCTGTTGGCTGCCTTTTTATTGCCCCCGATCGCCCTCTCCACGATCGCCGTTCCACAGTCAACTCGACTGGAACGGACGGTGAATCTAACCAACGGGACAGCACCCACTCGCCTTCAGGTCACGCTTAACCCCAGCAGCGACAATTCCTTTGGCTCTGCAACGGGTGCAGGCACAAGCAGATTCATCACGATCGGCACGTACTCCCGCATTGCCCAGCCCAACACTAGCCCAACCAGCGACACGGACGTCAACATCCAAAACGTCTGCCTCCGCGTAAATTTGGCAGTCTGCAATTCCAATCGCGCCAGAGCCTCCGTCGCCAGAATCGTCAGAATATGCAAAAACACATGCAGCCAAAACAGCATAACCGCGGCAAGTCCCGCGACCATGCAGATTGCAAGAAAGGCAACGGTATCCGACTTGAACCACCGACTCAGAAACAAACTGAAGCCAGTCAACGGGTCCATAAACGCTTCTGCAATAATCCAAATCCAGCCGATCGCAATCACGAAGCTGAACCTAGAAAACTGTGGGTCTGACAGAAACCAGCCAAAGCTGGCATACGCAACGAGCAGCAGCAAAAGGGCCAGCCAGGGACAGCGTTTAACAAAAGGAAGCCTTGTGGACGTGGATACTCTCATAGGTGCCGCAAGTACGGTCCGCTTGTAGAAAATGGGGTCTGATTAGAGATTGTAGGTCTGAATCGTCAAGGTTTTGGTATGGCCCGTAGTCAACGCTGGACCTTGAGGCGCTCCTGCCTGCAACAGTGCACTAATGCGATAGACCTTCTTCGACTGTAAGCCAGCGGCAGCCGCACCCGCGATCGCCAGAGTCGGATAGTAAACGAGCGTTCCGGATTGCGTCGTTGTCTGGGTACTGCCCAGTTCCATGGTTTCTTTCGTGCCGTGAAACAGCGGCTTAAAGCCGCAAGCCGCACGATTTCTCGCAGCGATATCGAAGCGTGGATTGCTCAAGCCCACGCCGCTGTAGACAACCCGCCAGCCAAAGAGGACGCGATCGCGTGGCAATCCGTTGCTGCATTTGCGATCGAGGTTCAAACGCGGCAGGTTGACGATCTCGTTGAGCAGCGTACCGTCATTCGCCCGACGAACACCAATACTGTAGAAGCCTGGACAGAAATCGAGTCAGACCAACTGCACCCGTGGATACGATCGCACCTGCTCTCGGCACCAGCCTGCGACCCACCTCTTGAAATCGCCATTCTGCAGGTGCGCCTGCTGCCTTCGACTCCGCAATTGCCGATGCAAGTTGACGACGCGCATCGTCTATTTTCAGGCAGCCTGCTAGCGAGTGAATCGTTCGCGCTAGAAATTTCGCTGAAGTTTGCTGGAGATGCGATCGCCCAGTTTGAGCAACTGATGTATCACGTACGCTGCTTTGCTCGTCATTTATCGACGGGCGCAGTGCTGAGCTTAGGAGAACTAAACGCGAACGTTCCCTATGCTGATAACGCCATCTATACAGCGCTGCTGCCAGAGGGTCCTATCGACTGCACGTGCAGGTGTCGCTGCTGAATGCCTCTGCGATTCCGGGCTGCTTTAAGGTGCCGCTGCTAAAAGTGATGTAGAGGATGTAGACCTAAATCGATTCCGTAAAGCGATCGCGAAATCCGCCTGGGTACTGATCCGACAGAAGCACAGCCGTACTGTATACTGCACTGCATCGTCGAGAAATGAGTGCTTAGACTATGGACTCATCAAGCTATATCCCAATGCGGGCGGTGGTTCGGTGCAAGGCAAAGCAGAAGCTTCTGCAAATACAGAGCGATTTGGACTCACCTGGACCATTTGAGGCTCTCGACGAAGCGCTATTTCAAGAACTTGCGGCGACTCTATTTCAATCCGAGAAGTACCACTTGCATCGCGACTGCCAGTCGAAACGAGAGGCGTCTGCGGTAGAAGATCAACTCGCGGTAGAGCTGGCAAACACCTACTCGACGATCGTGCAACAGCAGCAGAACGCACTAGTGCGGCAGCTCAACGCGCTGCTGTAACGCTCCGCGAAACAATCCGCAGCTAACTTAGATCCAAGAAGGGATGCAAAGAATGCATTCGTCTTCACCCCTTCTTGGCTTTGCCTGGTTTACGTTCAACTG
>NZ_JACJPG010000258.1 GCF_014695955.1 Leptolyngbya sp. FACHB-36 | reverse complement strand
CGATCGCGCAGTGGAAGTGCAGCAACTCTTTCAAGAGTTTGCCAAGTTTCGCGGTGAACTCCACGCCTTCCGCGATCAGCTGCGCTCTGAGGTTTGGGGCGGCACCAGTCATCCTCAGAACTGCATTGCGAACACGGCTCCCGCTGCCGCACCAACAACTGCCCCAATCAAAACCCTGGTCACGACCAAAACTCCGGTCAAGTCCTTGCAGCGTCCTATTCCAATCGTCCGTAAACCTGTCACTCAGGTGCCCCAGGATGCTGTGCCCTACGAAAAGGAAGTCTACAGCTATATTCACACCGCGATCGGTGCTCGCCTAACGGAGATCGAATCCTCCCTCGGAATCAACCGCTTTCAAGTAGTGGACGCTCTGAGGTCACTTCTCCAAAAAGGATTAATTACGCAGCGCGATCGACTCTATCTCATTCAAGGTCCTCTAACCGTCACCCACTAAATCACCAGCGCGAACTGTTTTACTCCTCACCTCACCCCCTCTAGCCCCTATGACTACTGTTCTTCGTGCCAGCCCCCGTCGATTTGTCAGCACACCCGCGATCGATCGCGTCGCCGTTCGCGCCCTCCGCTACCTTCAATCTGGCTACTCAGTTCATCTGCGGGGTCCCGCTGGAACCGGAAAAACCACACTGGCGCTGCACCTGGCAGACTTACTTACCCGTCCGATCATGCTGGTCTATGGCGATGACGAATTCAAGACCTCGGACTTAATCGGCAATCAGTCTGGCTACACCCGCAAGAAAGTTGTCGATAACTACATTCACAGTGTCGTTAAGGTAGAGGATGAGCTGCGGCAGAACTGGGTAGATTCTCGCCTGACGCTCGCCTGCCGCGAAGGATTTACGCTGGTCTACGACGAGTTCAACCGCTCTCGCCCAGAAGTGAATAACGTTTTGCTCTCGGCGCTAGAAGAAAAGCTGATCGTGTTGCCGCCGAGTCACAACCGCAGCGAGTACCTGCGAGTCAATCCTCAATTTCGCGCGATTTTCACCTCGAATCCCGAGGAGTACTGCGGCGTTCACGCTACCCAGGATGCTCTGCTCGATCGCCTCGTGACAATCAACATCCCTGAACCGGATGAGCTGACACAGCAAGAGATTGTGGTGCAGAAGACGGAGATCGATCGCTCCAGCGCCTTGCTGATCGTGCGACTGGTGAAAGCATTTCGCGTTAAAACTCAAACGGATAAAGCATCCGGGCTGCGTGCCTGCTTAATGATTGCGAAAGTGTGTCACGACCACGCAGTTACGGTGCATTCGGGTAACGCTGAGTTTCGAGACCTTTGCTGCGATGTGCTGCTGTCACGATCGACCGCGTCTCTGGAAGACGCGACTAAAATGCTGTGGAATTTGCTGAACGAAGCGATCGGCTTGAGCGAGGACTTGCTGAGCTCGTCCTGTGAGGAGGCTGTGGATCTAGCAGAACCAGAGCCGATCGCAGACGCCCTAGATATGCTGACGATCGACGCCCTCGACACTACGACTGAAGAGGCTGCAACCACTCCCCACGAGCGCAAAATTCTTGCCTACCTGGTGCAGTTTCCCAATGCGCGACCGTCTGAAATTGAGCAAGCGCTTGGTCTAGAGCGCATTCAATTGATTGATGCACTCCGGAGCCTGACGGAGAAAGGACACGTTGTACAGCGCGATCGCGTATTTACAGTGAAGGAGGAAGCATGATCCCAACCAAAGACTCGGCTAGAGCTATGTCAACCTCAACTCAGGGGTCAAGCCTGGCAGATGTGCTCGAACGAGTACTCGATAAAGGCATCGTGATTGCAGGTGACATTTCCGTTTCCGTCGCCACTACGGAACTGTTAAACATCCGCATTCGCCTGCTGGTTGCTTCAGTGGACAAAGCCAGGGAAATCGGAATCAACTGGTGGGAGAATAATCCCCACTTTAACGCTCAATCGCAGAGCTTGCTGGAATCCAACCGCCAACTTCAGCAGCGCGTGGACAGCTTAGAAACCGAGCTGCGCCAATTGCGGCAGTTAACTCCTGTGCAAGAGTAGAGGCTGAGCAATCCACTCGGCGACAATGAAGGCAGATTTCTACCACGATCGCCCGTGACTTTACCTGAATTGCCGATTCAATCGATTTCCAGTCCTGCCAAATCTAAACCAGAGGCAGGACTAGCTCCCTTGCTGCTAACGGTGACTGAACTGATTCGTCAACTAATGGAAGCGCAGATTATTCGCCGCATGGAAGCGGGCGAGTTAAGCGACGAGCAGCTGGATCGTGCAGCAGACAGTCTCCGCAAGCTAGAAGAGCAGGTGATTCAACTCTGCGAGGTTTTTGAAATCGATCCAGCTGATTTGAATATTGACCTGGGTGAAGTGGGTACACTGCTACCGAAAGCAGGCGGTTACTACCCCGGTGAAACGTCAGCGAGTCCCACCATTCTGGAACTGCTCGATCGTCTGCTGAACACAGGCGTTGTCCTTCAGGGCAATGTTGATCTGGGACTCGCCGATATTGACCTGATTCACGCCAAATTGCAGCTTGTGCTTACCTCTAAACCGCTTTAGCACCTATGAGCCACGGACTTTACCTGTACGGCATTTTTCCTACCCCCGGACCGCAAGACCTGACCCTGGAAGGTCTGGACAAACAGCCGGTGCACACGCAAATTGTGGATGGGTTCGCCTTTTTGTTTTCGGAGGCACAGCAGGAACGCTATTTGGCGAGCCGGCGTAATTTGCTAGGACACGAGAAAGTGCTAGAGCAAGCAATGGATGCAGGCTTTCGCACGCTGCTACCGCTCCAGTTTGGACTCATTATTGAAGACTGGCAGACTGTGACGCAGCAGTTGACCGCTCCTCACGGTCCCAGCCTAGAGCAGCTTTTTACGAAACTGACCGGACTGCGGGAAGTTGGCGTCAAGGTGTTTTGGCAAGCCGATCAAGAGCTGCACGCCCTACTCGACGAAAATCCGACGCTAAAAGCACAGCGCGACAGTTTGGAGGGGAAGTCCTTGAGCATGGACGACGTAATCAGAATTGGGCAGGCGATCGAGCGCGCCCTCGCTAGCCGGAAACAGGCGATCGTCGATGCCTTTCGCGTCGCTCTGAATCCCTTCGCTAGACAGGTTGTTGAAAACGACACCCTAACAGAGTCCATGATCTACAACGCTGCCTACCTAATTCCCTGGGACAACGAGCCTGAGTTCAGCATTCAGGTTGAACAGATTGATCAACAGTTCGACCCTCGTCTCACTATCCGCTACAACAACTTCACTGCTCCGTTTAATTTCGCTCAGCTCGATCGCTTGGACTAGTGCGCTATTAGTCAAACTTTAAAGTGGGCTAACCGCTAACGACTGAAAGACTGACAACTACTAACAACTAAACCTTTTATGATTCGTCTTCTATTTGCTCCTGTTACCGGACTTGCCTGGATCGCAGAACAGATTCAGGAACGTGCTGACGCCGAACTCGATGACCAAGAAAACCTGAGCAAGCAGCTTCTCACCCTTCAGCTTGCCTTTGACATGGGCGACATTCCCGAAGACGAATTTGAAGTGCGGGAAGAAGAGTTGCTGCTGGCAATTCAGGCGATCGAGGACCGCAACCGACTCGAAGCAAGCGCGTAATGAGCAATGCAGGCAAACGGCATTCACCACGTTGCGATTATCTGCTCGGACTATCAACGCTCCAAGCAGTTCTACACAGAGGTTTTAGGATTTTCGATTATTCGTGAGACGTTTCGATCGACGCGGAACTCCTACAAGCTGGATTTGCAGATCGCAGACGGAACTGCGATCGAACTGTTCTCGTTTCCCGATCCGCCACCGCGAGTTAATAACCCAGAAGCCTGCGGACTGCGACATCTAGCGCTGAAGGTAGACGATTTGGATGCAGCAGTTGCGTGTCTGGAAGCGAAATCGATTGCTGTGGAACCTATTCGAGTCGATGAACTCACAGAAAAACGCTTCACCTTTTTCAAAGACCCGGACGGACTGCCGATCGAGCTGTACGAAGCCTAGCGACAAAAATCTGCTGCTTGCACCACTCACCTCGATCGAGTCTTACTGATAGAATCTTAAGCTTAATCCCTCTGCTGCCTGGTTACGCATTGATTCACCCTGGGAGCATCTATGACAACAGAAAAATCAGGGTCAAAGCCAAAGCACATCGTTCTTACCTCGCATCCCAGCCGCTTTGGACCAAAACCGATTCCGATCCAGTGGGGCGATGCGGACCCACTAAAGCGCGGGCCGATCATTGGCACGTTAATGAACTCCGCTCACCGCAACGTGATCGGGACACACTCCGGCTCTTACGGCGTCTACCGCGCGTTGGCAGTGGCGAGCGGCAGGCTGCAATCTGATCATCGGGCAGACCTAACAAACACATCTCCCGCCGCACACATTGGGCCCCATCCGTCCTGGTTCGATCCGGACAAAATCATTTCCCTCGACCCGTTTGGTGCGCTGGTGGGTGAAGCATACAGGTCGCTGTATGAGCAGGGCTACGATATTCTCCCAACGATCGCCGTTACCAAAGCGCACATCAACATGCCTGAACTGGTCGATGCGATTGAAGCAGGACGCTTGCGCATCGATGGCACGGTGATGAAGTCAGGCGGCGATTTGGTGGTGACGAAAGCGGCGATCGAACCCGTGTGGCACCTTCCTGGAATTGCTAAGCGGCTCAGTGTGATGGAGTCCGATTTACGTCGGGTGCTGTTTGAGCAGACGGGCGGCATGTTTCCAGAACTCGTGACGCGCCCAGATCTAAAGGTATTTCTGCCACCGATCGGCGGCATGACTGTGTACATCATTGGAGACATTGCGGCAATCACCGATCCGAATCGTCCCCTAGCGGTGCGCGTACACGACGAGTGCAACGGCTCAGATGTGTTTGGCTCCGATATCTGCACCTGTCGTCCCTACCTGGTGCACGGAATTGAAGCCTGCGTGGAAACGGCTCAGGAGGGTGGTGCAGGCATTATTGTGTATTTGCGCAAAGAAGGTCGCGCCTTGGGTGAAGTCACAAAGTTTCTCGTCTACAACGCCCGCAAGCGGCAGGAAGGCGGCGATCGCGCCGATGCCTACTTTGCCCGAACCGAGTGCGTTGCTGGCGTTCAGGATATGCGCTTCCAGGAATTGATGCCAGACGTGCTGCACTGGTTAGGCGTCACACAGATCGATCGCTTCATCTCGATGAGCAACATGAAGTACGACGCGATCACTCAATCCGGCATCACGATCGTCGAGCGGGTGCCGATTCCCGATGCGCTGATTCCAGCGGACGCCAAGGTAGAAATTGAAGCCAAGAAAGCGGCTGGATACTACACCGAGGGTGTGGTTCCCGACGACGTTGCCTTGGCAGACGTGAAGGGACGCAATTTAGCGGAATAGCTTCGCCCCTATGCTGACTGCTGCTGATGATGCCACGATCGCTTACCTGCGCTCTCCCATTGCCATTCGGGAGCGCTGCGGGCAGCTTTTTGACTTGGCTTGCGCCGATCGTCTGCGCTATTTTCGCTGTGACTTGAGCCAGCTTGAGCGCACGGCAGACTACGTGCTTCAGGTAACTCGCGAGAGCTACCCGGACCTGAAGATTCCGTTTCATAGCCGTTGGCGACATTTTGAGGTGGGTACACGACCGCGCCTCGCAGAGTTGAAAGATAAACTAGCAGGTCTATCGCCTGTAGAAGCGGCTCAAGCAAAATTTGACTTGGCGATCGTCAGTGTGCTTCTGGATGCGGGCGCAGGATCGGTATGGCAGTACCATGAACCTGCGACTGGCGAGGTGTTTCGTCGATCGGAGGGACTGGCGGTTGCCAGCTTTGACGCGTTCTGTCAGGGCGTGTTCTCTAGCAATCCGGCAATTCCATTACAGGCGGACGCGATCGGGCTGCGGCAGCTAATCAACACTCGTCTGAGCAACGCGTTTCAGGTTAGCGATACCAATCCTTTGGTTGGGGTTGCGGGGCGTATCCGTCTGCTGCAACAGTTGGGTCAAACACTCCAGCGTCATCCTGGGCTGTTTGGCTCGCAAAATCCTCGCCCCGGCAATCTGGTTAACTACCTGCTGGAGCAAGCAACGGATGGACGGCTCGATGCCAGTCAGGTGTTTGCCGCCGTACTAGAAGGGCTTGGCGACATCTGGGCTGGACGTCTTACTCTAGCAGGCGTCAACCTTGGCGATGTCTGGCTACACTCTGCCTTGTCGAATCCTGCCGTTCCTCATTCAACGCTGGTGCCTTTCCACAAGCTGTCTCAGTGGTTGACTTACTCACTACTAGAGCCATTGCAGGAACTTGGCTTGGTGATTACCGGACTGGAGAATTTGACAGGCTTACCAGAATATCGCAATGGAGGTTTGTGCCTGGATTTAGGACTGTTGCAGGTCACTGATTCGATCGTCTTCCAGCAGGCACACCTCCCTAGCTCTGAAGTGATCGTTGAATGGCGGGCACTGACCGTAATTCTGCTCGATCGCCTCGCTGAAACGATTCGGCAGCAGCTTAACCAAACCACGGCTGACCTGTCTCTTGTCAAAATTCTCCAGGGTGGAACGTGGACCGCTGGACGGCGGATTGCCGCTGAGCGACGTCCTGGCGGAACTCCACCGATCCAAATCGACAGCGATGGCACTGTATTTTAGCGAGGGAATGATGGATTCAGACGCTGAGTCCATCATTCTGAGTTTCTACGTTGTTTCCTATTTCTTACTTCCATGCCTGCCCAAGTTACCGTCATTGACCATCCTCTAATTCAGCACAAACTCACCCTGATGCGCCGTGCCGAAACCAGCACCGCAAAGTTTCGATCGCTGCTCACCGAAATTAGTATGCTGTTGGCATATGAGGTAACGCGAGATTTGCCGCTCAAAACTGAGTCAATCAAGACGCCACTAGCCGTCATGGACGCGCCGGTTTTAGCAGCAGAGAAAAAGCTGGTGCTCGTCTCGATTATGCGGGCAGGGCAGGGAATCTTGGATGGCATGCTGCAGCTAATGCCTACAGCGCGAGTTGGGCATATTGGTTTGTACCGCGATCCAACAACACTGGTTCCGGTCGAATACTATTTCAAACTGCCACACGACGTTGAAGAGCGAGATATGCTCGTCGTTGATCCAATGATTGCAACGGGTAACTCCGCAGTCGCAGCCGTCAGTCGTCTAAAGGAGACTAGCCCAAAATCTCTGAAGCTAGTCTGCCTATTAGCGGCTCCAGAAGGCATTCACAACTTTCACGACCAACATCCGGACGTCCCAGTTTACACAGCCGCGATCGACGAGCGACTCGATGAGCACGGCTACATTATTCCAGGATTGGGCGACGCGGGCGATCGCCTGTTCGGCACAAAATAGATTGACGCCCCATAAAAGCCGCATAAAAAATGAGGGACGTGAATTTCACGTCCCTCCACAGCAATACTGACTAACTCCGACTAGTCTCTGAGGTC
>NZ_JACJPG010000257.1 GCF_014695955.1 Leptolyngbya sp. FACHB-36 | reverse complement strand
CCAGAATTAGTCAAATCGATTGAGCTAGCGTTTGCCCAAGTCACGCTCAAGGATTTGCAAGGTTGGTTCACTCATTGCTGTTACTGTACCTGACCTGAGTGGAAAAGGCTGTAGCAGACCATTACATCTTCTAGATGTAGATGAAGCTAATTTTTATAACGCCTTATTCAGCTGCATAGCCCGTAAACTGCCGCTTAAATGCTGAACGAAAGCCAAGTACGATATCAGAAGCAGGCACTCCCAGTTTCATCAAGGCTTCTCCTACATGTTCCTCAGTGCCATTATATTGAATCCAGATTTTGCCGTTCTTGATGTCAAAATGCATAACGGGTCCGAAAATTCGTTGGTCGCCATTCCATCCCACATAGAGCAGTTGGTAATGGTCATGTTCGGAATCAAGAATGACTTGCGTTTCAACATCACTTTGACTAGAACTAATCTGAGCGTGATTTTGAAGAATTTGTTGAATTAGCTTTCGGTAGTGTTGAATTTTGTCCATTGTTGCATCTCCTCCTTAGCTGGATCATAGATCACCAACTGGACAGCATAGCGGCGAAGCGATTTTTGGATAAAAGGAAGCTGAAAGAAGTCTTTATAAGTGTCAACTGGAACAGCAAGGTAGAGGGCGCGACCAAGTTCCTGTTCTTCAATCGTTTGAACATAGTTAAGATATCAAACCCAGTTTCGTACCAGAGCAAAACATCATTAGTCATACGGCTCTATAAGTCTACCCCTTACACACTTTAGAGCTTTGTTTTGACGTTCGCGCTCACTCGCCGCCAGCAACCTCTCGGACTCAACCAACCCACTTCATACAGTTGGTGGGTAAGCAAATTGTTATGCCGCGACAACTAACTTCTTTCTTCCATTACTCCTAAAGTTGAACAAGGATAGTTTCATATGACTCTCGTAATTTATTGATTAACGCATCATAAATCACTTCATAGTTTTCGTTATTCTCAGATAAATTTAATCTTTGATTGATGCTCTTAAGAATTTTTTGCTTTTTAGAATCTGAAATTAGATGAGAACTCAAAACACGAAAATCATACAAAACATAAAATGGGAGAGATATGTCTGAAAAATTAGAAAGATGAAGAACCTTTTCTAGCCATTGCTCAAAGAGCTTTAGAGACTTAAGAGATTTAAGATCATCTTTATTGACTACGCTTTCAAGCTCATTTTTAAGGAACTGCGGATCTAGGCTTTCAACCATGACTCGATTAAGCGCCTCTATGATTGGATTAACATGCTTCTCCTGCCAAAATACTGGTCGGTCAAGATTTTCAATGACTTTACTTATTTCTCCTTCAAATGTGTGAAGATATCCTCCTCGTTCTCTTTGACAAACTTGGATGGCTTCTGCTCTAGCATGAAATAAAGCATTTTCAGGAGAAGGATTTGAGAATTGCACTTCTATTTGTGATTCATAAAACTCTGAGCATAAATCATGATCAGACTTTACATTTTCAGATCTCAGATAATACTGTTCGTTCAATGGCAGTTCATCAATATCACCTAACCACATGATTACCTTTCGATTTCTATTAATACCGAAAGCAATATCAAACTCATTATTGCTACTGATACTCCCGTAAGTTCTAGAGACTAAATCTAGTCGATAATCAGGATGCTGGGAATATTTGTTTAAAACTGCAAGATTAAAGAAGACTGGAGTTAAAAAACCATCGTCCCAAGGTCTTTGCAATCCTGGAATGTTGTCATAATCTCTATGGTCATATAAAAATTCGACCTTCCCATAATTAAATTGTCTCTTGAAGTCTTGTCGAGGAGATAACTTTACTTCTGGCTTTCCTTGCTCTTTTGCTTGCTCACTCACAGTTAGTATTATTTCTTTTGTTTTCTCCGGAAAATAGTATCTAATACAACTATCGCATCGCAAGAGAGGAATGTTTGACAGATATATATTTATCCCCTCAAACCTCATTGCATATCTGTCAAAGCAGAATTCTAACCAGCTATTGCAGCTTTCACAGTAATGAGTTTGAATTTTTTCAAGTTGCAAGTCAACCATTTCAACTACAAAACTCCTGATTAGCGATCAAAATCATCACTAAAAATAGTTTATCGTGTGGGAACTTAAATCGACTGCTTAAATTGAAGTGTTTCGACTCGATTACCTCATCACTCAAATCAAGACACTATTTTGTTGATGACAGAGAATAGAATTCTGCTTATGCCGCCACTCAAGACTCGGCGGCATAACTTAATTACTAGATCTTTCTGTCTATACTCGGAAATTAGATGAATAGATAGAATCCTTTCATATATCACCCAGAACGGGTGGATAGGCAGAACTCCTCTCTATATTTTTACCATTGCTCCATCTTGTCTCATCTCACGTAATCGCCCCAATCTCCAGAAGCAACAAAAAAGGCTGATAGGATTCTTCCTACCAGCCTAGTCATTAGTTAAGGAGCGAGCTTCAAGCGTATTACGCTCGCCACCCTTACTTGGATTCAGTGAAGTCTGCGTCGATTACGTCATCATCACCACCAGTCGAGGCAGAAGAAGGACCTGCACCCGCGCCAGGATCAGTCGGACCTGCGCCGCCGCCTGCCTCGCCGCCACCCGCTTGCTGGTAGATGTTGCTGCCGATCGTGTAGAGCGACTGCTGCAACTCGGTCTGCACAGACTTGATGCGATCGAAGTCCTCTTGCGCAATCGCGTCTTTCAGGTCTTTGATCAAGCCATTAACACGGTCCTTATCCGCTGCAGGCACCTTGTCGCCGAGTTCGCTCATTTGCTTCTCAGCTTGGTATGCCAGCGAATCTGCCTGGTTCTTCAGATCGATCTTCTCGCGCCGATCCTTGTCTGCCGAAGCGTTCTGCTCGGCTTCGCGCACCATCCGTTCCACATCGTCTTTGGGCAGCGTGGAAGCACCCGTAATGCTGATGGATTGCTCTTTGCCCGTGCCTTTGTCCTTGGCGTAAACGGTCAGGATACCGTTGGCATCGATATCAAAGGTAACTTCAATTTGCGGTACGCCACGGGGAGCGGGAGGAATGCCATCCAGACGGAAGGTTCCCAAGCTCTTGTTGTCGTTCGACATTTCGCGCTCACCTTGCAGAATGTGGATTTCCACATTGCTCTGCCCATCCACAGCCGTCGAGAACACTTCCGACTTTTTGGTGGGAACAGTGGTGTTGCGCGGGATGATCTTGGTCATCACGCCACCCAAGGTTTCGACACCCAAAGACAGCGGCGTTACGTCGAGCAGCAGAATGTCCTTAACCTCACCTGCCAGTACACCCGCTTGAACGGCAGCACCAATCGCCACCACTTCATCCGGGTTCACGGTCTGGTTCGGATCTTTGCCCAGTACGCGCTTGACAATGTCTTGTACAGCGGGAATGCGGGTCGAACCACCCACCAGCACCACTTCATCGATCGCGCTTTTATCAACCTTAGAGTCGCGCAGAGCGCTCTCTACAGGAATGCGGCAGCGATCGATCAGGTCCGCACACAGTTCCTCAAACTTAGCGCGCGTCAGAGTCGTGTCGAGGTGTTTCGGTCCATCTTGCGTTGCTGTAATAAAGGGCAGGTTAATTTCTGCCTGCGTCACACTCGAAAGCTCGATCTTGGCTTTTTCAGCCGCTTCAGTCAAACGTTGCAACGCTTGTTTGTCCTTACGGAGATCAATGCCTTCAGCGCGACGGAACTCTTCTGCCAAGTAGTCCACAATCTTCTTATCGAAGTCGTCACCGCCCAAGTGCGTGTCGCCGGACGTTGCCAGCACTTCAAACACGCCGTCGCCAACTTCCAGGATCGACACGTCGAACGTACCGCCACCCAAGTCAAACACCAGAATGGTTTCGTTGCTCTTCCTGTCTAAGCCGTATGCCAGCGATGCAGCGGTTGGCTCGTTGATAATCCGCAGTACTTCCAGACCTGCAATCCGACCGGCGTCTTTAGTCGCTTGACGCTGCGAGTCGTTGAAGTAAGCAGGAACGGTGATCACTGCCTGGGTTACGTCTTCGCCCAGATACTTGCTGGCGTCTTCTTTTAGCTTGCGCAGAACTTCAGCGGAAATCTGCTCAGGTGCATACTGCTCTTTCTTAGCAGGGCAATCAACCTTGACATTGCCGCCGACGTTGAGAACTTTATATGACACTTCGGTCAGTTCGTTGGTCACTTCGTCAAACCGACGACCGATGAACCGCTTCACGGAGTAGAACGTGTTCTCCGGGTTCATCACGGCTTGCCGCTTGGCAATTTGACCAACAAGACGATCGCCATTCTTTGCAAAGGCAACGACAGAAGGCGTCGTCCGAAAACCTTCAGCGTTAGCAATGACAGTGGGCTTTCCACCCTCCATCACCGCCACGCACGAGTTGGTTGTACCTAAGTCAATTCCGACTACTTTTGCCATGAGTGCTTCGGCTCCATCAAACAATAAACAAAATACGGGTGGGGGTGGCGAACTGACAAGTCAGCGCTGGCGCTATCGACAATTACGTCACAAGGCAAACGAGGCAGCGTTTAACCGTACTAAACCAGACCTCGGTTGCAACCAGAATGGGCATAGCACGCCTTCCTACCCCTCTATACTGATCGCGATCGCCACAGATGATGAAGGCGTGTTTACCGAACAAGTGGGGGCGGTTGGGAGGAAATTCAGAATTAGATTTTGAATTCCGAATTTCCAATTCCCAATTAGCCTTGTGCCCAAACGTCTTCGGTTGTCTCGGTCGTTGCGTCTGCTGTGGCAGTCTCGGTGGACTCCACTGCAGGAGCATCGGTGGTGCCTGGCAGGTTGACTTTCACAGCTCGATCGTCAGCCTTGGGCAGCGTCAGGGTCAGCACACCGTCTTTAAATTCGGCAGTGACTTCGGTGTTCTGCACTTCTACAGGGAGAGGAACGACGCGACGGAAGCTGCCGTAGCGAAACTCGGAGCGGAACACGTGCTGGTCTTCGGTCTTATTCTCGGAGCGATACTCACCGGAAATCGAGACGGCTTCGCGGGTGACGTTTACCTCAAGGTCTTTCGCATCAATGCCAGGAAGCTCTGCGCGAAGAACTACCTCACTATCGGTCTGCTTCAATTCGATCGCGGGAGCCCAAGGTTTGCGGGTTTCAGTCGCAGGAGTTAAATCAGCAAACACGTGATCAAGCTGACGAGTTAGCGCTGCCATTTCTTGCCAGGGAGAGGCGATCGGACGCTGGATGTAACGAGGAGCAATTCTGTAGCGTGTCAACATGGGTGGTGAGAGAGTTACTAGAAAATAACAGTCAGGCTTGCAATAAAACTGCCTTGATTGAGGTGTCTTGATTGCGCTTGCCTTGATGTTTCTACTGTAGGTCAGGCAAGGATTTGAGACATTGAGGCAAACCGTAAAGAGCTGGGTGTGATTTCCGCTTGAAACAATTTGTACTGGGTACTCTGAAGGTGGGTAAACCGTCAATTCTGGTGGGTTTACCTAATACTTTCTAGGGCTAAAGACAATGCTGAAGCGGGTAAGACCTTGTTGGCGTGTCTCTTGTTTGCTACTGACAACAGGCGCGATTGCTCTAAATGCGATCGCTTGGATGCAGGCTTACAGCATGACTCATTTTGTAGAAGCGGGACAGCGGACCGCGAAGCCTGAAACGCTGTCGGCAATTGACAAGCTCCGGATCGTACTGACAGGTGTAGAAATTCCACGACCAACCAATCATTTAACGCCTCAAGCGATTGCGCTCGATCACAAAACGGCTCAAATTGCAATTTCAGATTCGGAAACGCTAGAAGCTTGGTACGTGCCGCGATCGCATTCGCGTGGTATTGTCCTTATGTTTCCGCCTTACGCAGGCACCAACGATGCTTTACTAGCCTCAGCAAAGCTTCTGCATGATTTGGGATTTGAGCTACTACTGATCAATTTTCGCGGAGTGGGTGGTTCTAGCGGCAGCACTACGTTAGGCGTCCGCAAGGCAGAAGATGTTGCCGTTGCGGTTGCCTATGCTAAGCAGCGCTGGGCAAAACAGCCATTGATTTTATATGGCGCATCAATGGGTGCAACGGCAGTCATGAGAGCGATCGCTCAGCAATCCATAAAACCAGATGCCGTGATTGTGAAAGTCCGTTCGATCGTCTGCTGCACACAGTACGCCATCGCTTTGAGGCAATGAATATTCCAGCATTTCCAGGTGCAGAATTAGTTGTGTTTTGGGGTGGTATTCAGCAGCAGATTGATGGATTTGCCCACAATCCAATTGATTATGCCGCAGTGATGCAAGCTCCAACATTACTGATGCATGGAGCGGCAGATCAGCGGGTGACAGAGCAAGAAGCGATCGCGATATTCGATCGACTCCAAGAACAAAAGCGATTTGCGCTATTCCAAGAATCAGTTGGACATGGCGCTCTTGCTTCAGATTGTCCAAAGCAATGGCGAGACACCGTACAGCAGTTTTTGAATCAGAGTCTACCCTAAGGTTCTATCGAGCAGCGAGGAAATTTTCTAGCCTGATCGTAACAGTCTATGCGATGAGGAATAAGCGCTCTATGACAACGAACATTTCGACTGAACCTAAGAAAAGAAACAACTCACTGATTATTGGCGTTCTGCTGATCGTGCTGGGAATTGCCTCGCTGATTTTGCCTCAGGTTTCCACGCTGGTAACAGAAACCTGGATTGCACTGATTCTGGCTTCCTCCGGAGTTGCGAAACTGGTTTATGCATTTCAGACCCGCGATCAAGGTGGCTTTATTTGGAAACTGCTGCTGGGTACCCTCTACATTGCAACAGGTGCAATGCTATTCTTCTACCCGCTGACAGGTGTGCTGACGCTGACGCTGCTGCTGGGTAGCTTCCTGCTCACTGAAGGCGTATTTAACCTAATTCTGGCGTTCCGTTTGCGTCCACAGCAGAACTGGACCTGGGTATTGGTCGATGGCATCGTCACGCTAGTTCTGGGCGCGATGATCTGGTTCCAGTTTCCCTTTAATGCGCCGTGGCTGATTGGAACGCTGGTTGGAGTTAGCATTCTGTTCTCAGGCATTTCTCGTCTGGGGCTGTCTTTGAATGGACGATCGACGATCGCATCCTCGGATCCATCCAATCCAGCACCTTCTGTCTAGTGCGATCCTGGTAGCTTGAAGGTAGGTTTAATCTAAAACTTAAAAACCACCGTTTAAAGACGGTGGTTTTTTGATGGGATTAGGCACCCGGATAGCTAATAGCTAAGCGCTACTTCTGCTCAATTGCCTGACTGAATTTTTCAATCCACTCCTGATAGGCACCGCTAAGATCAGCATCTTCCAGTTCAATTTCGACCCGCACTCGCTTACACTGATGCTGCAATGTTTTACCCAACTCATAAAGCACTTGACTCGCTACTCTGGGAGAGGAAAACTCGGCTTGCACGATCGCCGAATTCATTTCTCCAGCTAGCTCAACGTCTGAGTCGCTATTGGATAGATCAAGTTCTACTAGCTGCTTATGCTCTGGATTAATCTGCTCAACAATCAGCTTCTCGTAGCGAATTGGCACCTGCACCATTCGAGTTTCAACGACTTTACGAACAATGACTTCGCCAATTTTGCGCCGCGTATAATCGGCAACAATACGCTCTTCTAGTAACGGAATTGTGGTTTGAATAACAACTTTTTCATGTTCTGGAGAGAGCGATCGATCTACTGCAATTTGCTTCTCCGTTAATCCTGCCTCTGATGAGTAGGATGCCTGATGCGGTTCTCTTAAATCGTTTGTTTCAGATGGATGATTCATAGCTGTCCTTGATTTAATACAACAATCCACGGGTCGGCTCTCGCTCTGCAGAGGGACACTCAACCCCTCTGCGTTCTAGGGGAGCTAGAGTTTCCCCTTCCCTTATAGGGAGGGGGGGTGGGTTCTCTAGACGCACCGCACTGGAGAGAATGCTATATATGGCAAACAGCACGGGCAGAGCTATACCCCACCCGCGCTGATCACTAAGCGTTAACTATCATAGTAGCCTCAGATTAACGGTGAATAGCTAACAGCAACTGGCTCCAATTAGCGGATATCGCCAGGTCTATCAACCACGGGATGTCCTTCGGTGCGGATGTCGATTTCTTCGCGGCGAATTTGCTCTTCTGCGTTCACCGTGTCTTGCTCAACCACTTTCTTAACGCGAACTTCTTCACGCACAAAGGCTTCTTTGTGGATGTCAGGCGTCTCTTCGTAGACTTCTACGCGAGCCACTTCAGTATTGTTGAATGCGGCATCAGTTGCCGGGATTGCCGTACCAGCGTTTGCAGGAGTCGTACGCTCAATGACAACGCGCTCTTTCTCGATCGGCACTGATACCCGTGCGGTCTCGGTTTCAACGCGCTTACCGACTGCAACTTCGCCAGTCTTTTCGCGGCGCTTGTTAGCAATTAGACGCTCTTCGTACAGACGCAGCGAGCTGTGGTCGCGGTCGTTCAGGTTGTACAGCTCAGGCTCGCGATCGTAGGTATAGGTGTCGCGGCTGTAGGAAGCGTCAGCCATCGTTGCATCTACAGGAGTGGGGGCCGCTGTGTTGTAGGTTGCAGAGGTTGCCGTTGCGTCCAGCGGAGTCGGAGAATCTAGACCAGCCGTCGCATCTAGCGCAGCATTGCCGCCCAGTGTGCTGGTGCTTGTTGCACCCGGACGATAGACGCCGCGTACGCGCTCTTCGTAGTCGTAGTCAGCTGTTGCCATGTCAGAGCTGAATTCTGGTAGGTTCTCGGCTTGCTGACGGCTCAGGTTGTCTGCGTAGACGCGACGAGCGCTATAGTCGATGCGAGCGCGACCGATCGGCAGCAGTACTTTTTTGCCGAAGATCCATGCACCCGTGTTGATTACCAGGTAGCGGAACCGTCCGTCATCGTCAACCAGTACATCGTCAACTGAGCCAATCCGCTCACTGCCAGAGTACAGGTCAAGACCTTTAACATCGTCTCCATCGAAATGATCACGGTAGTTTGGATCAAAATCCTTAATTCTATAAAGTGCCATGTTGAAATACCTCAAATATGAGCTAACGTCTTCACTTTAGAAATTCAATTCAACAGTTTCCTCTTTCTAATGACTGACTTGCAAAATTAACTTAGTGGATTAAGGCTTTGTTAAGCCTCTTGTTAAGAAACGGAGATCAAATTAGTGGACAAACGCTTAGTCAGAGTAGAGTAAATTGTATAACTAATATACATTTTGGACTGCTACAACGGTTAGGATGTGGGTATTTCCAGAGGATCTCTCTAGAGAATTATCAATTAACGATCGCCTCGTTTTTCAATGTAGACTTCAGAAAATGTTCTATTACTAAGTAACTAAGACTTTCGATAGAGCTTGAATGTACCATTCCTATTAAAAAATTATTTCTATACAATAAAACTTCTTTGAATTTCGCTTGTTGAGATGAAATTAGTGATGAATACAAATGCTTGGTTGGCGGATATACAAGCTGCACGATCGATCGCGGTGCTGCGTGCGCCTCAATTTGAATTAGGGTATCGGCTGGCAACGGCTGTTGCGGCGGGAGGAATGCGATTAATCGAGATTACCTGGAACAGCGATCGTCCCGCTGAGTTAATCAGCCAGCTTCGGGCTGACCTACACCACTGTCAAATCGGAGCAGGAACGCTGTTGAACCGCGATCACCTCAAGGACGCGATCGCGGCGGGTGCCCAATTTCTGTTTACGCCTCACGTCGATGTCAGTCTAATTCAATTAGCCGCAGATCACGCGGTGCCGATCGTGCCCGGAGCGCTATCGCCAACCGAGATCGTCCACGCATGGCAAGCAGGCGCAACGTGCGTCAAGGTGTTTCCAGTGCAGGCGCTGGGCGGAGCCGACTACATTCGCAGCCTGCGGTCACCCCTGGACGATATTCCCCTGATTCCCACAGGCGGCGTCACGTTAGAGAATGCGCCCGCGTTTCTGTCGGCTGGAGCCGTTGCAGTTGGGCTGTCTGGCGATTTGTTTCCCAAACTCGCCGTTGAGCAGAGCAACTGGGAGGCAATCTCCGATCGGGCAAGAATGCTTGTACAGTCGCTTCAGCCTTTCTCGCGCTCCACCCCTAACTTCATGTAGAGAATGGTTAACGATTCAGCCGCCTGAGCAAATCCCGCTTACCCTCGTAAAAGCAGGAGGAACGGATGAACAAGTTCGGCTGGAAGTTGCCACGGTCGATACGACGGTGGGTGAGTCTGTGGGCGCTAGTGCTGCTAATGGTAGCAAGCTGTGCGGCTCCAGCGCTAACGTATTCGGCTAGCCACCGGAAAGCCATGCAAACCTTTCAGCGATCGCAGCAGCGCTGGATTGAAGTCGATCTATCGCGGCAGCGATTGATTGCATGGCAGGGCAAAACGCCAGTCTACGCTATTTTGGTTTCTACAGGTAAAACAGCTAGCGCCACTCAGACGGGCGTTTTTAGGATTCAGAGCCGCCACCGCTATAGCCGCATGCAAGGCGATGACTACGACGTGCCAGATGTGCCGTACACGATGTACTACTCCGGCAACTACGCAATTCACGGCGCTTACTGGCATCGCCGATTCGGGACGCGCGTGAGTCACGGCTGCGTCAATGTTGCCGTGGACCATGCGAAGTGGTTATTCAACTGGAGCACGATCGGCACGCCTGTTGTTGTACACGACTGAACCAATTGAATCATGTTGGAAGGGAGGGGTTGCCCCGTCCCTTCCAACATGATTCAGTGATCAGCTCTGAACTGATGCAACCTCTGCTTGTTGCTTGTAGCTCGTGCGCTCTGGGTCGTGCTGTGCTGCGAATAGACGGTTCAGCGCATTGACGTATGCCTGAGCCGACGCCACGATAATGTCGGTGTTGGCAGCGTGACCAGAGAAGATCTGATCGCGTCCACGCAGCCGAATCGTGACTTCGCCGATCGCGTCAATCCCTGCCGTCACGGACTGGACCGAAAACTCAATGAGTTGGTTCGGTACATTGACGACGCGATTAATAGCTTTGTAGACCGCATCGACAGGTCCGGTTCCAGTAGCCGCGTCGGTCAACTCCTGTCCGTCGGGCGTTCGTAGGGTTACCGTTGCCGTGGGACAGGCGTTATTGCCGCAGGACACCTGCACCAACTCAACCCGGAATAGTTCTGGTGCCTGCTGAATCTCGTCGTTGACGATCGCCTCCAAATCGCGATCGGTGACTTCTTTTTTCTTGTCTGCCAATTCCTTAAAGCGGACAAAGGCTTTATTCAGCTCTTGCTCTGACAGGTCAAAGCCCAAATCCCTCAAACGTGTGCGGAAGGCATTTCGACCCGAATGCTTACCCAGCACGAGCTGATTGCTGGTCAGCCCGATCGTCTGCGCATCCATAATTTCGTAGGTTTGCTTGTTCTTCAACATGCCGTCCTGATGGATGCCGGACTCATGGGCAAAGGCATTTGACCCGACGATCGCCTTGTTCGGCTGCACCAGCATCCCGGTTAAGTTCGAGACCAAGCGCGAGGTTTTGTAGATTTCTTGTGTGTTGATGTTCGTCAACGGCTCCTCAGAGTCCACCGATCGCCCTAAAAACGGATTAAAGTACTGACGACGAACATGCAGCGCCATCACCAATTCCTCTAGCGCCGCGTTGCCTGCCCGCTCTCCAATGCCGTTGATTGTGCACTCTAGCTGCCGTGCGCCGTTCTTCACCGCTTCCAGGAAGCATGCCACCGCTAATCCCAAATCGTTGTGTCCGTGAACAGAGATAATTGCCTGTTCGACGTTCGGCACGTTTTCTCGGATGCCGCGAATCATGTCCCCAAACTCGCTGGGAGTCAAGTAACCGACGGTATCGGGGATGTTGATAGTTTTTGCGCCTGCCGCGATCGCCCGCTCCAGCACTTGATAGAGGAACGCAGGGTCCGATCTCGCCGCATCCATCGGCGAAAATTCCACGTCGTCCACAAAGGACTTGGCGTAGGCGACCATTTCCTCCGCGATCGCCAGCACCTCGGAGCGCGATTTCTTCAACTGGTATTCCAGGTGAATATCCGAGGTGGAAATAAAGGTGTGAATCCGGGAATGAGCAGCAGGTTTTAGCGCTTCAGCCGCCGCTTCAATGTCGGCACGAATCGCCCGTGCCAAGCTGCAAATCACAGGTCCGTCCTCGGTGCCGACCGACTGAGCAATCTTTTGAACTGCCTCAAAATCGCCCGGACTGGCAAAGGCAAATCCGGCTTCGATCACATCTACGCCTAGTCGAGCTAGCTGCCGTGCGATCGCCAGTTTTTCGTCCACGTTTAGCGTTGCGCCAGGGCACTGTTCGCCATCGCGCAAAGTGGTGTCAAAAATGATGATTCGCTCGTGACTAGACGGAGTGTTCATAGGGAAACGTGCAAGTAGATAATGTTGTGATACTAGCCTATCGCTTTTGTGGCTAGGTCGCTGCTTGTCCGTCGTTCGTAACCTTACAACTGACCACTAACGACCAACCACATGACCACAACTATCAGGCTGGCTTCAGTCAGTAATCAACTTTCTCGATCTGTTTGCGAATGTCGTTAAGGTCAATGTAGCGATCGGTGGCGTTGCGTAGCTCCCGCGCGATCATGCCTTCTGTGGAAACCACAATGATGTGCGTGTTTCGCGTCCGCAGCAGCTCGATCGCCCGTTCGAAATCGCCGTCGCCGCTAAATAGCACCATGCGATCGTACTGTTCAACCGTGTTGAACATATCTACCACAATTTCAATATCCAGGTTAGCTTTCTGCGAGTACCGCCCCGAGCTATCGTCGTAATACTCTTTTAGCTGCTTGGTTCTGACCGTGTATCCCAAGCTAATCAGGGCATCCCGAAATCCTCGCTGGTCCTGTGGATCTTTCAGTCCCGTGTACCAAAATGCATTGATCAGCGTGACATTCGGATCGCTCGTGAAGTACTCCAGCACCCGCTTAGGGTCGAAGAACCAGCCATTCTTCTGTTGAGCGTAAAACATATTGTTTCCGTCTACAAAAATCGACAGACGGCTCATCGAGTAATGCATAGAAGCTAAAGACCTAAAAGTAGAAGTAAATAAAGCAATGATTAACTAATCTTAACAATTAATTCTAAGTGACGAAATCGAAATTAATCCATCAGGTTAAACTTTCTTGTTGCCCCTGTAATCTCAGCGCATGAAAATTATCAACGGGCAGCTTCACAGAGCTAGCCCAAAGTATGAGGAGCATTCACTATAGGCATATTGAAAACCATGCTAATTAGCTAGCACAAATCAACATCTCTCTGCCGAAGGATTTCTAAGAAGGTATTACCCTCTGCGTCAGCCTCTCGTATCGCAGGAGCTAGTCTAGGCGGTGATCGTATTCGGTAGAAGCTAGGGAAATTTGCCTTGATTGCATTCTTTATATCCGGAACACAACCTGAGGTCGCTGTTTCACCCTCACAGAGTCGGAAATAGGATAAGCGCCGTGAAAAAGAATAAATTAACCCTTGACTCAAAACGGTAGTGCAACCGATACAGCGCAGGTAAGACTCTGAAGAATAACGCCGCGAACTTGACAACATTGTCCGTAGAATCTCTTAAGATGGGTCTGTGCTGAGACTGAAGATTTCAATTGCGTTTGGGTGCGTCGTCGGGAAGTGTTCACAAAAATTAAAAAGATGACTAGCAAGCCCCCGCTACCCCAGACGGAAACCCTGATTGCCCAGCCGTCCACAAACAATCGTCGATCGTCTACGGGCAACCGCACCACAAAGCCCAGTCTCACCAAGATTCAAGCCCGCCGCCTAACGAAGCTAAGCAACCATGTAATGGTGGGCATCTGGGCAGTTGCAGCCGCGCTTATCACTGCAACCCAAACAGATTTTGCTCGATCGTGGGAGCGACAAGCGCAAACCCTATTTTTTGAGCTACGCGGTCCCATCGCTCCGCCTCAGAATATTGTCATTCTGGCGCTGGATGAGGACACGCAGGTGCAAGGCACGCAGGTCTACTCTAGCGACCCGCAGCGCTACGCCTATTTAGAGCCGCTGCAAACTTCTCCACCTAAGCGGGCAGCCTATGCAGTGGCGATCGATCGACTCACGAGTGCTGGAGCACGGGCAGTCTCCCTGGACATAGTGCTTGATGCGCTCAGCAGCCACGGTCCCGAGGATGATCAGCGTCTGCTAACGACGTTGACGAAGCACGCCGATCGCGTCGTGCTAGCCGCGCAATACGACGACGCGAATAATCAGACAACGCGAGAAGGCAATCGTACCCAGCTTCTTACCCCTAATCCGATATTTCAGTTACCTTCGCTGCGCGTTGGCTTCATCAATTTTCTAATCGAGCCGAACGGCAAGCTGCACCAGTTGGGTAGCCAGTACCCTCAGCAGGTGGCACGGACCTACTCGCCGGACCTGGCACAGCTGTTTCTACAGCAGAGCGCCTTAACGCCCTCGTTTGCTGAAGCAAGCCTGCAAGCAGCACAGCAGCAGCATTTCTCACCCAAAGGTTCGACAATTTCGTTCTACGGTCCACGAGGAACGTTTCAGCACGTACCGTTCTGGCAGGTGTTGGACCCGGAAAGCTGGAGCTATCACGTTAAGAACGGCACCTTCAAAAACAAGATTGTCTTGATTGGACCGACGGCAGAAATTTATCAAGACTCTCATTCGGCTCCGTTCTCTGGCACACTGCTGCATCCTAATCGCATGAGTGGAGTGGAGGTTCACGCGAACTCGATCGCCACGCTACTACAAAATCGAGCGATCGCCAACGCTCTACCAAATCCAGCAGGACAAGGAGCCGTTGTGCTAATTCTGGTCGCTGCCGCCGCTTATGTTCAGACTCGTTCAAAGCGTTTGCTGCACCGCTTGGCGCTAGTGGGTGCAACCGTGCTTGTCTGGGGCGGAGTTAGCTATGCGGTCTTCGTTTATGCAGGGCTGATTCTGCCAGTCGCGCTGCCGATCACGGCGATGGCTCTGAGCGGCGTCTCCTATCTCGTCATGGGGCTACTCAACGAGGATCGCCAAAAGCTTAACTTCAAGCAGATTCTAAAATCCTTTGCCTCAGCGCCAATCGTTCAGGACATCATCCGCACCAGTGAGCAAGAGGATTTACAAGACCTGCTACTAGAGAAGCGCAACGAGGAAATTGTTGGAACCAAACTCGCCGATCGCTACGAGATTACCAAGGTCCTAGGAGCTGGAGGATTTGGAGAAACCTACATTGCCAAAGATATTCGATTGCCGGGTGCTCCGCTCTGTGTCGTCAAGCAGCTTCGTCCTGTCACCAATAACCCGAAGCACTTCCAACTTGCCCAGCGATTGTTTGAGCTAGAAGCTAAAATTCTTCAGCAGTTGGGTAGACATGACCAAATTCCTCAACTGCTTGCCTACTTTGAGTTTGAAGAACAGCAAGAGTTTTACCTGGTGCAGGAGTTTATTGACGGTAGCCCCCTCAGCGATGAGCTTCGTCTAACGGGAAATGCCCGACCCGAACGCTGGGTGGTGGATTTGCTTCAAAATCTTCTATTCATTCTGGAGTTCGTTCACAGCCAGAATGTGATTCACCGAGACATTAAACCCAGCAATATTATTCGCCGTAAGTCGGATGGTAAGCCCGTTTTAATTGACTTTGGTGCTGTGAAGCAAAAGTTGATTGAGGAAGGGGAGCAGTCCACCCTAACCGTGGCGATCGGCACAAAAGACTACATGCCAGACGAGCAGTGCGCTGGACGACCAGAATTTAACAGCGATATCTACGCGGTGGGGATTATTGGCATTCAGTCGCTGACTGGCTTTTCACCGAAGAAAGACACAAATGGGGAAGTAGACTGGCGGCGTTGGGCACCGCATGTTAGCCACGCGCTGGCAACGGTGCTGAGCAAAATGGTGCGTCGTGACTTCCGAGAGCGCTACCAGTCTGCGACTGATGTGCTACAAGACTTGAAAGCGCTAGCAGTCACCTCGCCGCTGCCAGCGGTTATCGATCTGTCGAGTGGGCCGCTGTCTGCCCTAGGCTCGGATGCGAACGAGGAGTCCCTTGCGTTTGGGTCAGACGCCACGAAGGTGTGGTCCCAAAACGTGGAAGAGTCCTCCCTGCTGCCGCCAACCGATCGAAACTAGTGTGTCAGGATAGAGTATCTTCCTTGTCGTCTACCCACAGTGCCTCAAGGGTGCTATTCGGCTTGTTATCAGAAACCTCGATCGGTTGAGACACAACGGGCAAGAACGCGCCCCTGAGTCCGCGCTTGATTCGCTCTGGCGTTTCCTCAAACACCACGAACAGTGGATAGTGGCTATCGGCCCCCTCACTCAGAATGTGCTTATGGCGCAGCGGCATGTCCCATTGATATCCTCGGCTGAGCCACACTTGTGTCTGTCGCCAGCGCCCTAGCAAATCAGAGAAATCTTCCTGGGGACGATGGATAAACACAAAAATCTCAACGCCAGTTTTGATCTTCCATTCCGGATCGCACATTAAAACAGCAATATCACACGGTAAGCACAGCGTTTCGCTCTCGGCGGTATGGGTGCTTGATCGTCCTTGTGGCACTATTCCCCGCAGCTGTACGACGGGCAGAGGAATGGTAATGACGCTTTCGTCTGGACGCCGCATACTGGGCAGAAGCTCCAGGTAGGGGCGATGCTGCTTCAGCAGTGCGATCGCGCCAAGGGAATCGCTGTACTCTGCCAGTCGCGTTTCGTAGTGAGTCTTCGTGACAGCCATAATTTTGGTTCTAAATACAATAACCCTCCACCGGCAAGCAGCAGAGGGTCTTAGGAATGACCAGGAGCAACCTTCCAGGTTTAACCCAACTTTTCAAACACCTTGAACATCGGTAGATACATGGACAGCAGAATCGCACCAACCATCCCGCCCAGGAACAAAATCATAATCGGTTCCATGATGCTAGTGAGTGCTTTTACTGCCTGCTCCACCTCGTCCTCATAAAAGTCTGCCACTTTCATCAGCATTTTGTCGAGTTCTCCGGTTTCCTCACCGATGCTGATCATCTGAATGGCCATCAGCGGGAACACTTGCTCTTTCTGCAAGGCGATACTAATCAAACCGCCTGTTTGAATTTCTCGCCGCGCCTCATCCACTGCGTTAGCGATCACCTGGTTACCTGCGGTGTCCCGCACGATTTCTAGACTCGTTAGGATGGGAACGCCCGATCGAGTCAGTGCGCCAAACGTCCGACAGAATCGAGCCGTCGCCGTTTTCTGAATCAAATCGCCAAACAGCGGCATCCGCAGAAAGAAGCGGTCCATCGTTTCGCGACCGACGCGGGTTTTGTAGTACTGGTTGTAGGCAAAAATAACCACCGGAACCAGAATAACCAGAATTAATACGCGGGGGCTACGCAGAAATTCACTGATTGCTAGCATAAACTTCGTGAACTCCGGCAAATCAGCACCGATGTCCTCGAAAACCTTGGCAAACGTCGGCAGGATGAATACGGTCATGCCGATGAAGATAACAGTTGCCATAATTCCGACGGTGACAGGATACGCCATCGCCGATCGAATCTGGTTCTGGAGCCGCGCCACATCCTCCAACAGCTTTGCCAGACGATTCAGTACTTCATCGAGCACGCCGCCGACCTCGCCTGCCTGAACCATGCTGACGTACAGGTTATCAAAGCATTGGGGATGCTTCCGCATGGAATCCGACAAGTTCGTTCCCTGTTGAACATCCGAGCTAATCTCCTGCAATGCCCGCTTGAGCTTGGGATTTTGGCACTGCTCAGTCAATACACCCAGTCCCCGCACCATTGCCACACCCGCGTTTACCAGTGCGGCAAACTGTCGTGAAAAGACCGCCTTGTCCTTCACGGTCACCGTTGCCAGCGACGTTTGAAGCTGTTTGAAGTCAATGTTGGTGGTAAGTCCTTTGTCTTGCCGCAGATCCCGGACAAATAGACCGCGATCGCGCAAAACGGTGCGGGCATCCGCAAGCGAATCAGCAATAACGCGTTCTCGTCTGGCGGTTCCTTGACCGTCTTGAACGCGAGCAACGAAGGTAGGCATAGCGATTACTCGATTGGAAAACGTTGTGAGATCAAGCAGTGATCCAGTTATACGCAAAATTGGGGTTCTTGATGAAGAACAATTCATTCCAGTGTTCTTCTGTCAAGAACCCGATTGTCACAAAGCTAGCGTCGTGCAGTTCCCGTCTGAGCACCTGCCGCTGGCATTCCTCCAATGAGGCGTTGGAGTTCGTCTGGACGAGACGTCTTCGACATCGCGGTCTCAAACGTGATGCTGCCAGCCCGATACAGGTCAGCCAGCACTTTCTCCAGCGTTTGCATTCCCAGCTTACCCCCGGTTTGAATTGCCGAGTAAATTTGGGCAGTTTTACCTTCCCGAATCAAGTTTGCGATTGCGGGCGTCACGATCATGATTTCCTGCGCCATGATCCGACCATACTCACCCGGTTTGGGATTTTTTCTGGGTGCTAGCGTTTGGCTGAACACCGCTACGAGGGAGTTTGACAACTGCACCCGCACCTGAGTTTGCCGCTCAGAAGGGAACACGTCGATCATTCGGTCCACGGTTTGGGCAGCGGAACTGGTGTGCAGGGTACCGAAGACCAAGTGACCCGTTTCTGCTGCCGAGATTGCCAGCGAAATTGTTTCTAAGTCCCGCATCTCGCCCACCAGAATAATGTCTGGATCTTCCCGCAGCGCGGCTCTTAGCGCGTTCGCGAAACTCTTGGTATCTTCCCCTAATTGCCGCTGGTGAATCAAGCTCTTGAGCGGTTCGTAGACAAACTCGATCGGGTCTTCGATCGTCAGAATGTGTTCTGCTCGCGTGCGATTGATCAAGTCGATCATGGCAGCCAGCGTTGTAGTTTTTCCTGAGCCGGTGGGTCCTGTCACCAAAATCAAGCCTCTGGGCTTCTCCGACATTTCCCGCACGACATCGGGCAGTCCCAGCTTGTCAAAGTTCGGAATTTTGGAGCTAAGCGCTCGCAGACAGGCAGCATACGTGCCACGGTCTTTGTAAACGTTGACGCGGAAGCGTGCTAGTCCGCGAACGCCGTAGGAGCAGTCTAGCTCCCAGTTCTGCTCTAGGTTTTTGCGCTGCGTGTTGTTCAACATACTGAAGATGAGCCGCTGGCACTCTTCAGCCGTCAAGGCTTGGTCTCCGATCGGTTGCAGATGACCGCTGATGCGGAAATAGGGCGGCAGACCTGCGGTTAAGTGCAAGTCGGAGCCGCCCATTTCAATCAACTGCTCCATCAAATCTTCAATCATCAACTCCATGGGGCTTGCTCCTTTGACGAGGGGTGTTTGTGATTACGGACTGGCACTGCCTGAACCAAGCTGCCTGACTGCCTATGAACCAAGTTAGAGATCAGTCTACCCATCAAATCCAAATTGGCTGTCAAGGGACAGCGAACTCGTGTGCAATTCTCCTTGCAGTTAGAGAAGCTGCTCAGGCGCTATTTACTACTCCTGGAAGCGAGGCGTCATGCAGTAGGGGCAATCCAGCCACTCCTGCTTCAGGTCCGCACTACACGTCCGGCAGGAAAGAGCACTCTTGCGTTTTGCTTTTAGCTCTGCCTCTAAACCGCTATCGGTGAACGTTACCCGCTCAACTTCGTCAAGGGTTGTTAAGCCCTGACGAACTAAGCTTAAGCTGTACGCCAATAGGGTCTGCATTCCTTCTTCTACAGCGGCTTCCTTAAGGGTTTCTGTAGGGGCACCACTCGTGATTAAGGTTTGCAAACGTTCAGTAACGCGCATGACTTCGTAGACGCCGCAGCGTCCCTTGTAGCCAACGCCACCGCACTTCTGACAAAGCTGGTTTCGAGTTTTTGCTTCCTGAATTTCATTAGGTTGAAGGGTGTTTGCTCTGAACAGCATCAGCTCCCCATCTCGGCCTGTCGATAAGCCAAAGCGCGCCAGTTCGTTTTTATTAGGCGTGTAGGGAAGGCGGCACTCGTCACAGACCCGGCGCACCAGACGCTGAGCCACCACTCCAATCAACGCCCCAGACACCATGAACGGCTCCACTTCCATTTCGTCGAGGCGAGCGATCGCGCCTGCTGCGTCATTGGTGTGCAGCGTAGTCAAGACTAAGTGTCCGGTCAGAGCAGCTTCGATCGCGGTCTTAGCGGTTTCCCGGTCTCGCGTCTCACCCACCAGAATGACGTCTGGGTCCTGCCGCAAGAAAGCACGTAGAATCACGGCAAAGTCCATGCCTTTCTCGCGAATCACCTGCACCTGCGTTAGACCCGGTAAGGAGTACTCGATCGGGTCTTCCACCGTACTAATATTAACGCCCGGCTCGTTGCGCTCTGCCAGTGCCGAATACAGCGTCGTCGTTTTTCCTGATCCCGTTGGTCCTGTCACTAGGATCAACCCGAACGGGCGGCGGACCATTTCTTGCACGGTTTGCAGTGAGGTTGGATCGGCAATCAGCTTATCCAGTCCTAGCTGCGTGGCCTCATTGTCCAGAATTCGCAGCACCACTTTCTCTCCGTAACGGCTAGGCAGCGTGCTGACCCGGAAATCGATTTTACGTCCATCGTAGACGCGGCGAATGCGACCATCCTGTGGTAAGCGACGCTCCGCAATGTCTAGCTGGGCGATGATTTTAAATCGCGCCGTTACGGCAGGAATAATCTTCTTGGGGAAATAATCAAACGCCTCTCGCAGCACGCCATCTTTACGAAAGCGAACGCGCAGGTTGTCTTCTTGTGGCTCGATATGGATGTCAGACACACCTTCTTGTAGCGCTTTGATCATAATTTTGTTGACCAAGGCAATGATTGGTGCGGCTTCAGCATCGGAGACATCTAGGTTGGCTTCGGCGTCATCAGATGCCTCTTGCAGGTCTAGGTAGCCCAATCCTTCCAGATCGGCTTGCACATCAACCTTGGATTCTGCCTCGATTTGCTTCTGTCGCTCGACTTGCTCGTCTAGATAGTTGTTGATCAGACGTTGGTAGTCTTCAGCCGTAATGACCAATCGCTGTAACGCCAGTCCCTGCTGACGGAGAATTCCGTTCAGAACGTCTTGGGCCTCTAGGTTGTCTGGAGCGACCATTGCTACTAGAACAAACGGCGGCTGTCCCTCGCTCTTGGATAGCGGCACCATGCGGTAGCGACGACAGAGATCGATCGAAATTAGCGATCCGATCAATTCCCCGACTTGACTGGTTGGAATTTGATTGATTTCCGGATCGAGCGACTCGACCCCGTAGAGAATCTTTAGTTCGAACAGCTGTTGCTTTTTGTACTGCCGCAGCAGCTCTGGCGGAAGTTGCTGGCCTGTGATGCTTTCTAGAACATCTAGTAGAGGTCTTCCCGACTTACGGCTCTCGATCAGTGCCTGCTGCATCTGGTCGTTGTTGACGTAGCCCGACTGAACCAGTTTATTTCCAAATGGAGAGAAATTATTTTGAACAACAAGGGCGCGGCGCGGCGATGAGGAATTAGCCATGGCGGGTGAAGAAGAACTCCTTAGAACATTCCCAGATCTTGAGCGAGGCTCGACAAAGGCAGCTACTTTAACTAAGCGACTGCTTTAGCTGAATGGTTAAATTGAGCAGTCCGGCGGCAATGGACAGTTACAAATCTACAGCTCAACTATCTAGGTTCCTTTGATAATACCCGCTACAGCTGCCTTCGTTCGACAGTCGGTTGTGATCCCCTGCTCTTTCACCCAAATCAAAACCTAGACTCAAATAACTACAAGAAGTCACTCTTCGCAGTAGCGCTCAGTTGATGCTCATGCTACTGGGTAGCTGGCTGATGAGTCATAAGGCTCGATTGCACTGGGCAGCGATCAAAAATTTGAACTACAGTTAAAGACGAGACACAAGTAAACTGCGGAGGTTTTAACTCCTGCGGTCGCGTTCTCCCTATAGCGTATAGGATAAGTTTGGTAGCCAAGTAAACAGCCTTCAGGATTGGGGTTACGCCGTAATGATTGATGAAGAAAATCAGCTAGGTGGTGCACAACATTCAACTGTCGGTTCCTCGGATGCCGCAACTGCGGAGTCGTTTGAAGGACAGAGTGAAGATGCGACGCCAGATGCTCAAGTAGATGTGCAAACTGAAGCAGCCACTGTTGTCGATTCAGCGAACGGCGCAGATGTGGCAGGATCGGTAGGTAATTTGGATACCGATCAACAGACTGGTGTCATCGCTGAGTTACAGAACGAAATTGCAGCACTTAGAGCGCAGGTAGAAGAGCGAACGGGGCAATGTGTGCGAATTGCGGCAGACTTTGATAACTATCGCAAACGCACGCAGCGAGAGCGGGAAGATTTGGAGCAGCAGGTTAAGTGCTCCACAATTAATGAACTGTTGCCGGTTGTTGACAACTTTGAACGTGCTCGATCGCACATCAAACCGCAAACCGATCAAGAAACCACGATTCATAAAAGTTATCAGAGTGTCTACAAGCAGCTAGTGGATTGCCTCAAGCGCATTGGAGTCGCTCCAATGCGATCGGAAGGCAAAGAATTTGATCCCAATCTGCACGAAGCGGTGATGCGGCAGCCAAGTGATGAGTATCCCGAAGGCACGGTGCTGGAGGAGTTGCAGCGCGGGTACATGCTAGGCGAGCGGGTGCTGCGTCATGCATTAGTCAAAGTTGCAGCGGCTCCAGAGCCAGCGGCAGTGTCCGATGAGTCTGATCAAGGTGTGCAAGATGGCTAATTCCATCTCCGACGATCGCTTCCACGGCAACGTGGGAATATTCTCGATCAGGTTGACGGAATTGCTCGACAATTGTGGAATAGTCCCATAAAGCCTGTCATCGAAACGAACACCATTCACGCTGCGTCCTTTTATCGCCACTCGCTATGGGAAAAGTCATCGGGATCGACCTAGGCACGACAAATAGCTGCGTTGCCGTGTTGGAGTTGAATCAACCCAACGTGATTTCTAACTCTGAAGGCGGACGGACAACTCCCAGCATTGTCGGATTTGGTAAGTCAGGCGATCGCCTCGTTGGTCAACTGGCGAAGCGGCAAGCTGTGACGAATGCCGAAAATACGGTTTTCAGCATCAAGCGCTTTATCGGTCGCCGCTGGGAAGATACAGAGCTAGAGCGTTCCCGCGTTCCCTACACCTGCGTCAAGGGAAAAGACGATACCGTAGATGTGCAAATTCGGGGACGTAATTTTACGCCGCAGGAAATCTCGGCGATGGTACTGCAGAAACTGAAGCAGGACGCCGAGAACTACCTGGGAGAGCCTGTGCAACAGGCAGTCATTACTGTTCCTGCCTACTTTAGTGATGCACAGCGACAGGCAACCAAGGACGCGGGAACGATCGCAGGCTTGGAAGTGCTGCGCATCATCAACGAGCCAACAGCGGCAGCTTTGGCGTACGGCATGGAAAAGCAGGACCAGGACCAGTGCATCCTGGTGTTTGACTTGGGAGGCGGTACCTTCGACGTGTCCATTCTGCAAATGGGCGATGGCGTCTTCGAGGTAAAGGCAACGTCCGGCAACAACCACTTGGGCGGCGATGACTTTGATGACTGCATTGTGCGCTGGATGATCGAGGACTTCAAGCAGCAGGAAGGCATCGATCTATCTGTCGACAAAATGGCGCTACAACGCCTGCGTGAAGCGGCTGAAAAAGCCAAAATTGAGCTGTCTGGCACGCTGACTACGTCGATCAATTTACCGTTCATCACCGCAGACGAAACTGGACCAAAGCATTTAGAGACTGAGTTAACTCGCGCTAAGTTTGAGGAACTCGTCAATCATCTGGTGGAAAGCACGATTGAACCCACTGCCCAAGCGCTGAAAGATGCGAACTTAGAAATCGACGAGATTGATCGAATCCTTCTCGTCGGTGGCTCAACGCGAATTCCAGCCGTGCAAAATGCAATTCGCAGCTACTTTAACGGCAAACCGCCCGATCGCTCTGTTAATCCTGACGAAGCCGTGGCGCTAGGAGCGGCAATTCAGGCCGGCGTTCTGGGCGGCGAAGTGAAAGATTTGCTGCTGCTAGATGTGACACCGCTGTCGTTGGGTATTGAAACTCTAGGCGAAGTCTTTACGCGCATCATTGAGCGCAATACGACGATCCCCACCAGTAAAACGCAGGTGTTTTCCACGGCGACGGACGGACAAACTTCGGTGGAGATCCACGTCCTGCAAGGCGAACGGGCGATGGCAAAGGACAACAAGAGCTTAGGGAAGTTTCAGCTTAATGGCATTCCTCCCGCTCCTCGGGGAGTACCTCAAATCGAAGTGTCCTACGACATCGACGCGAACGGAATTTTGAAAGTTTCGGCGCTAGACAAAGGCACGGGACGGGCACAAAGCGTCTCCATCACTAATACGGGTGGACTCAGCTCGACGGAGATCGATCGAATGCGGCAGGAAGCTGAACTCTACGCCGAAGACGACCTTAAGCGCCAGAAGCTGATTGAGAAGAAGAATCAGGCAGATGCATTGTTCTACAGCTATGAGGTTACTCTCCGCGACAATAGTGAACTGATTGCCGAGGATCTCAAAGCTCAGGCGAACGATCGGGCCACAGAACTCAAAGCCGCGTTTAATGATCCGGCGGCTAAGGTGGACACCGTAGAGCACCTGCTTGAAGTCTTCCGGCAAACCCTGCTAGCAATTGGAGAAAACATTTACCGTCAAAGCCAAGTGAACAGCTCTGAGCATCTCGACGATTACGGCAGCGATACTGTAATTGCTCCTCAACAGACGCCTTCAGGTTTAGACGATGATGACAGCTTAGATAACGACGCCACCATTACCGCCGATTACGAAGCGGTAGATTAGAGATAGAGTGTGGATGAAGGGATGGGGTGTGATGAGCAACACCCCAAACCCGACCCCCAGTCTGTTAGTGATTTAGCCCCACACATCCCTTTACCCCTCGAAGCAGCACTCTATGGCTCGTGACTACTACGAAATTCTTGGTGTTTCCCGTGACGCCGATAAGGAGGAGATCAAGCGTGCCTATCGGCGTTTAGCCCGCAAATACCACCCGGATGTCAATAAAGAGCCGGGGGCGGAGGATCGGTTTAAAGAAATTAACCGGGCTTACGAAGTGCTGTCTGAACCGGAGACTCGCGAACGCTTCGATCGTTTTGGTGAGGCAGGTGTCAGCTCTGGCGTTGGAGCAAGTGGTTTCCAGGACTTCGGTGATATGGGCGGATTCGCCGATATCTTTGAAAGCTTTTTTAGCGGCTTTTCGGGCGGCATGGGTACGCAAACTGCTCGTCGTCGTAGCGGTCCGGTTCGCGGCGATGATCTGCGACTGGATCTAAAACTGGATTTCCGCGAAGCGGTGTTTGGCGGCGAAAAAGAAATTCGGATCAGCCATCTGGAAACCTGTACCACGTGTAGCGGTTCGGGAGCAAAGCCAGGAACTCGCCCTCGCACCTGTACTACCTGCAACGGAGCAGGTCAGGTCCGTCGCGCCACCCGCACGCCGTTCGGCAGCTTTACCCAAGTTTCGGTTTGTCCGACCTGCAATGGCACGGGTCAGATGATCGAGGATAAGTGCGAAGTTTGCAGCGGTAATGGACAGCGGCAGGAAACGAAGAAGCTGAAGATTACGATTCCTGCTGGAGTCGACAACGGTACACGACTACGCGTTTCGGGTGAGGGAGACACGGGGCAGCGCAGCGGTCCTGCAGGAGACTTATACGTTTACCTGTTTGTCAACGAGGACGCTGAATTTCAGCGGGAAGGTATTAATATCTTGTCGGAGCTGAAAATCAGCTACTTGCAAGCCATTTTAGGCTGTCGAACCGAGATCAACACGGTGGACGGTCCGCAGGAACTGCTAATCCCGCCTGGAATTCAACCAGACAAAGTGCTGACTCTAGAAGGCAAAGGCGTTCCCAAACTGGGCAATCCGGTGAGCCGAGGTGACCACTTAATTACGATTCAGGTAGAGATTCCTACCCGAATCTCACCAGAAGAGCGAGAGCTGCTAGAGAAATTGGCGAAGCTGCGGGGCGATCGCGTGGGAAAGGGCGGGATTGAAGGATTTTTTGGCAAGGTGTTCGGCGGATGAACCAGTCAGACACTGCGCGCCCCGACGCTCAACTCGATCTGCGGGGTACGCCCTGCCCAATTAACTTCGTGCGGACCAAGCTGCGTCTAGAGCAACTGCCGCCCGGTTCGCTGCTGGAAGTTTGGCTCGATCCGGGTGAGCCGATCGAGCAAGTTCCAGACAGCCTGACGATGGAAGGATATGGCATTGAGCAAATCGAGGACCACTCTGACTTTTTTGCTATCCAGGTTCGACGACCCCTCACCTCTACAGCTGACTGCTGACGTATGAGTACAGCATCGCCAAACCCGCTTTCCCTGGTGGGAACCGTGCTGGCGATCCAGGCGAATTATTATCAGGTTCAACTTAATCCGCCCGAGGCACGGATGCTGCTTTGTACCCGTCGATCGCGCCTGAAAAAGCTTGGGCAGCGCGTCATGGTCGGGGACCGAGTTGCCGTTGAGGAGCCAGACTGGATCGATGGGCGCGGTGCGATTTCGCAGGTATTTCCCCGCCGCTCTGAACTCGATCGCCCCCCCGTCGCCAATGCTGACCAAATTCTGCTGGTGTTTGCGATCGTTGAACCCACCCTCGATCCTCACCAGTTGAGCCGCTTTTTAATTAAGGCAGAATCGACGGAATTGGACGTTCGCTTGTGCCTAAGTAAGTCCGATATGGCCACGAAAGAGGAGCAGCACAACTGGCACGATCGCTTGCAGACGTGGGGCTACGTGCCTACCTTTATAAGCGTGCGAAAACACTTAGGACTGGTCGAGTTAGCATCGCATTTGCATGAGAAAATAACCGTTGTCTCTGGTCCATCTGGCGTCGGCAAATCCAGCTTGATTAATTACTTAATTCCAGACGTGGATTTGCGAGTTGCGGCGGTGTCTGGTAAGCTGGCGCGCGGTCGCCACACCACACGGCACGTCGAACTGTTTGAGTTGCCCTCAGGCGGTCTACTGGCAGATACTCCAGGCTTTAACCAACCAGAGCTAGATGCTGCACCGCAGGACCTTGCAGGTCTTTTTCCAGAAGTTCGTCAGCGGCTTGCGGTTCAATCCTGTCAGTTTGCGGATTGTCTGCACCGAGATGAGCCGAATTGCGCTGTACGAGGCAACTGGGAGCGCTACGACCACTATCTAGAATTTTTAGGCGAGGCAATTACCCGGCAGCAAGCCTTAGACAAACTGGGTGATGAGGAAGCGAACCTGAAGCTGAAAACAACGCGTCAGGGGCAGCAGTACGAACCAAAGCTAGAGACGAAGAAGTATCGACGGACGTCGCGCCGTGTTCAGCAGCAGGAACTTCAAGGCTTGCGGCATGAACTTGACGAATCCAGTGCTGACGATGAATAGCAGGCTCCGAGGCAGGCTAACCCTTCTGTGGTAGTGGCGACGTCAGCCGTCAAAACCGAATTGCTCTAAGAGTTTAAGAACTTATTAAAGTTACAGCAAAGTTGAATTTCTCTAGGTAATTTGAATAGCGAGATACCTCCTAACTGCGTCTCTAGCCCCATTGACTCTACCAAGTTGGTAGTTGCATGGGGCTTCATTCTGCAATGAACTAGCCGTATTAGCGGGATCGCGTAAGCTCAATGGTGATCCTGCCGTCGAAGCCTGGAATTGGAGCAGTCAGCTTAGAGAGACTGACTCGCACCTGCTGCACAGGCGGTTGCAACACTGCCTCAACGATCGTTGTTGCTAACCGCTCTAGCAGTGCTGCCTTGGAGGTCTGAATTAGCTGCTGCACGGTCGCGATCGTGGCGCGGTAGTCTAACGTGCTGTCTAAGCGATCATTCTGCCCAGCAGCGGACAAATCCAGCCACAGTCTGACATCTACCTCAAACCACTGTCCCAGCACCTGCTCTTCTGGCAAAGCGCCTACATAGCCGTAGCCACGAATTCCCTTCAGATCAATTACATCCATCCGATCCATACTGCCTCCATGCTTGATTGCGGTTAATTTCGCTCCACCTACTTCCAGTCAGATTCGCTAAAATAGTTGACAGGTCGCTAGGATTCTGCGACATTAGTAAAGCACAGATTTTGCGGGTATAGCTCAGTGGTAGAGCGTCACCTTGCCAAGGTGAATGTCGCGCGTTCGAATCGCGTTACCCGCTTACGCTCATAACAAAACTGCAATAAAGCCTGGCGATCGCGCTGCTGCTCATTAGAATTGAGCACGTTTCGTCATCAGGCTGCTAGCTATGAATTTGCCATTTGTTCTCAACATTGCGATTGGGTTAATTTTCGTTTATTTAACGCTGAGTCTATTAGCATCGGAGCTTCAAGAACTGCTGGCAACGCTTTTACAATGGCGAGCGCGACATTTGAAAGAGTCGATCGAAGTGTTGCTGGCGGGGGGTACGGCAACCCCAGAGCAGGAACGAGCAAAAGAGTTAGCCGACAGGCTGTATAACGACCCGCTGCTGAGAAATATTAATCAAGAAGCAAAGGGACTCGTAACAGGAGCCGTACGAAAAATGTCCCGCTGGGTAATTCGAGACAATCGCAAAGGAGCGTTTGGAGCGAATCAAGCGACAGGACCTTCTTATATTGCCTCCGAGACGTTTGCAACCTCGCTACTCGAACGATTGGGGATTCCTAACTTAGCGGAAAAGCTGACAGAAGTTCGACTAGAACGATTCATTTTTCGTATGGTGGGTAGCTATGCAATCAATCGCAGCGGCGCGATCGATTTTCCTGATAGTTCTTGTGCAGATGGTTGGCAGAAAGGTCGAATTCGAGTAATTGCAGAGAAGCTGAATGTTCCAAACCTGAATGATGATAAAGACTTTCAAACTCTGATTGAGGGCTACAACGAAATTCTTGATACGTTTAAGGCGGGCGAAGCCGCCCTCGAAACATGCGTTAGTCGGCTGAACGAAGCATTCGATAGCTATATCACTGCTTCTGAAGACGATAAAGATCCCGCCTTTGTTCGACGATTGCGATCGTATAAGCGGGGACTATTCGGCGAGAACAATGAGCGAGCGATCGTGGCAGGGGGACTACAACCCAGCATTGCTGAGATTGCTGAGCTTATGAATCAAACCAGTTGCACCTATCGAGAAATTAGTAGTTCATATCAAGCAATTTCGACCCGAGCAGAACCAATTGAGGAGAAAGTGAATAATGAAGTTGGGTTACAGCTTGAAAAATATAATCAAGAGCTAGAGAAGCCTGTCACACTCGCTCAGCTTACGAACGAGAATCAGCAGCTTTTTGTCAACGACGCATTGAGTAAACTGGTAGCAGAAAAAGCGTTGAGCGAGGACGATCGCGCACTGTATGAACGCTATCAAACGTACAAAGACATTCAAACTGCTCTTGACAAGATGCCGCAATCGCTAAGACAGAGCTTATCCAGTTTGGCGCGGCGAGCAGAGACGCGATCGCAAAGAGTTGGCAACGATCTCAGCCAGTTTCGAGATGAAATTGCCCTTTGGTTTGATCGCTCGATGAATCGCTCCTCGGGCGTCTACAAACGGAATGCGAAAGGGGTGGCGATCGCGATTGGAATCTTTCTTGCCTCGTTCACTAATGCGGATTCATTCTATGTTACCGATCGCCTAACCAGCGATGAAAACTTGCGCGATGTTATTACAGCGCAAGCCACGCGCTTAGTCGAAACAAACGGCAGCAATCCTTCACGGCTTACGAGTGCAGAATTAGAGCAGTTAAAAGACGCTACCGATGTTGCTTTGAAAAAACTTGCGGTTCCCGTTGGTTGGAGCGCGGTCAATCTTGGTCAGCAGTTCAACTGTCGATCGCAGCGCCCGACAGCGCCCATTAACGATACTGATTCTGAGTGGACGAAACTGTTCAAGCAGTGTTTACCTAATCAGTCATCGGCTGAAACCGCGCTTATTCCGCTGAAAATTGCCGAAATTGGCTTGCGCTACCCAATTGATCTCATGCGAATGCTGCTGGGCTGGATTGTCACAGGTATCGCGATCGCGATGGGTGCCCCGTTCTGGTTTGACTTACTCGGCAAAGTGGTCAATGTCCGAAATGCAGGCGCGAAGCCAGCTTCACGGGCAAACCAGTCGCGCAGCGATCGCGCAGACCCTTGATTTCTGCCACGAGTGCAGCAGGGCAGACGTTTGACTACCTAGGATCCGGATGGGGTCGATGCAGCACCGAATCTGCACTCAATTGATGCTGTAGAGAGATTAGCCATTTCTGAAACAAGCAGGGGTTGCGGTTGATGCACGATCAAGAGGATGCATACCACATCGCGTAAACTAGCGATGAGCTGTACTGTGACCCAGCGCTATCGCTCGAACGTTGCATCCTCTTCATCTACGCCTTCCCCTTCATGAATTTCATGTTGCTGAGATCGCTGGCGATCTCCCTGCTGCTTGCCACGCCTGCATTTGCTCAATCTGCTAGCGACTACCGCCAGCGAGGACTGAGCTACCGAGAACAGGGACGCTACCCAGAGGCGATCGCTGCACTGAAGCAATCCGTAGACCTAGAACCGAACAACCTTTCGGGTCGAGTGCTGTTGGGTTGGACGCTGCATCGAGCCGGACAGACTACCGCTGCGGCAGACGTGTTGCAGCAGTCGCTCTCCCTGAATCCATTTGATGTCCCTACCTTGAATGCATTAGGGATTGTCTACCTGGTCGGTGGACAGCTCATCGCTGCCGTTACCACACATAGTTGGGCAGCGTACCTCAAGCCAAATAACGAAATTGCCCACTACAACTTGAGTCTGGCATGTGAGCGGTTGCAGCAGTATGCGTGGGCGATCGCGACCGCAACCGAAGCCGCAAGACTAGAGCCGAGTAATCCTCATCCGTTTGTGGCGCTAGCAATCGCGCACTGGGGACGCGGCGATCGTCCTGCCGCGCAACAAGCCTACCAGCAGGCGTTGGGCGTGGATGGTCGCTACGGAGATGCTGGATTTCTTGACTACCTTAACGAAGCGGGATTTAGTTCTGAGCAAATTCGCACTGCCAAACAAGTGCTGCAAGCAAGTCGCTGATGCTCTTACGCGGCACCTCAAAAAGAAACTCCCCAACTCAACGCAAGAGTCGGGGAGCCAATTAGGGTGCATCTACCACTTAGCGTTTTCTGGAGTAAGAGGCAGATATCCGGACAGCTTTTTGGAAAAGGGCACCTCAAAAAGAAACTCCCCAACTCAACGCAAGAGTCGGGGAGCCAATTAGGGTGCATCTACCACTTAGCGTTTTCTAGAATAAGAGGCGGATATCCGGACGGCTCCTTGGAAAATCGCTGAAGTTTGGGGCATTTTGTTTGAAGTTTCCGTAACTTTTTGGACACTCAGCCGTCTACGCCAGTAGCGCGTGCCATGATCGATAAAGACTTGACAGAGTTAGGTACGCTTCCTCGTTGCATCTACCGACGCTTTTTGAGAACTGCACATTGAACGCTGAACGCAAAAGACCCCGACTTGATCCAACGATGGCGGCTGGCGCTCTGAGGAGTAGGACGGGCAGGCGGGCTGTGCGTGGTGAACTAGTCAATTTTCTGCCGGATGAATAAGCTGCTTCGTTGTTTATGTTAAGCGTAGCGAAGCCTGGTCAATTACCATAGGGCAGAGGGTGTAGGTAGTCTTGGAGGGTAGCTGTGACCCAGGAATTTCACGTGTCGGTGACTCCAATTCGAGGCAATGAGTACCTCGTTAGAACAGAGCGAGTTGCACCGGGCGTGCCGCTGGCAGAAGAGCAGGTGACATGGCCCATCGACGACTGGCTGACGCAGGCAAGCGTGCTGATGAACGATCCGCTAATGGGCGTACTGCGGGGCGATCCACTCCATTCTTTACCAGAATTAGAAGCTTTATCAGGAACCTCTGGCACGATCGATCCGCGATCGGCAGGCTTGGGCGCACTGGGGCGACAGCTCTACAATTCGCTGTTCCAGGGAACCATGCGAGAGAGCTGGATTATGGCACGGGGCATTGCTCAGAACCGACAGGAGCGCCTGAGGTTGCGCTTGGGACTCAAAGATACCCGACTGCCGCGCTTGCCCTGGGAAGTACTCCACGGGGGCGATCGACTCATTGCCACCGGCACAGATGTTTTATTCTCTCGCTACCACTCCGGCGTATCCGTGCTGTCCTCGCTGGGGGCGCTGAATTCACCACAGGCTTCTGACCAGCCGATTCGCATTCTCATGGTGTTAGCGGCTCCCACTGACCAAGCGGCACTGGCGCTAAAGCAGGAAGCCCAGCACCTGCAAGACGAATTGCAGTCCTTCCGCCGCAGCGGCAGCGGTGGCGGGCAAGTGATCAACCTGGAACTGACGATTCTTGAGCAGCCCGGACGAGAACAACTAGCGCAGGCGCTGGAACACAATCATTATCAAGTCTTTCACTACGCTGGCCACAGCGATTTGGGAACATCCGGCGGCAGCTTGTATCTGGTCAGCCGCAAAACGGGCTTGACCGAAGCGCTTAGTGGCGATGATCTGGCTGGACTGTTAGTCAACAATGGCATTCGCGTCGCCGTATTTAATTCCTGTCGGGGTGGCTACACGGCGACTGCTGATCCCGCTGATGGGCAAAGTAATCTAGTCGAGGCGCTGGTAAAGCGGGGCATTCCAGCGGTGCTAGCCATGGCGGAGCGGATTCCAGATGACGTTGCGCTTAACCTCAGCCGCCTGTTCTACCGCAATTTGAAGCAGGCGTATCCAATCGACCTCAGCCTCAGTCGCGCTCGGCAAGGGCTGATCGCGTCCTACACGTCTCGCCAGCTCTATTGGGCGCTACCCGTGCTGTATCTACATCCGGAATTCGACGGCTACTTGCAGTCATTGAATCTGGACTTGAGCGATCGACCAGAGAACCTGCTGATCGATGAGGTAGAGGATGACGCCATACTGTCTGCACGGTCTGCCGCGCTGGATGACCCCTTTATTGAGGCAGATTTTGACGACTACCTTGATGACGATTACGGCGAGCCGTTTGACGCTGACGATCCGGAAGCCGATCCTGACTACGAAACCGATGCCGCCACGATCGCGCAGATGATCGATCAGCTGACTCGATCCACCCCAGTTGTCGAACGTCCACTGCCTGCACCACCGGGGGAAGATTTGCTACCAGATCGGGACGATGCCCGACCCAGCTATCCAATCCTGGCGGAGAATCCTCGCTACAGTCCACCACTGGTACCCACAACTCCCCCAACGCGTCCTGTCTCTAATGCCGAAGCCTCTGCGATCGCCGTCGCTAACGGTGGGGCTGGCATGTCCTCAGATCTAGAGCAAATGCTGGCAGATGCAGGCAAACTGACTGAGGCGATCGCCGTCTGCAATCAGGCAATCCAGCGCAATCCTCACGATGCCACTGCCTACCATCGGCTAGGGCTAGCGCTGGCTGATCAGGGGTACGTGTCAGAAGCGATCGAGGTCTACCATCAAGCCTTGCAGCTTGACCCTCAAGCTGCTGAGGCGCACAACAGCCTGGGACTGGCGCTTTATCAGCAAGGCAACCTCAGTTCAGCGATTCATGCCTTTAACCGAGCAATCCAGCTAGATCCCAGTTTGACGGATGCTTATCATAATTTGGGCAGAGCGATGCACAAACAGGGAGACAGTACACCCTCCCGTACTGGAACGATTGCTCCGACACCAATAATCGCGCAGGCGGCGGATGTTAAGACACCAAAACCGCCGCGCCGATCGGTGCACTGGCGTGGCCTGAGACAGCTGCCGCTGCGATGGATAGGAGCCGGAACGATCGGCGCGGCGCTGCTGCTGCTCGGTGGCTGGGTGGCTTACAATCAGCTAACTCGTCCGGCGATCGAGGTCCGGTTCTCTGGACCATCTCCCGATGCCGCAGGCAACCAAGGCGATCTGCGGCAGGTTAGCACAGGAGTTGTGGCAAACCTAGCGGCTGAGCAGCTCAACAAAGGCAATATTCCTGCCGCTCGGCCAGCCGTAGAGGCGCTGCTACAGCGGGGTGCTCTAACGCAGGCGATCGCCGCCCTGACGCCGAGCCTAGGCAAGCAGCCAGACGACCCAACGCTTAATTTCTGGATGGGGCGAGCGGCGTGGCAATCGGCAAAAACGGGTAATCGGGACTACACGGCTCAAGACGCCCGACGATTCTGGGAAACGTCAGCGAAGCGGCAGCCCAACCCACTGGTTCAAAACGCGCTGGGCTTTGCCTACTATGAAGAAGGCGAGATCGATCGAGCGGGTCGCGCTTGGTTTCGAGCGCTGCAGCTGCTGGGTGAGCAAGGGGCGGCGCCAAACGGGGCAGGCCGTGCCACAACGCCCGCACCCGTCGATGCTCTAACGGCATATGCAGGCATTGCCCTGACAATGACAAAATCTGCCGCGAATCAAACTCCTAGCCGTCGAGCAATGCTGCTGAGCGAGGCAACCCGACTGCGCCAGAAGGTGATGACCGACGATCCAGTTGCCTTTGCGCCCGACGCACTGTCACAAAATTGGCTCTGGAGCGAAAAATCAATTAAGGACTGGCGATCGCTACAAGCCTTGAAGTAGCGATCAGCAATTGGCGGCTGGCTAATTCCCTAGCCATGACGACAGGGATCGACGCTTGCGAAGGTCGAGGGAGTCCGTTAAATTTGCTTTTCCCCAATCGAGGGGATGATTCTCCCCAGCGGGAACCACAGTAACTGGGGCTGGCTGAGCGAGCTTAGACTTTGTGATGGAACGGGGCGCTGGCTGCATGGCTCGCAGCGTCATTGCCTGTGATCGAACGGCCTGCGATCGATTAGAACGCATCGTAACGGGTGTTTGAGTCGGAGCCGGATAGCGGACAGGGACAAGCGGTTGGGCAGCCGTGAAAGGGCTAGTCGCTGGCGAGTAAGGCTTCGATCTCTGACGAGATCTGTCCATGCGCGGCGACTTCGGGCGCGATCGGCTTTTTTGATGCGTCCGATTCATCAGCCGAGACTGGTGAGGTCGGGCTAGCTGTTTGGAAATCAGAATTGATCCTGCGGTGCAACTCAGCGCGATCGCGCCAAACATCCACAAGGGCAGGTGCGTGTCGCGCGTGGCTGGACGAGTGACGGTCGCCGTATGAGAGCCAAGCGCCGAGCCAGACGCCGATCGTCCCTTCGAGAAGTTCGGACTCAGCAGACTACTAACCGAAACCACTGCCACCATCAGCAGCGACGACCATAAACCGCCCCAAAAGATCATCGGGCGCTTCTCTAGCACTTGAACCAACGCCTGCGCCGTTAGCTGCTGCGTCTTGCCTGCCGGAAGCAGGTGATTCTCCTGCGGAGACGCCTCGCGAACGCTGGGTCGCGGTTGTTTTCGACGCTTCTCCATACCTATCCTCGCTGGGTGAATCGCAACACACCCCAAATTTTACTCAAAGGTTTTTAAATGAGCATCGCTAAAAGTATGAATTTGCGATAAACACTACCTAAATTGCTTAAAACCCGCCTGGTAGAATGCAGAAGCTTTGCTATCCCTTACGACTTCCATGACTACGGGTTCCTCTACCACTCCCTCCCTCGACTCCTACCGCCACCAGTTTCCGGGCTTACAGGACAAAGCTTATTTCAACTATGGGGGACAGGGACCCATGCCCGACACCGCGATCGCCGCGATTCAGCAGTCATTTCAGCGGATTCAGCAGTCGGGTCCCTTCTCTCGCAAGGTGAATGCGTGGGTGACAGAAGAAGGAGAGCGCACGCGAGCCGCGATCGCGGCTGAACTCGGCGCGCCTCCCACAACGATCACCCTGACTGAAGATGTATCCGTTGGCTGCAACATTGCGCTGTGGGGCATCGACTGGCGATTTGGCGATCATTTGCTGCTGTCGGACTGCGAGCATCCCGGCATCATTGCCGCCGCGCAGGAGATTCAGCGGCGGTTTGGCGTTGAGGTTTCTACCTGCCCGCTGAAGGCAACGCTGAATGAGGGCGATCCAGTGGAGGTGGTAGCGCGGGGACTGCGATCGAGTACTCGTCTCGTTGTGCTTAGCCACATTTTGTGGAACACGGGGCAAGTCTTGCCAATGGCAGAGATCGTCGCTGCCTGCCACAGCTACAACCGCACTCGTCCGGTACGCGTACTGGTAGATGCTGCCCAATCTGTGGGTGTGCTGCCGCTGAACCTGACTCAGCTAGAAGCTGACTTTTACGCCTTCACGGGACACAAGTGGTGGTGCGGACCCGAAGGCGTTGGCGGGCTGTATGT
>NZ_JACJPG010000256.1 GCF_014695955.1 Leptolyngbya sp. FACHB-36 | reverse complement strand
CGACTCAAATCCGATCCGGGGCGATTGGACAACCACCATACCCCACCACCGACCACTCCAGCCGTTAGCAACAAAGTCAAAATCAACGTTGCAGTTTCGTTCTTAGGAGACATGGCTTGCGTCAAACCTGCTACTTAAGGTTTATCAAGGCTGTCGTGTTTTGACCACTAGCAGGTCGCTTCAGGCAGAGCAGGTGTGAATATTCAGGAGTAGGGAGCAGACGATCGCTCCGGCTCTGCTAGCGTTTGTAGTCGTTAATGTTGCGAAATAAACTATTTGATGCAGAACGAAATTGCGACTCTGCACGAGTAGCCACACGATCGATCGCATCAGTTCCGTACAGGCATCAGGGGAAATGAGCTGCCGAGGAGCAAAGATGCCGCGATCATCACAGAAAGGTGGAGAGAATTTTGTAGATCAGGCGGAAGAGGGTCGTAATGGCAACAGCGACCAAGCCTGTGAAGACTGCCAGCGCTACAACCGCCAGAATCAGATTTCCACCCGTCGCTGCTAGCAGAACTGCCACGATCGGATTGGTACCCGTCGCAACAAAACTCCGCAGCAGCGGAAACCCGACCACGATCGCCAGCGTTACCCCCGCAATAATTGGCAAATCCTTGCCTTCAATGGCGCGTCGCGATTGGGCAAACACGAGTCCAGCAGACAGAAACAGCCACAATCCAGCACTCGCCACTGAAGGAATTGGCAAACTGAACAGCGCGATCGCGAGTAAGCCCGCTTCAAAGCCAGTAAAGGCGGCTTCGCTAATCAGTTCCAACGTGGAGAACGGGGCGATCGCTGGGCGTTGAGGAGCAGAAGAAGCAGGAGGAGCGGACTTCGGTGAGGGAGCGGGTGGAGTGGGAAGTGGGGGGCGAGGAACCGCAGGCGAGGGGGGAGCGGAGGCAGATGGGACAGGCGGAACTGGGGGTGAGACAGGAGGCGGGGCAGAGCGAGGTTTTAGGGCTTCTAAAGCGTCGGCAGCCGATTGGTACCGCTGGCTGGGCGATGCTACCAACATACGATCGAGCACGACCGCGAAGGCAGGGCTAACCTGAGCAACGTGCGATTTCCAAGCCCAGGTGTTGCGGTACGAGTCGAACAAATCATTCGGCTCTTTGCCCGTCAGCAGCGTCAAGCACGTCACTGCCAGCGCATATAGATCGGTGGAGGGATAGACCTGCCCGCCGGAAACCTGTTCGGGTGGCGCAAATCCCAGCGAGTAGATGCCTGTGGATTTGTTGGGCGTCCCAGCTTTGGTTGCCTGCTTCACCGCACCAAAATCGAGCAGGTAAAACCGCCCGTTGCGGTGCTGCATGATGTTAGAGGGCTTGATGTCACGATGGATTGAGCCGTGCTCATGAACAAACGTGAGGATCTCTAGGACTTCCTTCAGCATCGATCGCACCTCTGTTTCAGAAAGTGGACCATTGCGCTCTAGAATTTCCTCCATCGTTTGCCCGTCGATAAATTCCTGTACTAAGTAGAAAAACTTATCGTGTTTTCCCGGTTGCAGACTATCTACGGTCAACTCAAAGAAGGCGAATAGATCAGGAATCAGCGGATGCGTGTTTCCCAACTCTGCCAGAACTTCAGCTTCGCGCTCAAACAGGTTTTGGGCAATTTCAAGCTGTGCCGCGTTGAGATTACCTGAAGGTAGGAACTGCTTGACCACGCGCTGTGGCAGCTTAATCATGTCACGATCGCGCGCTAGAAACGCTGCGCCAAACCCTCCTTGCCCTAGGAGACGAGCGGGTAGATACCGCCCCCTCAGAATTAGCGGCATTCCACAGGCGGTGCAGTATTTCTGCTGCACTGTTCTCAATGTGGCAGGATTGTCCAGATCCGGGTAAACGTTAATGGGTCTGGGACAACCAGGACGAGTGCAGTAGAGGTCCATGCGCGTTAAGGTTCAACGTCTGGCGTGACGAAACGACTGCTGACGGACGCGACGGGCTTTAGTCGCTCGGTCGGCTCGGTAGGAAAATGCTCGATCGCACCCGTATGAAGTGACGCAAACTGGGGCAAAACATCTTTACAAAAGGCTTCAGCGGCTTTGGAGCGGTAGCGGTTTGGATTGATGATCACTGACAGCATCCGCTTGACGACGACCTCATGAATTTTTGCTCGGTGCAGCATGCCCATCTGGAGTTCTTTTTCGATCGCCGTCGTCGAAACAAACGCAGCCCCCAAGCCCGACTGTACTGCGTTCTTGATAGCCTCGATCGAGTTTAGCTCCATCTCTACCTTGAGGCGGCGAGTTTCAATTCCACAGCGAGCAAGCACCTGGTCGATCACCTTGCGAATCGTTGATTGGGAATCTAACGCGATGAATTGAAGCTTATACAGGTCGTCCTTCTGAATGGTGTCAATCTTTGCCAGAGGGTGAAAGACCGGAAGAATCAGTGCAAGTTCATCTTCAGCATAGGGAATAATCTCTAAAGAGTCTTGCAGTTCTGGGGAAATTTCGCCTCCAATAATTGCTAAGTCGATTTGTCCATTCGCCACGCTCCAGGAGGTTCGACGGGTTGAATGAACGTGTAGCTGCACGGCTACATCGGGATATTTCTGCCGGAACAGTCCAATCATGCGCGGCAGTAGGTAGGTTCCAGTCGTTTGGCTGGCTCCAATAATCAGCGTGCCGCCCTGAAGATTTTGCAAGTCTTCGATCGCCCGACACGTTTCCTGACACAGCGTTAGAATTTTCTCGCCATAGCTTAAAAGGAGATGTCCCGCTTCAGTTAACTGCGCCCGTCTGCCGCCTCGGTCAAACAGGGGAACATCCAACTGGCGCTCTAGGTTCTGTACCTGTAAGCTAACCGCAGGCTGTGATACATACAAGCTATCCGCAGCGCGCTTGAAGCTCCCCTCGGCAGCGATCGCTTTGAGAATTCGGAGTTGATCCAGAGTAAAAGGAAGGTCAGACATAGAGCTAAACCTGCAAAATGGAAGGAGCCTGAACGAATGTACAACGATGGATGGACGTATGGATTTGATAAGTGAGTGCAAATTGGGGGGCTTCTAGCACTGGAGACACGGTAAACCGCTTAAGTCCAGTCTCCAGCAATCGTGTGGCATGTATTGTGTAGAAACGTAAATTAAATTTATGAAGCAGGAGGTTATTCAAGATTTTCTGAATCTACCAGGAATTGTCGGGATTGCCCTAATGGATGGACGTTCTCGACCCTACTTCTTCGGGGTTGATCGCACCCTGAATTTTCAGCAGAAAGAGGCGCTGGCTCAGGGAATCTTGCAGGTTATCGAAACTATTCCAGATGGGTTTGAGTCCTTTGAATTTCAATTTACTGGGCAACAGGTTCACATTTATAAGCTGTCACACGGAATTATTCTGCTGGTTCTAACTCGGAATGATTTAGTCTATCCAGATTATCTAAAAACTATTAAAAATTTAAAAGCGGCGCTTCATGACGACCTTACGAATGCGATCGCCACATTTCGATTAGTCGCTGGGACCATTACCTACCCTGACCTAGAGTATTCCAAGGCAGCGGCATCTGCTGAGAAGGCTCATAAGCCAGCGATCGCCAACGACCCTCCCACGCTAGCGACTGAAGACCCGCCTGTCAAAGCCATTCCCCCCGTTCCCCCACCCGTTGACTTGCCGCCCACGCTCGAGCTGCCTCTAGCCGCGCCACCCAACTCGGCTGCAACGCTGGCAGACGTCATTGAGGCGCTCAATCATCTCAGTAGGTTTACGCTGAATTACCTGGGCGTCCGAGTGGTTGCGAACTACTGGAAATCTACGAGTCCAGATCACGAGTGGCTGAACAACTTCCTGGTGGATCGCTCCGCCCAGTTCAGCGTCATGGAGTCCAGCCTGCTGGTTGATTCGCTCAAACCTCAAGAGCTTCAGTGGATTCGCGAGTGGGTTGCTGCCTTTATTCAGCGCTGTGCTCAGGTTGTCCGCACGTTTCCGTCCCTGGTTGAGCACAGCCCACTCAGCCCAGAACATAAAGCGCTACTGCTGGGGTAAATTTGACCGAACCCGTTTTGTCCCTTGCTTGTTTAGGAGCTTCTCATGGCTAAAACTGTCCGGCTTGAACCGATCGCCCAAGATACGTCGATCCAGACCAATGGCAACCTGCTCTCAGTGCTGATTAACAAAGACTTAGACGTGCTAAGAGAGTGCGGCGGTCGGGGCATGTGTGCAACTTGCCACGTGTACGTTAATCACGGGATGCAAGCCCTTTCACCGATTAACCGCCGAGAGCAGCGGACTCTGGAAGTCATTACCTCCTGCAAGCCGAATTCTCGATTGGCGTGTCAGGCGCGGGTGCTGTCCAATGGCGTCGTGGTTGAGCTACCGCCTGGAATGTACATCAACTCTTTAAAGGATATTGAAGATCTGATTGGGCGGCGCGCTGAGCAAGACTTGCTGCACCCGTTGACTGGACAGGTGCTTGTAGAGGCGGGAAAGCTGATTACGCGATCAATGATGCGGCAAATTGAAGACACAACCAGCTTCAGCATGAACGAGTACTTCTCACATTCGAGTGATGTTTGATTGAGGCAGTTGGTGGTACTACTGGTTACGTTACCTACTACCGGTTGCCCCTAAGCGCCTAGGCAATCGTGGGTACACTAAGCGAGCCGTTTACCCTGCAAAATTTCCAATGCTGAGTCAGCTAGAAAGGTTAAGCCGCGCTGCTGATGGGCGCTATGCCACCGACGAAGAACTTCAGTTCATTGACGACTATATGAAAACGTATAGTCTGCGGCTACAGACCTATCAACGACTGCAAGACGTTGAAGCGGAGATCGTCCAGCGCGTCTACGCCAAAATGCGATCGATCGATCCTAACCTGTTCATGAATGGCAGCGAAGATATCAGCGCTAAATGGAAGCGGGATACGATTCTCGTCCTGCGATACTCCGCCGTTGCTCTACTGCTGAACGACCCCGACACGCTATGTGAACGGCTCCTATTCTGGCTGCAAACTGTCATGAAAGCGTTCGGTGCTCAGCGGAGCTGCCGCATCACGTATGAAGTCATGCAGGATGTCGTGAAGCAACAGTTGTCACCGCCCCAAGCAAGCCTGTTCTGCTCCATCTTGGAGGTGAACTGCCGCTTGCTTGGAATCAGCTAATGTTCTTCCGCGCTGCCTCGGCGGTAATCATCTCCCTGACTCCCCCAATCCTAGGGCATTATTAAAGGAGAGACTTTCCCCTTCGATGATCATGGCTATCCCCAAGACTGGCGCAGATATTCGGCAAGCGTTTCTCGACTTTTATGCTGTAAGAGAACATGAGGTCCTTCCCAGCGCCTCGCTTGTGCCGGAAGATCCGACCGTGCTGCTGACGATCGCCGGAATGCTGCCGTTCAAGCCGATCTTTCTGGGACAGCGCCCTGCGGAGTTTCCCCGCGCCACTACGTCGCAGAAGTGCATCCGCACCAACGACATCGAAAACGTTGGACGCACCGCCCGCCACCACACGTTCTTCGAGATGCTGGGCAACTTTAGCTTTGGGGACTACTTTAAGTCGCAGGCGATCGCGTGGGCATGGGAACTATCAACGAAGGTCTTCGGACTGCCGCCAGAGCGTCTGGTTGTCAGCGTGTTCGAGGACGACGATGAGGCGTTTGCCCTCTGGCGCGACGAGATCGGCATTCCGGCACACCGGATTCAGCGCATGGGCGAAAAGGACAATTTTTGGGTGTCGGGTCCCACGGGTCCCTGTGGTCCTTGCTCCGAAATCTACTACGACTTCAAGCCAGAACTGGGCGACGACGCGATCGACCTGGAAGACGATTCGCGCTTCCTGGAGTTCTACAATCTGGTGTTCATGCAGTACAACCGCGATGCGGAGGGCAACTTGACGCCGCTAGCCAGCCAGAACATCGACACCGGAATGGGGCTGGATCGAATGGCGCAGATTCTCCAGCAGGTGCCCAACAACTACGAAACGGATCTAATTTTCCCGATCATCGAAAAGGCAGCGGCGATCGCCAATGTAGACTATGCTACGGCTGACGAAGCCACTCAGGTCGCGCTGAAAGTGATTGGTGACCACACCCGCGCCGTGGTGCACATGCTTGCGGATGGCATTGTGGCGTCGAATGAGGGACGCGGCTATGTGCTGCGACGGCTGATTCGGCGTGTGATTCGCTACGGTCGCCTGATTGGAATTGAACGAGAGTTTACGCCGATCGTGGCAGAAATGGCGATTGCGCTGGGGGAATCTGCCTATCCCAATGTGCGCAAGATGGAACGCGTGATCAAGGTATCGTTGCAGCGCGAGGAAGTTAGCTTTTTGAAGACGCTCGATCGTGGTGAGCGCATTCTCTCCGACATTATTGAGCAGGTCGGTCCAGGTGGACAGCTTTCTGGCACCGACGCCTTCAAATTATTCGACACCTATGGGTTTCCGCTGGAGCTAACGCAGGAAATTGCCGCTGAGAAGAACCTGACTGTGGATGCGGGCGGGTTTGAAGCGGAGATGGAAAAGCAGCGGATTCGATCGCAGCAAGCGCACGAAACCGTAGATTTGACGGCGCAGAGCACCCTAGATAGACTCGCAGACCACATCGAGCAAACCGAGTTTTTGGGCTACACGCGATCCTCGTCGGATGCAGTCCTGCAAGTGCTAATGATGGATGGCAAATCGGTGCAGCAGGCAGAGGCGGGTAGCGAGGTGCAGGTCGTTTTAGATCAAACTCCGTTCTATGCCGAATCGGGTGGGCAGATTGGCGATCGGGGTTATCTCTCCGGTGATAACGTGCTCGTCCGGGTTGAAGATGTGAAAAAAGAATCTGCCTTTTTCGTCCACTTTGGGCGGATCGAGCGAGGCACGCTGCATGTGGGTGACTCGGTGGTGGCGCAGATTGACCTCGCCTGCCGTCGTCGCGTTCAAGCGCATCACACTGCAACTCATCTGCTGCAAGCGGCTCTGAAACGGATTGTGGACGACAACATTTCTCAGGCGGGGTCGCTAGTTGCCTTCGATCGCCTCCGCTTCGATTTCAACTGCCCCCGCGCCCTGACACCCGAAGAAGTGCAGCAGGTCGAGGATCAGGTCAACACCTGGATTGCCGAAGCTCACGCGGCGCAAATTTCGGTGATGCCGTTGGCAGACGCAAAGGCACGCGGCGCGATTGCTATGTTTGGTGAAAAGTACAGCAGCGAAGTTCGCGTGCTGGACTTTCCGGGCGTGTCGATGGAGCTGTGTGGTGGCACCCATGTAGCCAACACGGCGGAGATTGGGCTATTCAAAATCGTGTCGGAAACGGGCGTTGCCGCTGGGATTCGCCGCATCGAAGCGGTTGCGGGTCCAGCCGTGCTGGAGTACCTGAATCTGCGCGATGGCGTGGTAAAAGAGTTGAGCGATCGCTTCAAGGTGAAGCCGGAAGAGGTGGTCGATCGCATCACGACGCTGCAAACAGAGCTGAAAACGACGCAGAAGCAGCTTGAAACGGTCAAGAGCCAGCTAGCGCTAGCAAAAGCAACGCAGCTACTCGACGCGGCGGAGGCGGTTGGAGAGTTTCAGGTTCTGGTCGCCTCAATGGACGATGCCGATCCAGATGCGCTGAAGACGGCTGCCGAACAGCTTCAGCAGAAGTTGAAGAACGGAGCGGTCGTGCTGGGGTCGGCACCTGCGGCAGATAAGGTCAGCCTGGTTGCGGCGTTCAGTCCAGCCGTGATTCAAAAAGGAGTGCAGGCAGGCAAGTTCATTGGCGCGATCGCCAAACTCTGCGGTGGCGGCGGCGGTGGACGCCCGAATCTAGCGCAGGCGGGTGGACGCGATGCCAGCAAGCTGCCTGAGGCGCTGGATCAAGCGCGTCAGCAGTTGCACACAGATTTGCAGTAGCTGATCGGGCGATTGCTGCTCGGATAGTGGCTTAGAATACCGTTTGTTGATTCGCTTCCGGCTCAGAATACTCTTCATCGAGTGGCTAAATTCGTGAAGGGGCATGAAAGCATGAGCGCGGTTGGTGAGTCACAAACGGTTGTTGAGTCGCAAGCGAGTGAAGACTATCCATTAACGGCGGTACCAGCGGAGGCACGGCGATCGCTGCTGTCGATGGCGTTCATGCTGCTGGGCTTTACCCTCTACTCAGGAACCTTTTTCGCAGGCGGGTTAGTTGGTCCTGCCTTCCGATTTTTTCCAGACTTAGTTGTGCTGTTAGTTGTGGGGAACCTGATTCTGGGAGGCTACGCGGCGGCACTCGGCTATATTGCCTCCAAAACTGGGCTCTCTACCGTATTGATGGCGCGATCGAGCTTTGGCAGTGTGGGTTCTCGCTGGGTAGATTTTATTCTTGGATTCACCCAAATCGGTTGGTATGCGTGGGGGTCCGGACTAATCGCGGATCTACTGAATAAGCTGGCGGGTGTACCCACCTCCTGGAATTGGGCGATCGTTCTATTCTTCACGTATTTCTTTTGTATAACCGCGTATATTGGCTACCGCGCGATGGACTGGTACAGCCGCATTGCCGTTCCTGCCATTATTGTTTTGATGCTGTGGAGCCTGTCGATTGCAGCAAGTCAAGCAGGTGGATTTGCAGGTGCTCAAGCAATCCAACCAACAGCACAACTGGATATCGGTGCTGCGTTAACGATCATTGTGGGAACGTTCATTTCAGGCGGCACGCAGGCAACCAATTGGAGCCGCTTCGCCAACTCCCCCCGCACGGCAACCCTGGCAACCCTAGCTGCCTTTTTTATTGCAAACGGGTTTGTCGTGTTTGGTGGCGCGTTCAGCGCATTGGTGTATCAGGACTTTGATATGGTGTCGGTGATGGCGAAGCAGGGATTGCTGATTCCCGGATTTATCCTGCTGTTCCTCAACATGTGGAGCACTCAGGACAACACCATTTACGCGTTTTCGATCGCGTTTTGCCACATGTTCCGCACGAAGAAGCGGACGTTCTTTGTCTTAATCGGCGCGACGATCGCCCTGGCTCTAACCTGGGGTGGCATCTACGAAAGCAAACAGTTCATCGGCTTTTTAATCTTGCTGGGAACGTTCATTCCGCCGATCGGAGGTGTGATCATGGCAGATTACTGGCTGTATCGACGCGGACAGTTTCCGGCGCTAGAGGAGCCTCAGCCTGCGTTTAACTGGGCTGGCGTTATTGCCTATGTTGTAGCCTCCGCGATCGCCTACTACTCATCGGGCATTAAGCCGATCAATGGCATTATTGCTGCTGCCGTTCTCTACTTTATCTTGGCAAAGTTAATCCCGAGTAATCGCCGCAGTGAAGTCATCAAGTAAAGGCATTCTTGTAGTCTGGCATCCCTCTGCTATCGCATGAACTCGTCCTGCGCGGGTTTTGCCGTGGTGCGACGATCGCTCGGCGGTTCTAGCTTGTACGGGTTCTGCGGCTCTTCGGGCATCAGGAATCGATTCCCCCAGCCGCCGTTAATGTCTTCAACTTTGGGCGATGGTCGCGTGGTTCCCCCGGTAGGAAGGGCAACGGCGATCGTCTCTGCTGCCTGCACAAAGCGTTGACCATCGGTGGTCGTGCGAACAAGTCCGGCTTCCAGCGTTTTCCCCTGTTTTTGTAGCTCTTGCTCAATGGCTTGTAGCGCATCTGCTCGACTGCTGGGCGGCAGCGTTGCAACAAATACTACTTCGGGCTGCGATCGCAGCGATAGTCCCATCTGCGACTGGCTAATCTGCCACGCTTCCTGAAAGCGACCATCGGGCGCAACTTGCCATAGCTTCAGCGTTGTCTGCCATTTTCCATTGGTCACTGGTACGGTCTGGTACGCCAGCACGGAGTAGGTCGGCTTGGAGTCGAGTTTGCGCGAGGCTTCGCTGCTGGGATACAGATAGCGCACTGCTGCGACTCGGATGAATTTCTGATCGGGCAAATCAGTGGTGCCGTTAAGGGTGTAGGCTCCAGGCATTGGTTCCGCCCGTACCTGAAATTGCAGGTTTCCACTGGTGGATGATCTTGTTACCAGTGGCAGGCGCACCTCGGCGCACCCAAATAGCAGTAATGCAGCGACACTAGCCATCACGCGAGACATGAGACAACCCTCGATCGACGCTTCCGACACGAGGGTACATCTAGCGCTATCGGGATTCCACGCGATCGACGCTAGCTTCATCAGCTTTTTAGCAAATTGTTATGAAATGAACAATTACCTTACTTCTGTACGGATGACGGAGCAGCGCTCATTCCCTGCTGTAGGTGGACCACCCTATCATTTGGGGTGTATTCACATGAAATCCGCTGTGTGATTGGATACAGCAAACACGCAACCATAAACTCTCAGGACTGCTTTAAATCCGCGATCGTGGAATGCGCTTCCAGGTAGTCCAGCAAGTTGAGGAAGTCGGTTTTGGGCAGGCAGCGTCCGCCGATCGAGTTAAACGCCAATTGATTCGCCTCACCGTTGTAAATGTGGTAGCCCCAGTAGAAAAGCTGGCGACTATTGCGGATGGCAACTTCATCGGGATCAATGAACTTGAAGCGCGAATCGTGCTGCGAGAGTTCCGCGAAGTAGCGGTGATACTGCTCTTTCAGCACGTCGCTTCGACGAGTTTCGTCCTCAAAATAATTGTTGATCAGCACAAACAGGTAAGCAGTTTTATTGAAGCGACGAATCAATTCCAGAGTTTGACGAATCACATACCCGTTTTTGTTCAGCCCCAACGGATTCAGCGTTGTTGGAATTAGACAGTAAGAAAAACGCTCAACCAGTTCACGAGGATTCTTTTCAAATACAGGTGAGCAGTCGCAAACGATAATTTTTTCATCGAATGGATTGTCTGGTTCCCATTCATTCGCGTTGTAAATAGTGACCGTGCTGCCGGGTCGAGTTTTGCTGCCGGGTAGCTTGATCCCCTCCCCTAGCAGCGTGGTCAAATTCTTCTGCGGGTCCAAATCGATCAGCGCGACATCATAGCCGGACAGGGCAAAAGCACCCGCCAAATGAGCGCTCACCGTCGTTTTTCCAACGCCACCTTTGCTTGTGAAGACACCAAGATACAGAGGTTCTCGGCGCGGGGGTGGCGGTGGTGTCCCATGACCGCGACTGATCCACTCCACCTTGCCCTCTTTGTCTTTAATCACTGCCAGTCGAGCTTTTGGGTGCTGCTCTTGAGCAAAGTAGGTCAGCGCAGGCTGCGAAAAGCCGCTGGAGGTAATGAAAAATCCGCGGGTGAAGCGGGCAGCGATCGGCAAATCTAGAAACTCTAGAAACTGCGCTAGCTGGGGAACTCGCACAGGCGCTTTGTAGTTCTTCACCTGAATTGCGACAACTTCACCGCCCTTGCTGGCTTCGATGTCGTAGCCTTTCGTGTTGGCAGGAGGCAGTTTGACGGTCCAACCTGCTTTCGTTAGCAGCAGAGCAACCACCTTCTCAAAGTCTTTCGAGTTCTCGAACGGCATAGATGCGTGGACCAAATTGCAGCAGTTCAGCGGACCTCTCTAATCTATCGGTTCTGCATCCATCTCTGCTGCATCAGGTGCATCATCCGGTTCTGCCTCATCTACGGCTTCGCTGCCGCCGCCCAGCGAGATCAAGTCAATCTGCTGGCGATAGTAGTCCACACTTTTCACTTGAACTTCGATGCGATCGCCCAAACGATACTGCTTGCGGTTCTTGCGCCCAACCAGCGTTTGCTGGCGCGATCGGTACTCGTACCAATCGTCCTTGAGCGAACTGACGTGGACGAGTCCCTCGACCAACAGCTCTTCGATCTCCACAAACAGTCCGTAGGACTGCACGCCCGTAATCAGCCCGTGGAAAATTTCGCCTGTGCGCTCCCGCATCAGTTCGGCTTTCTTCAAGCCTTCCAAGTCCTGCTCAGCTTCTTGAGCAACTTTCTCGCGTTCGCTCAAATGCACCACCACCGAGGCAAAGTAGGATTCAAGCTCTTGCTGAATCTCCGGCGGCAACACATTCCAGGTAATATTACCGTGACTGGAGCTGTGACGTAGATTGACCGTTTCTTTTGATCGAGTGGATTTGCGATCGCGCCCTTCGTCAAATACCGCGTGAAGCACGCGCTGGATCAGCAGATCGGGGTAGCGTCGCACTGGAGACGTGAAGTGCGTGTAGCCCTGCTCTAGCGCCAATCCAAAGTGAGACTTCGGCGTAGTGCTGTAGAACGCAGGCTTTAGCGTCTCCAGCAGCAGGTAGGTCAACACTCGCTCCGCGTCAGACTCGGCAAACTTCTGGGTGAACTGCTGGTAGTCTTGGGGGCGCACGCTGTCTTCCTGCTCTAAGTGCAGTTCAATCTCCATGTTTGCCGCCAGCTTCATCAATTCCTGTACGTCGTCCGGGTCGGGACTGGGATGGACGCGGTAGAGCCCAGGCACCCCGAGCGCCTGAATATGCTCGGCAACGATATGGTTTGCCAGCAGCATCACTTCCGCGATCATCGCGTGCGTAGGCACAGAGGGCGTCACGACCATTGCGCTGAGTGCGCCTTCGTCGTCGTAGTGGAACTTCGGCGTGAACAAGGCATCATCGCCGTTTGCGATCGGCTTTTCTGGCAGGTTGAGTTCAAACGCTCCTCGCTTGCGGCGCTGTTCTTTTAGGGCGTGGCTCAACTCCGATAGCTGATCCAATAGCTCAAAAATGGGCCCAAACGCATTGATGTCAACGCTACTTGCGCCGTTTGAGCGCTCCAAAATCGCCTGCGCCTGCTCGTAGCTGAGTTGGTGATCCACCTGAATCACCGTCGGCTGAATCTCGTACTCCACGAGTTGTCCTTCCGCATCCAGCGTCACCAGCACCGAAACAGCAAGGCGGTCCTTCCCCACCTGAAACGCACACAGATCACCGGAGATGGCATCGGGCAGCATCGGAATCACGACATCGCCCAGATACACCGAGGTGCCTCGCCTGCGGGCTTCCCGATCGATCGCCGAATCCGCCCCGACGTAGTGCGCTACATCCGCAATGTGAATCCCTAAGCGCCAGTGTCCGGTGTCGGTCTTCTCCAAGGTAATCGCGTCGTCGCGACTGTCTGCCGCCTCGTCGCTGTCGGCTTTCAGCGTAATTGTGGTTAAGCCACGCAGGTCTACCCGCTGGTTTAGCTCAGTCTTGCCAACGCGACTCGATAGCTCCTTTGCTGCCGTTAGCACTACTTCGGAGAACGATCGCGGCAAATCGTGTTTGCAGCACACGATGTCAATGTCTGAGGCGTCCGTGTCTGTTCCCAGAACTTGAGCAATTTTACCCTGAGGTGGGTTTTGTCCCAGCGGGTAGCGCAGCACCTCCACATGCACCAGCTTGTCGACCGACCCTTCTAAATCGTGTCCGTTCGCCTGCAGGTTCAACTCAAACAGCAGTCGATCATCAAGCGGCACCGCCCGAAAGCCTTCCTCTGCTTGCTTGACCCGCGCCAACACCGTCGGATTCGATCGCTCCATAATCAGCCGCACCTCGCCTTCAGGGCTGCGTTTGCGGCTGCCTTCCTTCGTCACTTTGACCAAGACCCGATCGCCGTTCCAAGCGTTGTTCAGTTGGCTCTCGCGAATGTAGACATCTTCGGCTCCTTCTACATCCTGAATTGCAAAACAAAAGCCTTTACTGGAGCAGCGGAGTTTTCCTTCAACGACGCCCTCTTCACCCATGCGGCGATAGCGTCCTCGGTCTTTTGCCAGCACGCCAATCTTCTCTAATGCATCCAGGGCGATTTGTAGCTTGCGCAAACTAGTTGCGTCGTTGCAATCTAGTTTCTTCTCTAAGGCTTTTGGAGCAACCAGTTTGTCGTCTGTAAAGCTTGCTAGTAAGTCAGCGATCGAAAATTCCATGAAGCGGTCAATCCTCGTTTGCTCAATTCCGGAATAGCACGTCGATAATCACGGCTGGACTACCTGCAACGGTCTTCCACACTGCCGATCGAGAAAAATCAGCGGATGACTCGGTTAGCGTTGCGCGTTCGAACGTTCCCCAGCATCTCTCGGTTCAGAGTTTCCTCAATGCCTTGATGCTCACTATTCTGTCATCACTTCAAGAGAGTAGAGCAGTCGAGTCATCCAGCCGCGTAACGATCGCTCGTGTGTCGCAGAACTTGGATTGTAGACGTTGCGATTCAAACCAAGCAACGAATCAAGGCACTGCAAGCAATCTTAGAGAGATGAACCACCGGGGAAAGCGTGCTTTAAAGTGTAGACATAGCTTTAAACACGCTGTACTCTTCTTACACTTTAATTCATCCTTTCGTATGAAGTGTAGTTCTGTCAAATTCTGTTAGAGGGTTTTGCCTGTGCCGCCGTTAAACTGGTGGCCAGTCCCAAAACTCGATCGGTTTTAAGGAGCCCTGAACAGCGATTGCCGCGAGGCAGTCAGGAGCCGGACTGAATGAGTGCAACTGCCAAGCTGGGGCAGTATCATCACCCAAGCGCATCAGTGTGGCAACTCCGTTTGTGAACGCTACCTCGACCGATTCCAGATCTGCCAGTCCCACTCCCAGCGCCTTCAGCACGGCTTCTTTACTGGTCCAGTGCTGAAAAAATGCATAGAGACGCTGTTCTGGTGGCAGAGCATGAATCGTGCGGTGCTCCTGCGGTAGAAAGAAGCGCTCGGTGAGCTGCTCTAGGTCGGCTGTGGAACGGATGAATTCCAGATCGATACCGACTGGGTGATCGATCGTCACTGCACACAGCAACATGGCTTGTGAATGCGACAGATTGAACTGAAATCGGCACGGTGGATAGTTCAGCACTGGCTTGCCTCGCGGCTCATAGCCAAA
>NZ_JACJPG010000255.1 GCF_014695955.1 Leptolyngbya sp. FACHB-36 | reverse complement strand
TTGTGGCAGGCGTCAACGAAATCGATTCGGCGGTTGGACACGCTGGGAATGCTGATTGGCTTGGATGCGGATACTCAGTATCACGACGCGCAAGTTCAGCTTCAACCCGGCGACACGCTGATGTACTACACCGATGGCTTCACCGATGCCGCCAACCAAAACGGCGATCGCTTCGATGAGGAAAACCTGATGCAGGCGTTCCAGTGGGCGTGTCAGCGCTGCGCCGATCCACAGGCGATTCTGGAATATTTGTTCGATCGCGTGCAAGGATTTATCGGTCCCGCCAGCCGCAATTCTGATGACATGACGCTGATTGTGATGCAGATCAAGTAAAGCGGTTCGTCGTCTACGGTCCACTGCAATGTCAACAAGAGACCACTAAAGACCGACAACTGAAAAGTCTTACAGATCTAACTCAAAACTTAAAGCTCAGAACGAATCAAGCTGCACTAAACTATTCTGGTTACTTTGTGCAACGGGAGATAGCCTCCATGCTGATTGGTTTGATGCAGGATGCATCGACGTGGATGGTGGGAATGACTCACTGGACAGACACGCTGCAAGCGATTCATTGGCACCTGCCGCTAGATATCGCACAGTTAAATAAACCTCTGGAAGTGGATTTAGCAGGCGACGTGCAGCGTGCGTTCAACAACTTTGTGAGGACAGGTCAGGTTTGGGCATTTTTGATTGGGCTAATTCTCGGATACTTATTCAGAAGCTTTACAAGCTACGGTTGAACTTGCTAAACGGTAAACCAATATGCCACTACCGTTGATCGATTCTCGGTAGGATGACTGGGTAAACCTGCACCGAAAAAGGATCGCCTTGAGTAACGCTTCTCCTGCATCATCTACCTGGAGCCAACGATTTGAGTCGGCGCTGCATCCTGCGATCGCCCGATTCAACGCCAGCATCGAGTTTGACATTGCTCTGATTGAGTACGATATCAACGGCTCTCAGGCACACGCTCGGATGCTGGCGCACACCGGAATTATTTCTTCGGACGAAGGCGAGCAGCTGGTAGCTGGACTGGAGCAAGTGCGGCAGGAATACCGTCAGGGGTATTTCACGCCGGGAGTCGAGGCAGAGGACGTGCATTTTGCTGTGGAGCGGCGTCTAACAGAGATCGTTGGAGATGTCGGTAAGAAGCTGCACACGGCACGATCGCGCAACGATCAGGTCGGAACGGACACGCGCCTGTATCTGCGCGATCAAATTCAGCAGATTCGCGTTCAGCTCCGCGACTTCCAAACCGTGCTGGTGACGCTGGCTGACCAGCACGTTGAAACGCTAATTCCGGGCTACACGCACTTACAGCGGGCGCAGCCGTTAAGTTTGGCGCATCACCTGCTGGCGTATTTTGAGATGTCCCAGCGGGATTGGGAGCGCTTAGGAGAAATCCATCGGCGCGTTAATGTCTCACCGCTTGGATCGGGGGCGCTGGCGGGTACTACCTTTCCCATCGATCGCCACTACACCGCGCAGCTACTCGACTTTGGCGACGTGTACGCCAACAGTTTGGATGGAGTCAGCGATCGCGATTTTGCGATCGAGTTCCTTTGTGCTGCCAGCCTGATCATGGTTCACCTCAGCCGCCTATCCGAGGAAATCATCCTTTGGGCGTCGCAGGAATTTAGCTTTGTAACGCTTACGGATAGCTGCGCCACTGGGTCCAGTATTATGCCGCAGAAGAAAAATCCCGACGTGCCGGAACTGGTGCGCGGTAAAGTAGGCAGAGTCTTTGGGCACCTGCAAGGGATGTTAGTGCTGATGAAGGGTCTGCCGCTGGCGTACAACAAGGATTTGCAGGAAGACAAGGAAGCACTATTCGACGCCGTGACGACCGTGAGGGCGTGCCTGGAGGCAATGACAATCCTGCTGCAAGAAGGACTGGAATTCCGCACGGCGCGTCTGCATGACGCGGTGAATGAGGATTTCTCCAACGCTACTGACGTTGCCGACTATCTTGCAGCGAAGGGCGTGCCGTTCCGCGAAGCCTACAACCTGGTTGGCAAAGTGGTCAAAACCTCGCTGTCGCAGGGCAAACTGCTGAAAGACTTAACGCTGGACGAGTGGAAGCGGCTGCATCCGGCGTTTGAAGCAGACATTTATGCCGCGATCGCCCCTGCTCAAGTCGTTGCTGCCCGCAACAGCTACGGCGGCACAGGCTTCGAGCAAGTACGGCAGGCGCTTCAAACCGCAAAGGTGAGAATGAACCAAACCAGTTAATATCAAGCAGATATTGGCTACTCTCCGTCTACGTCTATGAGCACCGATTCGTTCCAGAGAACCAACCTCGACTGGCAATTTCAGCAATTGAGTCAGCGTATCGGGGAGTGGATCGAGCTGCGCCTGGGAAAAAGTCTTGGTTCAGCCCCTTTTCCTACGGTGTCTCCTCACTTTGTCGAGATTGCGTTTTGGCTTATTGTTTCTCTGCTGGTGGGATGGCTTGGCTGGCAACTGTTTTGGCTGCTGCGCCCTTACCTGGAGCGGCGATCGCCCCTGCAACGGCAGTCGAGCTTGACTAGAACCGAGCAGCAGACAGCCGCAAACTGGCTCCAGCAGGCGCAGACATTTCAGCGCCAAGGCAACTATCGCGAAGCCTGTCGCGCTCTATATCTGGCAATGCTGCAACGGCTGAATGACGCGAAGCGGATAGCGCACCAGAGCAGCCGCACCGATGGCGAGTACCTGCAACTGGTGCAGCAGCTAGCGCACCCCCAACCCTACCAAACCTTGATCGCCACTCACGAGCAACTGTGCTTCAGCGATGCGCCTATTTCGGCGGAGGCGTTCGATCGCTGCCAAAGCGCTTATCAACAGCTTGAACGTCAGGAGGCAGAGTAATGCGGCGGAATCGGCGCATTTGGATAGTCGCGATCGCGCTGGGGGCGATCGTGCTGCTAACGCTGGTCTTTGCTCCAGGAAGCAGCCCGCTGGGTAGCGGGTCCACATTCAGCCGTGCGCCAAGCGGCTATGGTGCCTGGTACGCCTATATGCAGCAGCAAGGCGTACCGATTCAGCGCTGGCAGCGATCGTTTAACGCCTTCACCGAACAAGGGGTTACCTTTCTACAAATCAATCCGGAGCTTGAGTTAGCTCGATCACTAGATAAGTCAGAGCAACGCTGGATCGAGCAGGGCAACACTCTGGTGCAGCTAGGAGTGAGCGCACCTGTGACTGAAGCGCCCTTCCGCACCGATCAATCGAGCCAGCAGGGAACCGTCACGATTGATACTGCCCGACGCCGCTCAGATACGTTGGCGCAATCGCTGTTGGGCGATCGCTTCGGTGCCGTGGTGTGGCAGGAGACGATCGGCAAAGGACGCTTGATTCAGGCATCCACGCTGCATCTTGCTGCCAATGCCTACCAGGATGAGCCGGGAAATTTTGCCTTTCTGGCACAGTTAGTAAAGCAAAACAGCCGCGCCATCTGGGTCGATGAATACCTGCACGGCTACAAGGATGCAACTGTTGCCACCGAAGAGGAGGGAAACCTTGTCGGCTATCTAGCAAAAACGCCATTGGTGCCCGTCCTGATTCAGGCTGGAGTCATTTTGCTGGTGCTGGTGTGGGCGCAGAATCGCCGCTTTGGGTCGCCTGCGCCGCTTGTGGCTCCCACGATCGACAACAGCGAAGCCTACATCCAGGCGCTCGCCAGCGTTCTGCAAAAGGCAGGACGGAGCGAGTTCGTGCTCAACGAGGTGGGCAAAGAAGAGCAGCGCCAGATTCAGCAAGCGCTAGGACTCGGCGGCAGCACGATCGATACCGACGCGCTGCTGCAAGCTTGGACACAGCAGACGGGTCGTCCTGCCAGCGAACTGCAAGCCGTTCTCCAGCCAAAAATTGACAAGCGACGAATGCGGGACGCTGAGCTAACCGCATGGCTGGAGCAGGTGAGATCGCTGCATCAGCAGTTGCCGCAGCGCAATCAAGCGAAGCGCTAAGCGCCACTAAAACCGCTGCCCGAAGCCGAACCGCAGCAAACTCCCACCTTGGTCGTTGATGCCAAAATCGGCGCGGATAATGCCGATCGGCGAATTTAGCCGTAAGCCGACCCCATATCCAAAGCCGCTGCCCGGTTTACCGCGCTGCACACCTGGCTCACCCAGGACGCTGTCGCTCGACCCTAGGTCGGTGGCGAAATCCGTGAACGCAACGCCGCCAATAAAGCGATAGATAGGAAAGCGATACTCTGCCGTAGCTTGAAGGTAACTGCGGCTCGTAGCCACGTCGCCATTCTCGTAGCCGCGCACGGAATTGAGTCCCCCCAGGACGTAGGCGCTGTAGGGCGGCAAATCGCCAACAGTTGTGCCGCCCTGAACATTAAAGGCAAGCACCTGCGGCTGATCCCCTTGAGTGCCTTTGATCAGGTCCACCGGGATAAATTGGGCGTAGTTTGCCTGCAAGCGATTGCTGAGAATGTTGCCACGCCCGATCGGAATCGACTGCTCAGTGCTGAGGGTTAGGACAGAGCCACTGGCAGTATTGACGGCGTTATCGCGCAAATCTCGTGTAGCTGTGAACGATACGGTAGTCAGATCGTCCTGCCCGGTACCGCTAAACGAAAGCGGGTTGCCGCGGGCGTCCACTCTGGCAATGTTGCC
>NZ_JACJPG010000254.1 GCF_014695955.1 Leptolyngbya sp. FACHB-36 | reverse complement strand
CCGTTGTAGGTGAGCACCTGACCCGCTGTGGCTTTCACCGCCATTTGCGTGCCCACAGACTCATCCTCAACCCCGTCGTAGACCTGCCATGCCGCCGTGTCTCCCAAGTCATAGACGCTGTTTGCGCCGCGCTGTCGCTGGTACAGGGCATACGATCGTGCCGCTACCGCCTGCGCTTTCAGGGCTTCTTGGGGCCAACCGCCGCTCATCTCGCCGCCCAGCACGCTTGCTAGATAATGCTCTAGATCGACATAGTTAACGGCGGTGAGTCCTTTGCTGGTAGGCACTACCAGCGTTTTACCCCGATACCAGCGATTGCCGATGTAGACATACCCGTCGCCCGATGGCTGAACCCAAATCTGCCCCGATTTCCACTGGTCAAGCGCCACGCCGCCGCTCGTTGGCTTCGCTACAAACGCATTCATTGCCGCAATTTCTCCCAGTGGACGCCCCGACCCGTCCAGTACTGCGGCTTTGGTGGAGCTTCCCACTGTCACTTGATTCACTCCATCTTCGATCGCGATGCGCAGTTCAAGCGCTGCATGCGCGGGGGAGATCGCGGCTAACCACACCAGCAGCGACAGCCAGCCACTGCGGGTTCCAAAATTCAGTGCAGATTTCAGGGGCGATCGCACCCAGTTGAGCAAGCGTACCAAGGTCATCGTTGCAATCCTCGCAGGTTCAGACACTCAAGATAAAAGGGCATTACCGTCGCCAGTGGCACAGCACAGGTTAGTTGCGCTCCCCCGACTCCAGCTAGCAGCACTGAATGCTGATTCTGGCATTAAGGGGAATCTACTGCCAACGTCGCCTACTATAGGTCAGTTTGTTCCTAATGGAGGCACCTGTCGATGGATAGATATTTGCAGCCTAACTAGATGTATTGCTACAGGAGCCAGAATCCTACTGATGCTCCTAGATGTAGAGTGCTTAACAATTTTAAATCTTTGTTAAAGCACAGTAAGGTGAACCTGTATCCCCATCCTCCCTACTCCATGCCACCATAGGTTCAGGACATCTCACATGGATTGCTGAGTTTTGCAGATTACGTTTCTAGGAACCAGTTCAGGCGTGCCGACGCGAAGCCGCAACGTTTCCAGTGTTGCCCTACGGCTTCCTCAGCGGGCGGAATTTTGGCTATTTGACTGTGGAGAAGGAACCCAGCACCAAATTCTTCGCAGCGATCTTCGCGTCAGCCAACTAGCCCGAATTTTTATCACCCACATGCACGGTGATCACATTTTCGGCTTGATGGGGCTACTGGCAAGCTGTGGACTGGCGGGCAATACTCAGCGAATCGATATTTACGGTCCACCTGAGCTAGACGACTATCTGAAAGCGTCCCGTCGCTATTCTCAAACGCACTTTTCCTATCCGGTTAAAGTGCATTCGGTGCGCCCAGGCGTTGTGTACGAAGACAGCGAATTTACCGTTAGCTGTGACTTGCTTAAGCATCGGGTTCCTGCCTTCGGCTATCGGATTACGGAGCACGATCGCCCCGGTCATTTTGATGCCAAGCGTGCGGCGGCAATGGGCATTCCGTCAGGTCCACTCTACGGCAAGCTGAAGCGCGGCGAAGTGGTAACGCTGCCGGACGGACGACAGATCCCGGGGGCATTGCTCTGTGGTCCAACGGAAATTGGACGCAAGCTGGCGTACTGCACCGATACAATCTTTTGCGACGCAGCGGTGGAACTGGCGCAGGATGCTGATGTGCTAATTCACGAAGCAACGTTTGCGCATCATGACGCGGAGCTTGCCTACCAGCGACTCCACTCGACTTCGACAATGGCAGCACAGACGGCACTGGCAGCACAGGCTAAGCGACTGATTATGACGCACTTTAGCCCGCGCTACGCACCCGGAAATGCCACGAATGTGCAGGATTTGCTGGCGGAAGCGCGATCGATTTTTCCGAACACTGACCTCGCCTCGGATTTCTGGGCTTACGAAATTCCGCGCCGTCAATCAACGGAGTTAGCAACAGCACAAAGCTAATGGTCAGTGGTAAGTTAGCTGACCAGTTAATTCACTTCTGCCCTTCAAACAATGACTAGCGGCTTGCCTGCCGCAGTCGATCGCGAATGTTCTGTAGCTGCGATTGCGTGCTGATGGGCGCTCTTGGCTGAGGCATTTCGGTGTTGGGCCATCCTGGCAAATCGATGCAGGGGCATTCGAGCGACGGTACCCCGATCGCCTTGAGCGGAACAGGCATCGAGCAGCGAGAGCAAGGACTAATTTCCCACCCGGAACTGAGCAGTTCGTTAATGGTGTAGCTTGTGGCTTCCAAGTAAGAGTCACCGGATTCCGGCGATCGCAGCCGCTTCCAGCAGGCTTCAAACTCATCGCTGTAGCGATCGCCCTGAATCACCGGACATGGCAGAATCGACTCCTTACCGCCGTTGAGCAACACGGGCTTACCCAATTGAAACCAGTAAGCGAGATACTGTCTAACCTGTTGTTCGGCTGCCATAGCGTTCGACCGCAGAAAGTAAATCAGCAGGAGCGCTCTTGTGCCGCAAACTCAGTCAATTATTTTCCAACTCAAGACTGAAGCTGGGAGAAGATCCTGCTTTTGGATAGCTCTATCGTACTCTGTGCCTTTAGCGTATAGCTGACCCAAATCTTGAGCCAATCTTAAGCTCTACAGAGAAACCGTAACTGGCAAGTCAGCAGCAGTAAGGACCGCTCCCTCTTTTCGTTAAAGGGGAAGGGCGGGCTAAAAACCAACACATCAGCTACTCCGTTGGCAGCAGCGCCAGCAGTTCCAGAAAGACGCCGTTCGTCCAGCCGAACCCGATTTCGTTTGAGCTATAGCCAAAGAAAATTTCATCCGACACATTAGAGGAGCAGCGGCAGACATCGTACTTTTCGACTAAGGTGCCTGTGGCTTCAAACTCCTTGACCAGCATGGCAATAAACTTGCGGGCAATGCGATGGGCCGCTTGGGTGTAACCGTAACGCTGTAGCCCTTGTACCGCAATCAGGTGCAGCGGTGCCCAACCAAACGGGGCGTCCCACTGATTGCCGCTGACTTTGGTGCTGGTCAGCAACCCACCCTCAACCTCAAATAGTTCCAGATTTTGTGCAACACGATCGGCTTGCTGCTGAGACGCAATTCCTGCCCAGAGCGGATAGAACGTCGTGGCAAACTCGTAAGGGCGACGAACTCCGGTTTGGAAGTTGTAGTCGAAGTACAATCCGGCTGTCTCGTCCCACAGAAACTGATCAATGCGCTGATGGCGCTCTTGAGCTCGATCGAGCCAGCTTTGCGCACCGCTGTCGTTGCCTAAAATCGTGTGGATGTGTGCTAGGTCTTGCTCCATCTTGTACAGCAGCACATTGAGACAAACTGGCGCGTAGTGAATCACATCGACGCTAAATGGACCAAAGCGATTGGAGATATCAAATCCTGATTCCCGCATTGATCGATCGCCTTTGTAGAACAAGTCGGTGAGGCAGTCTTGCTCCCGGTCGTAGTACAGGCTGAGATCGTAATCGGGCACCTCAAACTGGCGATAGTATTCGCGCACGCGATCGTAATGGGTTCTGCCGTCTTCGTCACGTTCTCCCACCAGCACTTCTGGCGCAGGACCGTTCCCCAGCGCGAAAAAGCGGGACAGCCCAGTGGCAGGGTTCAAGTGCGGCGGCACGCTCCAGTAGTAGTAGTAGCGCTCGATCGTCGGGAGAATCGATTGCAGCCACTCCCGGTCTGGTACTTGCTGATACTGCGCCAGCACCATTGGCGTCAGCATGGGCGGCTGCGATCGTGACAGCATGTAAGTGCGATTGGCATTGAGCACCATGCCGTAGTGCTCAATTTCGTACAGCAATTGCTCGACCATGCACTTGGCTAACTCCATTTCGCCATCGCGCAGTAGCCCCAACTGAATGAAGTAGCTGTCCCAGCCGTACATTTCGTTGAACCGTCCTCCCGGCACCACGTAGGAGTACGGTAGATACAGCAAGCCGTGCTCCTGAATCTGTTCGGCTTCCGCAGGCAGCACCCGCAATTCAATTCGTCGCCATTCGTCCGAACCCAACATCTGCTCTAGCGAGTGCTGAATCTTAGCTTTATCTTCCTGTGGGGAAATATAAACCAGCCATTGGGCGCTATCGATGTGAGCAACCTTCGGATCGCGAGCAGCTTGCAGAATGTGCTCGGGCGATCGAGCCAGCGTTTTCCAGGTTTGTTTGATGTAGGTCTGGACAGCTTGAATTTGCGTACTAGAAGGAAAAGTAGCGGTTTCGGGCATAGTACCAGGGTTGGTAAACAGAGATTCAGCAGCAGTTTGATTCTAAAGTGCATCACAAAAAGTAGGTAATAGGTCGTAGGTAATAATGCTGGGTGCAACTTTCCTGAAGCAGCGCAATCACAGCCCTCTCCCACAAACGAGGAAACTGGAAGCAGTCTGAAAGCTTTCTCTGAGGAAAATATATCCTTCGGTACCCAAGAAAGGAATGAAGGAAAATAGCCAAACGCTGCACCAGCAGTCATTCTGCGGGATGTCCTGGAGATTTCATCTCCGCTTCACTATTTTTTTATCGTTACTGTACGCAATTTCTACGGAAACAGGTCATCGTGAGATGGAATAGCGATATAGCGTTGCGTTGCAGAGAAGCCTCCATGTTGATGACCGAATCGTTGATTCCGGCTGAGCTAACGATCGCGCCCAATCCCTCAACGTTGTCGCTAAACCTGAAGCTTACAACGATCCCTATCGATGCTTATACAGCGTTTGAGCTTTGGCTCCCTGTAAAGAACACCATTCTTTCGTCTGAGGAAGCCCTGCTGCTAGCGAGCGATCGTCCTCGTCTGGAAGGGATCTGCGCTAAACTCACGTGGCTGCTCGGTGCCAGCTTCGTTCGGCATGAGATGCAGGTTCCAGGTCCGCTGGCTTATGAGTGGCAAGCCGTGCTAGCGAAAATTCAGCAGTCGAGCTTCGATGCGATCGACATTACCTACCTGCCGCAAACAATTTGTCCCAACCTGATACGGGAAGGAATTTCTGCCTCGTGGACGCTCTGTCCCGTTAGCTGGAACGTGTCATTTTTGCAGTTTCAGCCAGTGGCAAACGGCTACCGCGTGAAAACACACGCCCTCAGCCTCCTCATTAGCTACGGACAGCCGATCACCAAACGAGTTCGCAATTCCGTCAACGACATCGGAGCGAGCAAATTCTAGACCATTACTTCCCGATTCCCCAAAATTACCTGTCTGGGTACCGCGTTCACCTTACTCCCTTTGCCAAGATGCTGATCAAATCCATTCGCTCAGACTCCATGAGAGGCATCCCATGCAACACCAAATGTGCTGGCTATCCGCCACAGGCAGCAATGGCACCAAACTTCTGCACCTGCGGACGGCTCCCCACCAGCCGTGGCGACCCTACACCACCTTTCCGCAGTATGCCGTGCCGGATTACCCGATCCCGCGTGGCTCTAAAGGCTGGGCAACGTTCCAGCGACTGCATCAGGCAGGTTGGGTTCTGGTGCCTACGGCTCAGGCAGAGTCCTTGCTCTCCCAACCTCGATAACCACACGGTTGTACTACGGTCTCCATGAAATTACAGACGCGATCGCTTGAGGGGGAGAAAGATTCCGCAATCCTTACCAAGTGATTTCTCGTGTAGTTTGTCATCGTTATATCGACAGACATACCGTTATTGTTTGATAGTTGTTTGAGTTTGATAGTTGTTTGATGCCCGGTGTTGCTCGCTTGCTACTTGGAATGCTTCTCATGCAATTAAACCACCCATCCGTTAAATTTCCAGTCTGGCAGTATCTCAAACAGCCAGTGTTCACGTCCAAGACCGTTTTGAACCCGCGTCGATTTTTGTATCTGCACCGAGTTGAGCTGCTTGAGCGCTGCTTGACTCATGCTCACGCCTCGAAGGATTATCGAATCGACTAGAGTTTAAGTTGGTGCAAAGTCGTTGCTGTGGCGGTAGGGTAGCTTGCCCTACCGTTTTTTTTGCAACCTTGTGTTCCTCCTAAGCCGCCCAATATGCAGTAGAACTAATTTATTAAGAAAGAAAAATTAGAGATATTCTAGGCGAGACGGTAGTGGTATTTCATAGAGGATGAGGAATGTTTGAGGCTTTGGATTTAAGGCTTTGGACAGCCGCTTTTGCAGGTAAAAATATGTTGTTTGAATAAAATTCAAAATCGCACCACTATAATTTTCCACTTTCCTGAAAAATGACATGGTTGCTGGATTTTTGGAATTTTCTGAACCTGAAATATGGGAGATTCCAATATCTCAAGCGGTTCTGTGGACGCTACTATCGATCCGGGTGCGCTGCTGCCTGATTACTAAATCTTCTGACTGGTGAGAGGAAGGGCGCGTTCTAACCATCAGCAGTCCTGAGAGCATATGCGAAACGGCCATGAGTTACATCGACACGTGGAGCAAGCTGCTACCGAGACTAAACTCCGGAGGAGTCATGAGCATTCTGACCCAACGACGACCAAAGGAGCGATTCAGCTAGCTTCCAGACCTTGTTTGCGTTGTAGGCGATCGTGGAACTGAACGAGTAGTCAGGCACTCTAGAACTGAGTGTCCCCTTACCTCTGGCTCAAGATAGATAATTAGAGCATTACCGCAAGTACCCTCGCGCTTTCAGGCAACGTTGATGAACATCACTCAGCTTCGGATTCGGTTGGATGACTACTACGAGCAGATCCGCACCATCATCTTGACGCGGCAGAATCCGATCACGGGCTTGCTGCCTGCCAGTACCGCCGTCAACGCCCACGGTGACTACACCGACGCTTGGGTACGCGACAACGTCTACAGCATTTTAGCCGTATGGGGTTTGGGGTTGGCGTATCGCAAGATTGATGACGATCGCGGACGCACCTATGAGCTAGAGCACAGCGTCGTCAAACTCATGCGCGGCTTACTGTTTGCCATGATGCGGCAGATGCATAAAATAGAGCGCTTCAAAGCGACCCAGTCCCCGCTGGATGCTCTGCACGCTAAGTACGACACGCACACGGGCGGAACGGTCGTAGGCGATGACGAGTGGGGACATCTGCAGCTCGACGCAACCTCGCTGTTTTTGCTGATGCTGGCGCAAATGACGGCATCCGGGCTGCACATCATCTTCACCACCGACGAGGTGAACTTCATTCAAAACCTCGTTTACTACATTGGGCGGGCTTATCGGACGCCCGACTATGGGATTTGGGAGCGGGGCGCAAAAATTAACCACGGCAACCCGGAACTCAACGCCAGTTCCGTTGGTATGGCAAAGGCAGCCCTCGAAGCTATGAACGGGCTGGATCTATTCGGCGTGCGAGGCGGGCAAGGCTCCGTAATTCACGTAGTGCCCGACGAGATTGCCCGATCGCGCATTACGCTAGAATCCTTGCTGCCTCGCGAGTCTAGCTCCAAGGAAGTCGATGCCGCGCTGCTCAGCGTCATCGGCTATCCTGCATTTGCCGTTGAAAACGCGGACTTGTGCGATCGCACCCGCACCACGATCGTGCAGAAGCTGCAAGGCAAATACGGCTGCAAGCGCTTTTTGCGGGATGGACACCAGACCGTGATCGAAGATACCAGTCGCCTGCACTACGAGCCGTGGGAACTCCAGCAGTTTGAACACATCGAGTGCGAATGGCCCCTATTTTTCACGTATCTGCTGCTGGATGGCGTGTTTCGGGGCGATCGGGCTCAAATCGACGCTTACCGTCAACGCCTAGAAGCCGTCGCTGTCGAGCGGGAGGGGCTTCACCTGCTGCCAGAGCTGTACTACGTACCCAAAGATGCGATCGAGGCAGAGCGACGATCGCCGCAGAGCCAGCCGCGCCTGCCCAACGAAAACCTGCCGCTTGTGTGGGCGCAAAGCCTGTACCTGCTTGGACAACTGCTCAGCGAGGGGCTGCTAGCGGTAGGCGACATCGATCCGCTGGGTCGGCATTTGCACATTCGGCAGCAGCGCCAACCTCTCGTGCAGGTGGCGCTGCTGGCAGAAGACGATGCGCTGCAAGCGAAACTGGCTGCCTATGGCATCGCCAGCCAAACGCCAACGCAGGTGGAGTCTGTGCAGGTGCGGCAGGCAAAAGAGCTAGTGACTGTTTATGCCCAGATTGGTCGCAATAATCGACTGGGGCTGACAGGGCGGCCAGAGCGACGGTTGCGCAGCCTCATGACGTCTAGAGTGTTTCGGGTTTGTGGGGAGGCGATCGTCTTTCTGCCATCGCTTCTAGACTCGCGGCAGTTCTACCTGACCTTCGATCCGCATTTCTTAGTCACGCAAATTCGAGCAGAGTTGGCACACATCCAGCGCCACTGGAGCCAACTTGGACGCCCAACGTTGACGCTGCTGCTAACGCACACAATGCTGGAAGCAGATGATGTCTGGTCTGAAGACGCGGTACCGCTGCTGACGCTGATTCAGGAACTCAAATCCGGCCTATGCAACGGCGTGCAAGTGCGACTAGGGCAACTGAATCAACTTCTGCTCACGGCTGGGACCGAGCGCATTGACTTTCTGCACGACTTCAAGTTCACTCAGTCCCCGGTCCAGGACGCGGCGCCGCAGTGCATGTATCTCGCGTTTGACCCTGACCGCAGCGGACCACTCAGCAGCATGCAGGAATTTACGCTGGAGTGCGAAACGAACATTAAGCTACTGCTGACCAACCTGCGCGAATCAAACAACCTCTACGAGCAGGTCGAGCTTCTGAGTACGCTCGTCCGTTTGCAGGGCTTCGACTTTGACACAGGATTAGGTCAGCCTGACGAAGTGGTCACCGTAGCACGACTGCTGGACGAGCTTTACGCTAAGGCGGGACAGCTGAAGCTGTGGGCGATCGTGCGCCGCGTCGCTGGACTCTACGACAAGATGGATATGAGTTTGGCGGATGCCGTTACGGATATTCTGGTGCGGCAAAAGCAAATTTCGGTCGGTCGCTCGTACAGCGAAGCCTCGCTGATCACGCGTCCCCTGACTCCCAGCGAAATTATGGACAAAATCCGCGAGTTCTGCCGAGAAGACATTCGCGATCGCGTCCTGACGCAAGAAATTCTGATCTACCTGAGTCTGCTGATCAAATCGGAACCCCGGTTGTTCAACGGGCTGCTGACGCTGCGAGTCGGATTTCTAATTCTGCTGATTACTAGCGAACTGGCGCGAGAACGGGACGTGCCCCAAGACGAGGCGTACGAGGACCTGATGCAGCTTAGCCCTCACGATATTCAAACCCGCCTGCATCAGGTCCTCGTGGGCTATGAAGGACTAGACCAGTCGCTGTTCCGACAGGAATCGCTGCACGTTCGGCAGCAGGAGGCGGCGATCGAGTGGGTGGTGCTGCCGGAAGCGGAATCGCTGGAGGAAGACTGGTGGCGCAAGCGGCAGCTCGATGGCTCGGTGAATCGCGTGCCGAAAAACTTCTACCCCAGCGTTTGGACGGTGCTCAAGCACTGTAGCGGCTTGGTCATTGGCGACAAGCTGGAGCGGCGCAATCGGCTGGAGAGTGACCTGCTGCTGGAAATGACTCCTGGAGAAAAGAACTTTGCTCTGCGAGTAGAGCATCTGCTGAATAAGATTCAGGCTCCAGAGTACCGCCAAGTCAACGTAGAAGCGCTAATGGAGCTGGCAGCGATCGCCGAGCGCAACCCCGCCTTGCAAATCGAAGAATACATCGTTTTGGATGTGCTGGTTGGACACGCGGTGCGGCTGGCGTGGCTCGACCAGCACCCAAACCATCGAGATCGCTATGCCGAACACAAAGCGGCGGCGTGGCGATCGTTCTACGCTACCTCTCCCTATCTCTGCGCTAGCTATGTGGCAAAGGCGCTGCAATTCCTGACGGAACTGGGACACGCAGAGGATATCGGAGCCGCTTAGAGGATGGTTAAGATGTCGTCAGAGACGTTGGCGGTTGCAGGAGCGATCGCCAACGCTCCACCGCAGCTTTTAGCGCCCCTGACAGCCAAGCATCGTACTGTGGGTAGATCGGCAGGCGCGGCACTAACGTCCATCCAGCGTTTCTTAAGCTGTCTGCTAATCGAGTGTCGATCGGATGCGGGTAGTCGGGGTTGACCTCATCTTGGGGTCCAATTCCACCCAAATCTCTTGCTCCCGCCTCTAAACACTCGATCAAGTGTTGCTTGTGCTGAATTAAGTTCGGGGGAACTTGCAGCACGATGTCCTCTGGCAGAATTCGCCGAGCAGCACCGACAACCTCGATCAGGTCCTCGGCGCTAAAGGCTGAACGTTTCCACGCTTCGTTCTGTCCAGGACTGTATGGCTGCAAAATGACTTCCTGAATGTGTCCGTAGCGCTGATGCATACGGGCGATCGCCTCTAACGTTTCCCAACGGTCTGCTTGAGTTTCCCCAAGCCCCAGCAGCAGCCCAGTGGTGAAGGGGATTTGTAGCTCGCCTGCCCAAGCTAACTGCTGCAACCGAACCTCTGGAACCTTACTGGGAGCATGCCGATGCACGGTTTGCAGCAGCGTCGGCGTCACCTGCTCGACCATTAGCCCCATCGACACGTTGACGCTTTTTAAGCGCTCCAACTCAGCAATGCTCAGCGGTCCCACATTCGTATGGGGCAAAAATCCCAGAGATCGGGCTAAATCACACAGGTCGTAGATGCGTTGCAGCCATGCTGGACGATGCGGATGGTGGGGATGCACCTCCCCGCTCAGAATTAGAATTTCGATGATGCCTTGAGGTTGCAGCGATCGCAGTCGGGTTTCTGCCTCCGTCAGGCTCAGCCAGGGACTTTTCCCCGGATCAGTACGAAAGTTACAGTAGGTACAGCGGTTGAAGCACTCATAGGTAGGCACAAGCGTATAGGCTGGACTATACGTTACGGTCTTGGGATGGGATGTCAGCATCGGACGCGTTGGATGTTACTCCAACCCTAGCGTTTTACGCTTAGTCAAGGTACCAAAACGTGTCTTTGGCGATGTGAGTACGACGCTTGGCGTACACGTTTTTGACATGGGTTTTAACGGTGTTCAGACTAATCTGAAGAAGTTTCGCGATGTCTTGATAGGTATACTCCTGCCGCAGCAGCATCCAGATTTCGGCTTCTCGATCGGTTAAGTCATACTTTTTGCGCTCAATCCGCAAATCTTCCTGGAGCCGCTCATCGCAGTTCTCCAGCAGGATCAAGATATACTGCGGCGAGGCTTCATCATAGATAGATGATTCGGTGGTAGAAGTGCCCTTGCCCAAGCCGGAACCCCCAAGCTCATTTCCCTGTAGCCAACGAGCCGTAATCCGAACTGTTTGCTCGATCGTCGAGTCACACTCCATGACACAGCAGGACTGAGCACTATTTGCTCTTAGCAGTCGGTAACACACGTCTAGTACGGGTGCTGGTAGCTTGCGAAACGCTAGGTCAGTGCTAGAGAGACTGGCACACAAGTCCTTTGCCTTAGAATTCCAAAACACGGGACTGAGACTGCGAGAGGCAACAATGACGCCTTGCGGCAGCGCTTCAAGTAAGCAACGGCTCACGAAATCTACTGCGGCAGGCTGCGGTGAGGGTGCTCTTCCCATGCCATCCAATGGTTGAACATCGGCCACCTTACTGGCACATCGTGCCGCCTTGGAAGAGTTTGCAGAGAATCGACTCGTAGCAGGCTCGGATAAAGCAGACAGGAGACGGGCTGTCATAAGTCAAGTTCCTCAAGATCGGGCTTGAGGCCTTATTGTGCTTCCTGTCTTCCTGAACACACAATGAGTAGCCTGTAGACAGTTCTAACCGCGTGAAGCACCCGCATAGATACTGAAGGTGGGTGAAGTAGGCTGAAGCAAGCAGAAGTTTTTCGCCTTCCCAATTGTGAGAAGCTATGAGGTGATGAATAATAGGTCAACCGAGTGCTCAGTCACTCAAACTTGATCGGGTGCTTGTGCGGCTGAGCAGTTCAACTCGGCTTTAATTCATTAACTTCAAGGGGTGGATTCACAATTCCTATTCTTCAGCGAAGTTCGATCGTCGAACTCACCCATTTGGGTACTTTTTGACGTTCCACAGGGTCCACTCTCATAATCCTGTTCAAAGCCTTGGTGCTTCTAGATCTGAAGTGCTCAATCGTTCACAAGTTTTGCCTCTCTACCTGTCTACGCTTTTTCCTGGATTCCTATCGCGCTTGCGTTGTCCAACTGGACACTCCGCTAACTGAATCACTAGCTATGAACCGATGGATTCTTCAAAATACTCATTAAAACTCACAAATCAGGTTCGCCCGGAGCAGCTCGATCGGCTGTTTCCTCCAGAACAGCAGCGCATATACATCTCAATGCTGATGGGTCGAGGGGGGCTAACTCGTCGTCGGGCAGAATACTTTGTGCGGCTGTGGGCATATCTACTGCTCAAGCAACAGCAAGAGCAAGGCGCCTCGCTGATTTCACTCACTCAGCTTCACCTACCAGAGGGGTCTGTTGCCTGCACCCATCGAGAAGCGGCTGAGCTGTTCTACGGTCATAAAGACCGGGGCAGCGATCGGGCGGCGGGATTAATGATCGATCGTTTGGTGGCGCTAGGACTTTTGGAGAAGCAGTTTGACGGGCAAACTCTCTGCTTCCGAATCTGTTCACTGCCCGAACTCGTCGCACCAGCCATACCATCCGCGCCAGTTGGGCTAGAGGTAGACAGTTTTAATCCGCGCACCGACGCGATTCCGATCGCCAATCTGATCACGCGCACTTACGCAGAACTGGTGAAAGATCCCGGAGTTACTTCACAGAAAATCGCGAGAGCACTGCGAGCCTGGGCACAGAACTACCCGAAGGGTATGCGCGTTCTACGCCGCAAGGACAATCACAACCCCGTTGGTGTCGCCGTTCTGTATCCTGTGGCGGGTGAATCAGAGTCTCACTTTTTCCAGCCTCCCAGCAAGAGTTTTTATCTGACCTCGGATGCGGAGGTTGATCCCTTCAAAATGGCAAACCCTGGCGATCGTGACTGCTGCTCAGTTTATGTAAGAGCCTGGATGATCGATACAGCTTTTCTGCGGGATGACAGTCTATTCCTGCTGCTGGACGATTCCAAGAAGACGTTAATTGAAATGCAGGAAGATTTTCCAAACCTCTGCGATTTGTACTCGCTCATCGTTCACCCAATGTACGAAGAGCTGCGGCTGGCGCTGGGATTCCAAAAGACGTTTCAGGACCCCCAACGGTTTTATCACTGGATTTACCTTGCGCTCGATCACTTTCTGGAGGTGGATCTGAACCAGGCATTGGCAAAACTGGTGTTCGCTCCGCAGTGAGAACACAGCTAAAGCATTGTTGAACGGTAGAGCTAATCAAACCAGGTATCCGGTGCTAGCCAGTACTTGCCACTACCCAGGCTGAGAATAGCTGCAGGCTTTAGCAACAGTTCTTTAATCTGTTCTCTAATGCTTGAAACCTGTGCTGTGACTGCAATATGTAAAAATCGCTGCTTCAAAAAGGAACGAATATTAATTTAGTGCTTTACAAAAAGCAATGAAGAAGCCTAAACTACATATCAAGCGGAATTTCCGCCCCATACTACACGTTACATCAAGCACTCATTAAACCCATGACAACTACACTACAGCGCACCGAGCGTGCGAATCTGTGGGAGCAGTTCTGCAACTGGGTAACCTCGACCGACAACCGCCTGTACGTAGGCTGGTTCGGCGTTCTGATGGTCCCCACCCTGCTCTCTGCCACCATCTGCTACATCATCGCCTTCATCGCCGCTCCCCCCGTGGACATCGATGGCATCCGTGAACCCGTTGCTGGTTCCCTGATGTACGGCAACAACATCATCACTGGCGCAGTAGTGCCTTCCTCCAACGCGATCGGTCTGCACTTCTACCCCATCTGGGAAGCGGCTAGCCTCGATGAGTGGCTGTACAACGGCGGTCCTTACCAGCTGATTGTCCTGCACTTCTTGATTGGCGTCTTCGCCTACATGGGACGTGAGTGGGAACTGAGCTACCGCCTTGGTATGCGCCCCTGGATCTGCGTGGCTTACTCAGCACCTGTGGCTGCAGCAACCGCTGTGTTCCTGATCTACCCGATTGGACAAGGCTCGTTCTCGGACGGCATGCCCCTGGGTATCTCTGGCACGTTCAACTTCATGTTCGTGTTCCAAGCGGAGCACAACATCCTGATGCACCCGTTCCACATGCTGGGCGTTGCTGGTGTGTTCGGTGGTTCGTTGTT
>NZ_JACJPG010000253.1 GCF_014695955.1 Leptolyngbya sp. FACHB-36 | reverse complement strand
TAGAACGCTGGGGATCGCTCTGGTACGGTGAGCACATTAACCAAAAGTTCTAAACAGGAGTGTTTTATGTCTGAAGTTGCTAGTAACCTAGATGGTCCTCAAAATCAAGACGCACAGCTAGCGGCAGACGCGATCGCCGCTGGTCAAGAAAAACTTCCCAATGTCGATGTTGAAGCAGACTACGAAGCAGCCCAGCAGTTTAGCGTTAGCCCTATCGATCGCACAGGCGAAGGTGCACAAGCCGCACAGGAAGCGACTGCTCCTCAGTTTGAAGTTTCTCAACCCGAATCGACCACCACAACCGCTGAGCCTACAGGCGATCCCGGCGATTACCTGGACATGGCAAGGCAAGTCAGTCCGGCTCCGACCGGAGCCAGCAATGTGACGGATGACCTAGTAAACAAGGCAATCGAGAAGGGACAGCCAGGGCAATAGTTAGCGCCCAGTAACCAGTAATTGTGATTCGTTAAATTGAATTTTTTATCGAGGGTGACGATCGTCACCCTGTTTTGTTGTGTAGCCGCCGCACCTTGAAGTGTTCAGTAACATTTACTTCAATTCAGGTTGAACACACTGCCTATAATTCGACAGATCTCGCGGCGATACCGTTGCATCGTTTGCGGTTCCATCAATTGAGGCAAGCGTGTAGTTGAGATGAGCTATCTGGATTTTGGAATCTTTATTCCGATCGCCAATAACGGTTGGATCATCTCGAAGGCATCTCAATATATGCCCTCGTTTGAGCTAAATAAAACCATTACTCTAAAAGCTGAATCCTATGGATTTGACTTCGCCTTTTCGATGGTGAAATGGCGCGGCTATGGCGGCGATATTCAGCATTGGGACCACGCGCTGGAATCGTTTAGCTTGATGTCAGGATTGGCAGCCGTCACCAGCAAAATCGATCTCTATGCCTCGATCGCCATTCCCACGATTCATCCAGCCGTGGTGGCTCGCATGGCAGTGACGATCGACGATATTAGCCAGGGCAGATTCGGCATTAATATTGTGTCCGGTTGGAACAAGCTGGAGTACTCCCAGATGGGCATTCTGACGGATCAAGCATATTTGTCTTACCGCTACGAGTACGCGACAGAATATGTGCAGATCCTGAAGCAGCTATGGCAGCACGGCAGAGTCACGTACCACGGCAGATTTTTTGAGCTAGAGGACTGTCTCTGTCAGCCAAAACCCTCTCGCGATATCCCGATCGTCTGTGCCGGACAGTCCGATCGTGGAATTCGGTTTACTGCTGAATGGGGCAGCTATAACTTTGTTTTGGGCGACATGACAACTCTGGGTAACATCAGCACTCGCCTGAAGCAGATGGCAGGCGAATACGAGCGACAAGTTGGCACGTATGCCCTGTTTACTGTAATAGCGGCTCCGACTGATGAGGAAGCGCGGGCGCGGGTTCAGTGGCTGATGGATCATGCCGACATGACGGCAATTCAAAGCTGGGGCGGTGCCTTGGCAACGGACAAAGGCGGCGGTATGGCAACCGCCATGCAGGCGGAAATTTTCATGGGAATTCCAACGATCGTCGGTTCCTATGCAACGGTTGCGGCGTATCTCGATCAACTGTCAGCGCAAACGAGCATGGACGGAGTTCTGTTTACGTTCCCCGACTTTATCGACGACCTGACGGCATTTGGCGAAGAAGTCATGCCCTTACTCCACTGCCGCAATTCATTAATAGACGCCGCACACGTTGCCTGAACGATTGATTTGTCTGGGATCATTGGTCTGGGATCAATGGTCTTGCAGCCATTGCTACAGATCTCGATCGATAACCTCCGTATTTTTGTATGGGATCTGCTGTCTTGCGATCGCGCGTTTGTGAGTGTTGCTATGCCAGGTCGTCCAATTATTCCGCCCGGTTCACCACCCCCGCTAGCCCCCTACTCACCCGGAATGAAATCGGGAGAAGCGCTGTACGTTTCGGGGACGCTTGCTTTAGATGCGGAGGGTCAGCTTGTCGGCGAAAACGATGCTACGGCTCAGACCCGTCAGGTTCTGGAGTCGATTAAAAGCGTTGTTGAAGCAGCCGGTGGGACCCTGGCAGACGTGACCTTCAACATGATTTTCTTAAAAGACTTTGCCGACTACCCCAAAATGAACGCCGTCTACGCAGAGTACTTTCCCCAACCGTCGCCTGCCCGCTACTGCATCCGAGCGGACCTCGTTAAGCCAGAGTTTTTAGTCGAAATCGCCTCGATCGCCCACATCAGCAACGGTTGATTTAACTCGTTAATCCTCATGACTTCCCCCGTGACGATTTCAGCCAGACCAGAGTCGATCGACTTCGCGCCCAGCGAAACGGCAGTGATTGTAGTGGACATGCAAAATGCTTATGCCTCGAAGTGCGGCTACCTGGACATTCTAGGTGTAGACCTGTCAGGAATTCAGCCTGTGATCCAGTCCACACGAGCCGCGATCGACGCCTCGCGCCGCGCTGGAATGCA
>NZ_JACJPG010000252.1 GCF_014695955.1 Leptolyngbya sp. FACHB-36 | reverse complement strand
GCAGTTAGGTACTCAATGTGGCAAGGGTCCACTGTTCGATAGCGCACCTCCTCAAATATCAAGCCTTCAGTTTCCAGTTCCTGCAGAAGGCTCCGCCCAATTTGCTGCGTGGCTACATCGACGATCGATCGCGATCTCGCTTTCACAAACAGATCGCGGGCGTGCTCAGGGATGTCATCGGCTGGAAAATGCAGTCCCAGTAGCGAAGGCAGGCGATTCTCATCAATAGACTCCGCAACGACCTCGCCGTTGCCGCTGGCATGAAATTTGTAGATTAGAACGCGATCGACACCGAGAAACGAACGCACTTCTCTAACTGTCTCAGCAAGAACGTCTTGAAGCTCTTGCAATCGACAAATCTGATAAGTAATGCGGCGTAGAACTGTCTCCTGATCAAGGGCAACGTGCAGAATGCGTCCGTTCAGATTCATGGTTTGCGGCAGTCTAACGTGCATAGGGATATGGGATCATCCTCTAGCCTGTTTTAGACGTTGTCTTCAGTGAAACTATGGGTGAATTGCAGCACCTAGCAAGAGCGGGTACCCGGCTCTTAAGTTCACCTACTGAGCTAATTAATTGCTTAAGTGTAAAATATTACACTTCAACTTCAGCAAGCAGCGGCTGCACGGCTTCCCAGGTGAGTCCTTGCTGCACGTAGCGAGGATTGCTGGGGTCGTAGGGACCAAGCAGTCGATCAATGGTCACAATGATGGCATGGTCCGGTAGCACCGGAACGTCAGGATCAAACGCAGTCGATCGCACAAGCGAACTCGAAAAGCCGCGAAAAATTGCAATTTGATCGGTCTCGCCGTCTATTTCTGCTGTCACCAGCAGCACTTCTTGACGGCGCTTTTGCGTGTACTGCTCTAGTCGTGTAAGACTGCTCACATTACTGCCCTGTCGCCGATCGTCCTTGCTTGTTCAGGCGCATCAGAACGAAATAGCTGAAGTACAGTACATAGACCGCCAAGCCAACGAGCCCTAGGAACCCAAGAAAGTAGGGTCGAGTTCCGGCATGAAAGAACTCACGAAATGCCCAAGGCGGAGCAAGCCAAACGCTGCACATCGAATCCTTAACCACGGCTTCAGCAGGAAGTAAGGCACAGCGCAGCGTTGGAATTTGAGCGATCGCTCCAACAACGCAGTAGACCGAAACTGCCCAGCGCCATGAGGTAAATGCCAGCTTGAGTTGATTCGGCGGCTGATCGGCAATTTCTTCGTTGAGATCAATCCAAAACCAGAGCGACAGCGGAATTAGAATCCCTGCTAGCCAGCCAGAGAGGAACCCGATCGGCAGAGCACCAATCAGCAAGTACACGGTGATTGCCAGCAGGCTAGCAACTCGCCAATAAATTGTCAGCAGCGTTTGAACTGCCTCAAATTTCTGCACAAACGCCCAAACTAACAGTGCGAGGGGAATCAAAACCGTGAACAGCAGCGCCAAGCGGTAGTCGGTCCAGACGATCGAGGGCAACCAGGAAGGAGTGGGCATAGCAGAGACGCAGAAAGAACTGACAGGTTAGCGAGTGGACTGGTAAATGATACGTCTTGCAATTTACCATTGCACTCACTATTAACAAAATTAAGTAGCTGGAGCGCTGTACAGACACTCCAGCTACTTAATTGCAACATGAATCTAGATTAACAAACGGTAGCTTAAAGCTTAGGGTGCTTTATTCGTCATACACCCGGCACTCGGCTGCTTCGGGGTTATCGTCGCAATATTGCTCCAGCGACGTTTTGGTCGGTTTTTGCCGCTGATGAGATGCTTCGGCTTGCAGTTCTTCGACAGCATCCCAAGCAGCGGCGCACTCAGGGGAGTTGCTGCCATTTACATCGCAAACGACGCGGGCTTGGGAAAGCTCTTCTTGAATTTGGTCGTGAATATCGCTCATGGATGTGTCCCAGTCATTCTAATCAATACAGGAAGCGTTATGACAGCACTTAGCCCCTTCAAGCACGCACGGCTAGTTACCCGAACGGCTACCTGGGGTGCACTACTTACATAACACACGAGACGATCGTGTCAAAGTAGAACTTCGCTTGATCTTTTAAGGTTTGCCAGTAGTCCAGTAACGGAGGACCGACGCAGCGAGTTCTACGTATACAAACTTTAACATTTTTGCTGAGGTTGATTACAGGACACCTGGAATTCCAAGTAGTCTCTCTCTATGCGCTTCTGTCCTCATTGCCTGCTTCCTCTACCCAGCATCAGTAGAACTGATTAGCATTTCCAGCTAACCTGGTGATCATCCCTCGTCATCAAAGGAAATCGCATGACGGCAGAATTTAGAACCAGTGCGATGCAGTGGATTAGCAGTTTATCAACGTGCCCGTCACTAGAAGCGGCAGTTGAGGATGTTGTGCAACAGGCACAGGCAGCATTACCCACCCGCGCCGACCTTGGGCTGGTTTTCATCTCCTCTGCCTTCGCTAGCGAATATTCCCGGCTCATGCCGCTCCTGCAAGCGCGTCTGCC
>NZ_JACJPG010000251.1 GCF_014695955.1 Leptolyngbya sp. FACHB-36 | reverse complement strand
AGCCGCAGTCAGATCCAGCGCTTGAGAGACGTGCTGGAGCGCATCCTGCCAAATCTGCCCGTCGAGATCGTAGACCTTTTAGCCAGCCTCGATGCTGCTCCGTCCGCGATCGACCTCAGCAGTCCAGCGTCGCTAACTCCCGCTGCCCGAAGCCAAGGAGCACAGCTTGACCTGCCTGAATTCTTGATGCGCCGCCGCAGCTACAAGTCACGTCGATCGTCGAACTCAGTCGAGTGAGCTGAGCAGTTGAAATCGGGTTTACGACGATCGCTCTTGGGTCTGGCTGACAGAGGCAGGTGATCCCACTGGAATTTCCACGAATACACCGCCGCGGTGCTCTAACCGAAATGCGCTCTGATTCTCGTCGGGCGCGCTTTCTGCAACACCTGTAGCAGCGGCGGTTGGCACTTCTACAAACAAGTCCCCCATGCGCTCGATCGTGAAGTTAGACGAATCAGACGGAAGCGGGTTAACCACTGGCACTACCAAGGGCTCTGCTGGTGGAGAATCCGGCGTCGAATCTACTAGCACCTCGATCGAGTCTGCTGGCACATCGGGCGCTGCCACCTCTGTCTCTGGTGCATCGCCAAACAAGTCATTTAAGCCTTCCAGGGTCAGTGCGGAATTAGCCGAATCAACTGGCTCAGCTGGAGTTGCTGGAGGCGGAACAGGAATCGCCGCCACCGCTGGTACATCGGTAAACAAATCATCCATGCCCTCCAGCGTGAAGGCTGCGGATTCGCTGGTGAGTGGGGCCACGGGATCAGACGATGGTGCATTCGTTGAGGGTACATCAGCAAACAAATCGTCCATGCCTTCCAACGTGAAGGTAGGACCTGCATCCTGGTTCGTTGTCGCAACATCTTCTGGTGAAGGATCTGCTCGATCGACGCGTAAGTCAGGAGAGGGTACATCAGCAAACAAATCATCCATGCCTTCCAACGTGAAGGTAGGACCTGCATCCTGGTTCGTTGTCGCAACATCTTCTGGCGAAGAATCTGCTCGATCGACGCGTAAGTCAGGAGAGGGTACATCAGCAAACAGATCGTCCATTCCTTCCAGCGTGAAGGTAGAACCTGCATCTTGATTCGTTGCTGGTATCGCTGCTGCAGCGTCTTCTAGAGAAGAATCTACTAGATCGGCGTGTAAGTTTAGATCAGGTACATCAGCCGAATTTAGCGACCAGTCCAGAAAGTTCAGATCGTCTACGCTCGCCTGCCCAGCGTCCTCCAAACTTGACAAGTCTTCGCTAAGGCTACTGAGCGTAGATTCATCAAGCCACACTGGCATTGGCCCTTCGCCTACATCGTTGCTGGGAAGCAGGTTCTCGTCAGGAGAGGCAGGAACGTAGAGATCTGGTGTTGCATCGGCCCGAGGCGACTGAGGTGGCTCTTCAGCCGCCCCTAGCGCTTGCCCAAACGCCTCCAGAGTGAGCGCGTCGTCGATCGAGGACGCAGGAGGCAGCGGCTCGGTATTGGCAGCGACAGGCATCGGCTCGTCTTCAAACAAATCCGTCAGCGATCGAATTTCATCTGGCTGAGCCTCTACCAGATCAAACCTGCTCATTGAATCGGCTGTTTCCATAGGCGCATCCGGCTCGATGAGCAGCGTTGGCAAATCTGCTGAGGAGCTCGCGGGAGCCGCGATCGAATCGGGTTCAATTTCAGCAAACAGGTCGCTGAACACATCCGCTTCCATCGTGGCCTCACCCGAATCTGCTGGCGGTTCAGAAGCAGCCAGCGGCACTGTATCCCAGCCTTGGAGCGAATCGGTTACAGGCTCTTCCGTCTCTGAGGCATTATCTGCAGTTGGGGCGATCGTCCCTGTTCCAAACAGGCTTTCATAGAACTCATCGAGATCGTCACTAGCAGCTTCTACAGAGCCACCGACTGATGCACTTGCCCCAGGCGCCGTGTCGCTGAGAATTTGATTAAGCTGCGCTTCGGCATCAGCGGGCGCAACAGTTTCCTGGTACGGAGCATTCAACTGCTCCAGCAGCTTTAAGGCAGCATCAATATCAGTAATCTCTGTGCTAGGTAGCGGGGCTGAACGATCGTCCGCCTCGCTTCGAGTCAGGTCCGACAAATCAACGCGACTAGGTGTAGGCGATAGCTCTATGCCTGCGTAGGGAAACTCCAGGTTGGCGGCCAGATCATCGGAGCGGTTAGCGGGGACACTCTCTGTAGGAACCGCCGTGAGGGCGCGATCGTCCGTTTGAGCTGTCTCTGGTTCGGCGGGTGGCGTTGCGGGCTCTAACTCAGATAGCTGCCCGGACCCCTGTAGGTACGAAGACGCCTCACGCCCTGCTGCCTGCGCCAGATGGTTAATCAGCGCGGAGAACATCATTTCGCCTTGAAGCCCCAAGCTGTGCATTCGATCCAGCCCTTGAGCCAGCGATTCCTGATACGCTTTGATGTCCCGCTGGAGTGCCTCAAACACAATTCGCAGCGTGCCATCCAAGTTCACGACGAGTTGGTCCGAGGAAGACAGCGACGTGTTTGTCACCGAATCTGAGTAGGGTTGCTCGATCGCGGCGGGTAACTCCGCCAGTCGATCGCTGTAGGGCAGCGACGGATTAGAGACTCCCTGCAAACTCTGTGCCATTTGCTGCGGCAGTGATTCTTGTAGCCGACTCATTAGCACCTGTAAAAACTCGGCGATCATCTGCTGCTGGTTTGGCAGTTGAGCCGCCGCCACATAGCTCTGCCGCTGTCCCTCTAGCTGCCGAATTTCTTGCAGCAGCGTGTCCTTCTGGTGGCGAAGGGCATCGAGTTCTGCGACTAGAGGCTGCATTACCCCAGAGCGTAAGTAGCCCATTTCTTGTACGACTGCCTGCAACATCTGCTGCGCGTTTGTCTCGGAGGAGCCGTAGTCCTGCGCCGCAGACAAATAGGGAGATTGGGCAGTCGGGTATTGGACATCGTGAGCCAGCAAGTCAGGACGAGGCTGCCCTGAGTTCTCGACCACCATACGCCGCTGCTGCGCCACAAGATAGTTGCGCACTCGTTCGAGGACGCGTCGCTGCTGAGTTGCTTCTCCAGACATAACCCACGGCAGTCGGGGAGTCGTCTTTTGCAGAACGCCATCAATCTCAGCGATCAATGCTTGAATCTGGTCCTTGGGAAAAGTCACAGTGTAGCCCTTGGGTAAGTACGTGGCAAAGCTAGTGAATCTCCATGCTCCAGTTCAGGAGTCAGCCTCTCGGAGACAGTTGCTTAGCTGACGGCTAGCCAAGCCAACTCGAAAATGGCTCGAATTGAATCGCTGCTACTTGGCAAGTCAGCAGACCCACCCAAATAATGCGACTCTCCGGATGCGTTGAGGATATCAGCGATCGTATCGAACGTTGAGGAGCGTTTTTGGAGACTAATGATTCTAGCATCAAACCTCCTGAATCCTATATTCTCCACAAAGTGTACGCTAGGGACGAAAAGAGGGGACAATATCTCAGAATATTAACGACCTTACACGTCCTGAGTTCAGTTGTGAATGGGTTGCTTACCCCTCTGAGCCAGGTGGAAAGAATCGTGAACCTATAAACTATTATTGTTTACCCTAAATCCACACCTTCCCCGAATCCACACCTTACGGTACACAGCCTCATGGACGATCGCTATCCCTCTCGAGATGCCACGGCTGATATCTCAATCCGCGCTGCGCCCTTCTTTCACGGGTTGCCGGATACGGCTGTGGAGAAAGCCACCGCTCATGTCGTGATGCGGAGCCACCCTGCCAACCAGGTGATTCTGCTGGAGAACGATTGGGGTAGCTCTGTTTACTTCATTTTGAACGGCTGGGTCAAGATTCGCACCTACAACCTGGACGGCAAGGAAGTCACGCTAAATATCTTGGGTAAGGGAGAATTATTTGGCGAAATGGCTCCGCTGGATGAAGTGCCGCGATCGACCGATGTGATTACCCTGGCTCCAACTGTCATTGGCAATATGCCCGCTCAAGATTTTGTCAGCTTGCTGAATACCGAGCCGCAGTCTGGAATTCGACTAGCACAGCTGATGGCGCGGCGATTGCGTCAGGTGAATCGGCGGCTGCGGCTGCGAGAATCGGATAGCACCTCACGGGTCGCAGATATTTTGCTGTTTCTAGCGGATGGGCAGGGCAAGCGCAGCCATCAGGGAACCGAAATCCCTAACTTGCCGCACCGCGAACTCAGCAGCCTCAGTGGATTGGCGCGAGAAACTGTAACGCGGGTGCTGAGCAAGTTAGAGAAGAAGGGCTTGATCGTGCGCGATCGAGATACGCTGACGATCCCTGATACGCACGCGCTGGAGCGCTTGATGATTTGAGGTTGATCGCGCTTATTCAATCTCAATTATTCAACTTCGATCGTCCGAGCAGTCATGGCTGACTGAATGGCTCCAGAGCGACCTTCAATTCGGACGTTTAAGCCAGGACGCAGCGTTCCAGCATCCACTCCCCGACCTTTTTGTCCAATTCTGGTTTCTGCCTGCAGGGCAACTTGATAGCGACCTGTACGGGTTTCCACAATCAACTGTGGAGGTGAGGTTTCCATAACCTCAGCAATTTTGCCTTCAATCATTATTGCTTCACTGGCTGACATCGGTTTCGGCTCCTGAGCAGCGTTAGTAGAGTCCGATGAAACGGATTGATCCCCGTTGTAGGAAGGAGACTGACTCATAAAAGAGATTGATTTATCTGTCCCATCATAGGAAATAGGTTGACCCGATCGACAAGCAATCATCAGGGGGCTGATAATAACCAATCCAGTTAAACAAATCTGCTTCAGTTTTGCGTGCATGATACCCTTCCTTGAAATTCCCTCTAAAAGACGGTGATGAACCTTAGCAAACAGAATGGGGCTGTCATTTAGTCTTAACATGAGGGATCGAGAAGCTAGTTTCTGGTTTCACTAACTGAAACAACGCAGTTCATTCCAGCCTACTTGGTGTTGAAGAATTTGTTTCATTCGGTATGGAGTTGAGTGCTAAGTCGCTTTCTGACTCAGCACTCAAAATTCAATTGAATCAACAGATTTGATTGAGCTAATAGCAAATAGCTATCTCTAGGTTATTTCTGTTGCCCTATTGGGTTTTCAGCAGCAGTCTAAAAATCCTCATTGACTGACAAACCTTCGGAAGACCTCTCCCCCAACGGAGAGGGTTAGGGAGAGGTTGTCAGCGATTTGAGCAAACGATTTGTCAGTCAAATAGCTAAAAACCTAAATTTCTCCACTCCATCATGTTGTCAAACACGGGTTTAATAATTCGGGTTGCTTTGTTGGGGCAACCACCGTAGGCGTGGACTCCAACTGCATGACGTTCACCATTAAGAAAACGCCAAACGGGGCTACCACTTTGCCCTCCGATCGTATCGATCATGTAGGACAATCTACGCTCGGAAACTTCGGTAATTGTTCCAGCATTAAACCACTGAGTTCCAGTCGGTTTGTCACCCGGATAGCCGGAGGTATTCACGAAAAGATTCTTCAGGGAATCATCCGGCATGTAGGCAAATCCAAACCAGCCAACCCGATTCCCCAGCGAATTGTCTGGAAGAATAATGGCTCCGTAATCAAAGTCTGGCTTGGCATCATTGATCCAGCCGTTAACGCTTCTAAATAGCGTACCCACTTGAGATCCGTAGGGTCTGGATGCGCCATCCATGCCCGGAACCACTTCAACTGATCGTGCCCAACCGCCATTTGCCTTGCTGTAGACGCAGTGCCCAGCCGTCATTACCGTACGCGGACCAATGAACCAGCCAGTTCCAACAAATCGGGCATTGTCAGGAAAAGTAATAAACAATTTGCAGATCCAGCGCCAAGGAAGGTTGGTTGCAGGTGAAATCCGTACGCGATCGTCGCTGCCGCAAACCGTTTCCTGCTGCTCATAAACCGTTGTAGCAGCATCTGGTAAAGCTGAAAGTTCCCCATCTAGTTCGACCAGTTCAGACTCAGCACGTTCGTGGAGCGCATTCGCTGGGTTAAATCCAGGAACCAGCTCGATTTCACCACTACTTGCAACTCCCTTAAAATCTGCTGCAAGCAGCGCATCGGTGGGTTGTGTGGCAGGTGGAGACGACTTACCCTCACTAGAAACTGATTCGTGTAGCTGAAGCTGAATGGCTAGATTTGACGAAATGCTTTCGTGATCAGACATAGTAATTTCTCCTGATAGGATTGACCTTGAAAAAAGCTCAAACGATTCTGCCGTCGAATCAATTCGACGCAGATTTTCCGCGCTATTCAGGCAAAAGATGAAGGCTTAAGCTGAAGTCAACGCTTCCTGGTAGCAGTGGAGTTAAATCTCCTTCGCTATCTCTGCTTGCACCATCGTGGCAAACCTAATCAGGCTCCACAGTACCCTAGCGGGTAATATTTGCTTTTATAAGAGAGTTTGTTGGAAACACAGTTTGAAATCAGGGTAATTCAGCTCAAAAACTAATCGCTTTCAAAGCACAGATTACGAAATAATTGCGCAACCTTCTGCAAATCTTTGTCGCCAGGGGCACGCTCCACGCCGCTCGACAAATCAATGCCATAGGGAACAACAAGGCGGAGCGCATCTAGAACGTTGTCAGGTGTCAGTCCCCCTGACAAAAACCAAGGACAGAAGGGTCGAAACTGCTGAAGCGCTGTCCAGTCGAGGGTTTTACCCGTGCCTCCAGGCAGCTTGGGATCATAAGCATCTAGCAACAGGGCGTCGATCGCCCCCACATAGTCGCTTGCTTCGGTTAGCACTTCTGCATTCCGCACCCGCAGCGCCTTAATCAGCTTGACGGTGGGCAGCGCGGTTCGGATCTGCTGGCAGAACTCTGGTGATTCGGTACCGTGTAGCTGAATGCCGTTGAGGTCACAGTCTCTTACTGTTTGATAAATATCTTCCAGCGGCTGATTCAGAAATACGCCAACGCGATCGACCACGGGCTGTCCATCCGCATCCAGCGGCAACTCTGCCACGATCGCCTGAATTTGCTTTGGCGCACAGTAGCGAGGCGTTCCTGGAACGCAAATGAACCCCAGCGCGGTTGCTCCAAGCTCCGCGATCGATCGTCCCTGCGCCACTTGAGTAATGCCACAGATTTTGATGCCCAACCTCATTACAGTGCGCCTTGTGTTCAGCCAGTTTGTCTAAGTGTATCAATCAGGCTGCGCTCAAGTTCTCACTTGCGAGAGTGGGCGTGGCACGATCGACGTTGCTAGGTTGGAACTGTGCCTAGACGCACTGAGCCTGTCTGGGCTAGTTGCGTTGGTGCGGCACTATGAACTCGGCTGTTTCAGGTTCTCCTGTCCTCGTTACGCTGGCAACTGGATTAATGATTGCCTTCGCGGTTCAACTACTGCTGACCAGTTTTGGTATAGCAGCAGGAATGACGGCGCTGGGACTAATCTTCCGTGGCAGATCCTCAGCAAAGGTAAGTGAGGCGGCGATCGAGCGGGACTCGATCGAGGACCCGATCAAGCAATCGTCCAGCAGCGGCACCGCAGGCAAAATTGGCGCCGCGGTTGGCTTAGGGACGCTGTTTACCGTCAACACGGTGCTGTTTATTGCCTGCTTCCTAGCCGTAAAGCTAAGCTTAGTAACGAGCGTGGCGATCGGCGCGATTCTCGGCATCGTGATCTGGTCTGGGTACTTCCTGATTCTTGTGTGGATTGGATCGAGCGCGGTGGGATCGCTATTGGGATCGATCGCCAATACCCTCACGGCAGGCGTACAGGGACTCATCACCAGCGTCAAGACAGTTCTGGGGGGAAAACCAAATCGTCCGCTGCCAGACGCACTTCAAGAGCAGGCTGCTGCTACACAGTCCGGCTTACAGGAGCTACGTCAAGAACTCCAAGCCGTTCGTCAGGATCAGAGCTCGCTCGATCGCAGCCTGCACGAGTATCTGCAAACGTTGCAGCCGCCAAAACCCGATTTGCAGGCGATCGGACGCGAATTTGCCGAGGCGCTGAACGGCTCGGAATTGCAGTCGTTGACGCGGCAGGGACTGTTGACACTCGATCGTCAGACCCTCGTGGACCTTGTTACCAGCCGCACTGATTTCTCGAAGCAGGACGTACACCAGATCGTGGAGCAGCTTGAAACCGTGTGGCGCGAACGCGAGGCTGATCCGATCGCGGATCTAACAACGTTCCTACAGTCTGCGCAACCGGAGCAGTTGACTTCGGAGGAATTGAGCGCGCGCCTCTCGCGTATCCCCGAGCCGTCTACGATGCAAGGGGCTTTGAGCGGACAGATACAGCCGAAGCAGATGATGCAGCAGCTTGCGCGGACCGTGTGGCGGCGAGTAGACCTTTCCGACCTTGACGTAAGCAAAGTAATCCAGCAGCTTCAGGCATTCATTCAGGACGCGCCTGCTGGATCAGAACCCCGATCGTTCAATCCGATACAAACCGATGTTGAAGACTTTTTGCTACAGGCGTACCCGTGGCATCTAACTCGTAAAACGGTTCAGATCGAGTTCAAAGACGTGCTTTTGGACCCGGAAGCCGATCCGATCGCGGTGCTGCGCCAGCTTGAGCCGCTGAATCGAGATGCGTTTGTTTCCCTGCTGCGCCAGCGCGATGATTTGAGCAACGCCAAAATTGAGCGGATTGCCGATCGCCTAGAAGCGGTGCGCCAAGAGGTTTTGGCAACGCTGCAAACCGCTGGCAATGCAGAGTCTCACCGCTTTCTGGCTGAGGTAGCAGACTACCTGCAATCCGCGAAGCTTTCCACCCTCAAACCCGCTGCGATCAAACGTCAACTCAAGCAGATGCTGCAAACCACGGATCTGCCGCTGGAGCAGTGGCGCGATCGACTACAAGCTCTGACACCAGAGGCACTGATTCACGCTGGGTTGGGGACTGAGGGCGATCGCATCTGGAAATTGTTGGCGACTGCCCGCGATCGGCTACTGAGTGACCTTTCCGATCTGCAAACGCAGAGCCAGTCCGCTGTCCAGCAGATTTGGTCGCGTCTTGAACAGTACGTGCGCGACCCCGATCACACACTGACTGTTCGCAATCTCCAGCGTCAGCTTAAAACTCTGCTGAAAGACACCAAGCTTGATCCGGTGCTGCTGCGATACGCGCTGCCAGAGTTCGATCGCGAGGCGGTGATCGGGTGGCTGACGGCACGACAGAATCTGAGCCACGCTCGTATTCTCCAAGTCGCTGATCAATTAGAGAGTTTGTGGCCATCCCTCATTGTAAAGCCTGCCGCAGACCACGCTCCAACAGAAAAACCGCCGCGTCGCGTTGCCGTACGACGTGTGATCGCGGAGGAGGAGCCTGACGTGATTGAGTCCTATTTGCGCGAGGCCGATCGTGAGGACTTGATCGGCGAGGGCGCAGAGACGCTGAAGCGGTTATTCCAGTCGATCGCCCAGCGATCGCCGCAGGCGTTTCTAGCACAGGTCGATCGAACCCACCTTGCTTCATTGCTGTCTCAACGCAGCGATTTGACCGAGGCAGAAGTCCAGCACCTCCTTGACCAAGCAGACGGCGCACGCCAGCAGCTAGTCGAGCAGCTACAGACGCTCCAGCAAGCGGCGCAAACGGCTCTCAGCACGCTGCTCGACCAATTCCGCCAGTCGCTTAGCGCAATCGAGCTACCTGAACTCGACTACGATCGCCTCAAATCCGAGCTGTCACAGCTTCTCGCTGAACCGCAAACCCAGTTGGAAGCCTTGGGGGACGCGATTACCGATCGCTGGCAAGACGCCAATCGTGACGCCATCACCGCCCTGCTGAAAGCGCGGGACGACATTTCTGAGTCCTTTGCTCACGAGGTGGTAGACCGCATCGACGCCGTTCGACTGGGCGTTCTGCAACAAGCCAATGCGCTTCAGCAAGACGCCAACCGCCGCATGGATGCTCTTAAACAGCAGGCGCAGCAGCAAGCAAGCGACGCTCGTAGCGCGATCGCCATCGCGGCTTGGTGGCTTTTCAGCACAGCGCTTTCCTCGGCGCTGACGGCTGCCCTCGCCGGAGCGATCGCCGTGGGCGGTTTAAGTATCTTTCCAATTCCCTAATGGCACACACCACGAATTAGATCTTCTAAAAATTCCTTGGGAGAGCGTGCCTAACTCTAAACTCAAGCATCGGTCCTAAATCTCGCTCTTAGCTCTGCGTTTACGCCAGAAACCTAAAGCTGCCCAATTGTACTAATTCGGAATTCGGAATTGCAGAAGCTCAATTTCGTCAGTGGTTCGGTCGCTGGAATTTAGAGAGTTGATAATACAGCAACAGTCTTGCTATATGTTCTTGCCAGCAATTTAGATGCGTTTGCCCTAAAGCCCTGCTTGAATACTTTGCCTTACTGAGCCATTTCACGGGAGCCAGTTGCACACGCGATCGATCGATCGGCTGAGTCGTACCGTGGTGCAGGTGCTTTACCTGCTGCCTTGGCGTCAGATTCACACAGCAGCGTTACCACTGCCGCATCGCTACCGCTTTGGACAACTGCTGTAATGCCGGAGAAAGGCTTTAGAGTAGGGCTAAGCGACTGAGCAAACTGAACAGCGTAAACGCGATCGTCCGGTCCCGTATTCGTGCCGTAGCGGTAGTTGATGGTCTGTTGGGTAATATCTAGACCCAGATCTCCCAAGCTGCTAGCAAAGCGGGAGTGCTCTAACAGATGCGCCTGCTGAGCACGATTCATGCTGCCCACGTAGGTCTTTGCCTCTGCCTGCTTAGCTTTGTTTGCCTGATCCAGAAACGATGGATAGGCGATCGCCGCTAAAATTCCTCCAATGACCAGCGTAATTGTTACCTCGAGTAGGGTAAATCCCGTTTCTCTGCGCCGACAAGCCCGCAGCAGTGCCACGACCCGTATTGTGTTCACAGCGACTCCTAAAAAATTTTCTTAATACGGACGACGATCGATGCTGACCTGATGCTACGTTCTACAAACTTCTCAGTAGAAACCAGGGAAAAGCACTGATCGTGCCCCAAATCTTACGGTGTCTTTATGAACAACAAATTTTGGTTATTACGGTTGCAAAAAGTACCAAATCCGCATAACAGCTAACGTTCCTCGTCTCTTTCTCCTGTGCAACGAAATCTAACTCCATCGAGGGAATCGAGAGCGGGATCGCTTGAGATAAGGTCAGGGAAAGCGATATGAATAAAAATGGAGACGAAACCATGAGCACAGACGATAAGATTCATCAGCCTGACGATAAAATTCACCAGCCTGAGTTTGGTAAAGGAACTGCTGGCGATCAGTGGGCAGTACAGACGGCGCAATCAACCGATGTGAATCCGCCCGATGAACGAATTCCTTCCAACGTAGACGTAGGACTGAACGAGAAACAGATTGCAGCTGCCGCTGAGCAGGAAGAAGGAACTGACCTTAAGACTACTGATGGCTACGTAATTAGCGAGTCGGGACAAATCGACAACTTCGCAGTTGAGCCACCGATGTACTACGAAGACGAGAGCGGAAAGCGAGTTCCTCTTGAGGACTAAATATGCATAGCCGTTATCCATCGATGTGAAGCTAGAGGCAGCTTGCACGTTGTTTAGCCAACCTGCACAAGAGGGGTCAGTTAAGCAGAATGCTTAATCGCTAATGGCTAACGGCTATTAAAAGCGGATACCGACGCCACCCTGGACTGAAACGGCAGTATTCCCGCCTCTCCGGTAGGCGTCGAAGGCAATAATTGCGTTGCCGAACACGATAAAGTTACTGTTTGGTAGCGCGTAGTCTACCCCAGGTTGCAGCACAAAGCTTGTTTTGTTGCCCACGGGAGTTGTACTGTCGCCAGTGACGATCGAGGCTCCCGCGCCAATGTAGGCATCGGCACGCCAAGACAGCGGAATGTCGTAGGACACCGTAGGCACGATCGCAGTGCTGTTGCCAAATAGAACTTGTCCGCGAACGGAGACGGGAAGTGTCAGAAGCTTGTAGCGAGCAGCTAATACGCCTGTAGTCCGGCTTGGCTCTCCCCCATCTCTGCCGCTGGTTAGTCCGAAGGATGGACCAATTCCAACGTAGCTGCCATAGGCAGCTTGAGCGCTTGCCGATGTGGGAGACAGCACGCTTAATCCGGCAGCGATCGTCGTTCCACCTAAAACTCCTAGCCCCCACTGCCGCAGCGCTGTGGTGATCTTGTTAATTTGAAACGGCTTGGACGATTGCATAATGCTTCTACTCCTTGACATTTGGCAGCAAGGGCGCGACTGTAATTCAATTTAATCCAAATTGCCAGAATTGACCGTTTTTTTCAGATTGGGCAACTGGAAATTGAGAAGCCGAGCTCTTGATAACTTAACTAAGTGAAACGACGCTTAGATTTAATTTCTCTCGCTATTCTATTAGTATGGCAGACTCTTCTTCGCTATACGATCGCTATGTCGATCTGATTGACCAAATCATTCAATCCACCTTAAAGGGCAACATTCGCTCAAAAGAGCAGGTCTATCGCCTGCTTGTGGATGGAGTGCAAGTGGGAACAGGTGAATTGTTTGAGCGATCGCTGCACGATCGCCTCACTCATCTTCAGCAGCAGGCAGACACGGAAACGAACGAATTTCGACAGGCAAAAGCCACCCGCAGTTTACGAGCGCTGCAAACAATTCAGGGTGAGTGGACGCGCTGGCAAACGCAAAATCAGGCATCTGCTGCCATCTCTGCGACAGCACAGCACCTGATCGTTGTGGACCCTGCTCAACGCTTAGCGGTATTTGTACAGGCGATCGATCCCAATCGCGCTCCGATGAGCGCTGCCCAACTCAAATCGCTTGCCGCCATGCTGCAACAGTCAGCGGCGCTGAGTTCGGACTGCGACTTGCAGGAGGATGTGCAGCAGCTTGTTGAAGGTATTACTCACGGTCTGGAGTCTTCGAGCCGCTTGCAGGACCATCTGGTGAGTTGGATCTACGAGCAGGAGCAGCTTGGCTTTGGTGGTATAGCGGGACAGCGTAATCCCTGGACCACTTGGGCAAAACAGCTAAGCAATCCGCTACTGGTGAATTTGTTTCAAACTCTGTCGCTGAATCGATCGCCTGTTGAATTTATCGAGCAGCAGCCGACGATAGACGTCGCAACTTGGGTGGAACTAGCGCTGGTGTTGCACTCTCTCCAGCAGGGGTTAGTTGCCTGGTTTGATCAGCACGTCTACGATTCCAAGATGGGCACAAAGCTTTCGATTTCGTCGTTTTTGATGTTTGCGATCGTCTGGTCCCAGCTAGCGCGTGGCTTTGAGCAAGCGACCCAATTGAACTCCTTTCATCGCGATCGCTTTGCCGGAAGTGCCTTCCAAATTACGCTGCAAATTCTGCGGGTGTTCTCGCAGCGATCGTACTTTCCGCTCTACGGCGGCGTCTATGCGTCGTTTCCGGGTAGCCAACTGCGCAGCGTGGTAGATTACCTGAATGAGCCACTGAAGCGGGCAGATGCTACGCAGGAGAAGGCGCGAATCCTAACGCTGATTGGCTCCTCTGAACGGGCGCAAGGACAGCTTGATCGCGCGATCGAATTCCACAATATTGCCAGAGAGTTGGCAGCCGAAGCGGAGGATCGCCCCTGCGAAATTGCCAACCTCAATCACCTCAGTCGCACGTACGCCATGCAGAAGCGCTATGCCGAAGCGGTCGCCTACAGCCAGCGCGCTCTGATCCTAAGCCGTCAGACGGGCGATCGTCAGGGTGAGGCGAACGCGCTCGTTAACTTAGGGTACGGCGAAGTGCTTCAGGCACACCAGCGCGAACAGGCTGACCCCGACGCGTATGAGTTTGCGATCGGCTATTTGCAGCAGGGCGTGACGCTAGCGGACGATCTGGGCGATTATCAGAGTCAAGCGTTTGGATTCAACAGTTTGGGCATCGCGCATCTGGTGCTAGACCAACCCCAACCCGCTGCAACGTATCTGGTAGAAGCCCTGAAAGCGGCTCAGATGGCAGGCGACCTCTATCTTCAAGGAATTGACTTAGCGTACTTGGCGGAGGCGTACTATCGGCTGCAATCGCTTCCTGAAGCAATTCACGCGGGATGTCTGGGCATGTACTACCTGGACGCGATCGCCTCGCGCGAGTGGCAACAGCCTGCGGGACTGCTCACCGTGCTGCGTGGGCAGATGGGTGATGCTTTTCAAACAACGCTAGAAACGCTGCGACGCCAGTTAATTGCCGCGATCGGCGTTGATGGATATGACCATTTGCCAACGCTGCTCGATCGCTACCGCAACCCAGACCGCGACGATGTTTAATCGCTAATATCTAATTGGTAGCCCAATCAGCCGCTTGAATCCACTGCTGAAAGGTCGTTAACTGAACAGGGAGTTGCCGCAGCACTGGAGTCATATCCACTGCCCCATCTTCTAGATGAACTGCTCGCCAACGGTAAATATTGGCAATTTCTGTTCCGACGGGTTCACCAAACGCCTGATTTAAGCCCTGCTCAAACCCATCGATCGGGATTTCTTGATAGGTGAAAGGGCGATGAAACACGTGCAAAAATTGCTCAGCAATTTCTTCTCCACTTAGCGCTTCAGGACCACCAATATCGAACGCGGTCCCCGCTAGTTCTGGACGTTCTAAGGCTGCGACGGCTAGCGATGCTGCATCGTCTAAGCTAATCCAGGAAGTCTTCACAGTTTTTGGCAACGGGTAAGCCACGCTGCTTTGATGAACAATGCTGGGAGCTGACCAGGGAGCCGCCAAATTATCCATATAAATAGGCGGACGCATGATGATATTCGGTACGCCACTTTGATGTAGATACTGTTCTACCTTTCGTTTGATTTCAAATGCTGCTGCATTGGTAATTTGCTGTGGAATGAAAGTGCTGGTATTGAATACCAAAAGATTAACTCCAGCAGCACGAGCAGCATCAATTGTGTTGTAGCCTTGAGCAGTAGCTACATCAAACCGATACTCCATCGGCAGAACAAGAAATACTCGATCGATCCCTTCATTTGCCTGCTTCAAACTCTCTCGATTCTCAAGAGTTCCTACCGCAATTTCTACATTGTTAGAGAACAAGGAATGCGCTTTATCACGATCGCGAACAAACACACGCACGTCATAACCTTTCTGCAATAGCTTTCGCACAACAGGGATACCTTGTGCTCCAGTTGCCCCATAAACAAGAATTTTCGCTGAAGAATTACTCATGGTTTAAACCTCACTTACGTAGGAAGAAGACCGAGTTCAGACAGAGAGCACAGCAGAGTTAATGCCAAAACGCTGTTCTGTCTTTGCCTTTCTCAAAATCTTAAATTTTACAGATTCTTAAAGGTTAACGAGCACGCTGTTTACCGCCTACCTGAAGAATCTTGTGTATCATCAGTGTGAGTGAAGCCTGCTAATATTTCAAGTACGTACAATTTTGTAGGGTACTATCAAGAAGTAGCGTATAGGATGCTAGACAGATGCAACGTGAGCAGTTTCAGTGCCCAATTGAGGTGGTCGTTGATGTGGTTGGCGGAAAGTGGAAACTTCCTATTCTCTATCAGTTGTTTCAAGGAACAAAACGATATGGAGAGTTGAAGCGCCTTGTTCCTGAAGCAACTGAACGAATGCTAACGTTACAACTTCGAGAATTAGAGCATGCAGGAATTGTGCAGCGCACCGTGTACCCAGAAGTCCCTCCTAAAGTGGAGTATTCGTTGACAGAACTGGGTTTAAGTCTAGAGCCTGTTCTACTAACAATGCTCGATTGGAGTGAGAAGTATTTACGGCTGCAGGAGGAGCGATTACGCAATGCTAATTCAACGCTTTCTGCCGTCTAAAGAATCTATTTCAGCCGTGAGGAAATGAAGATAACTGCAAGTGAAGACGATCGATCGACTTCGCAATGGAAGTTCCTGATTGGGTCGAGTAAGCGTTTCCTTAATTTGAGCGAGAAGCAATGCTAGTACAGAACCAGCACTGCTTTGTGAAAACGCAAATTATTCATTTCTATTTCGCGGCTCAACTACCGATCGCGATCGTGAGCAATGCCGCTGCTGCCAGTGCTGCGACCGTCCGGACATGGTTCCAAATTGTCCAATTGGCAAGGTAGTTGGTTCAGAAGCTCGCGCCTTCAGCGCTGTCTGGTTGGACGATCGCTAGCGCATCATTCAGCGGCACATTGAGCACGATCGTCACCAGAAGAGTGCCAATGAAGTAAAGCAGACTGCCGACAAGCAGATAGGCAGAACCGGGTTGATGCCATCTGAGCAGCGAGAAGACACTCAGAACGAGGCAAGCGGCGGCGGTTCCAAGAAACGCTGTCATAAACAATGGATTGATCACCGTGATATTGATGGATTGCATAGCGGCAATGCCCTGCGCTGGCTGGAGTCGGGCGAGGGCGTTCATCACGAAGGCTGAGAAGGCGAAGAAAACTCCGGCTATTAGCCCGCAGCCAAGTGCTGAGAAAAGCTTCAATGCGAAAAGCCAGTCGTCAACCGTTTCCATAAAGCCTCCTGCAAATTACTGCTCAACAGATTGATCGAATACAGATAACCTTGGTCAGTTAGCCAATTCTATTTATAAAATGTATTGCAGCGACTTGTTAGATTGCGAAACAATTAGCGAACGGTTCGTTCACCAACTGCATCCGCAAGCTTTATCAGACCATAGTATCCCAAATCGTCTTCGTATCAGCAAACATTCGAAAACGGCAGACCTTACTATCAATAAGATCGTAAACGTGTGCGGCAGCAGCACAAAATGACTTCTGCGTTTGTCGATCGCAACCAACATAAGCTCCAATGACAATCACAGAATTTCCCGCATCAAGGTACCGATCGATGCGGAACGAAAATTTTTCCCACCGTTCATCATTAAACTTGAAGACTCCTTCAACCACTGATGCGGCACCTTGGTAAGTTGCACCTTGCGGAAAACCTTCATTTTGAATCCATTCTAGGTCAGGAGTGCAAATGTGCAAGAAAGTATCGTAATCCTTCTCGCGGAAAGCTCTGTATAGCTCCTGAATAATTTCAAGATTTGTCATCTGTAGCTGTTACAGGCACTCTTGTTTGCGCTGGCTAGTACTAACTTAATGAGTAACTCAAGCTATCTAACTCTATGGTTGAACGATCGGATGCTGCATTGCTAATGCTCCCACTAATTGAGCGACTTGGGTGCGAGCATTGGCGATCGACTGTGCCAAACTGGTGCCACCAAACTCATCGTTCTCAACAGGAATAAAGGTGATGTCGGTGATGCCAATAAATCCAAAGACCGTTCTTACATAAGGGTCTTGATAATTCATCTTTTCGTTGCGTTCACCCGGTCCAAAGCCAGAATCACCACGCGCTGTGATGACAACCATTTTCTTACCCAATACCAACGGTTTGTAAGGATTTGTAGCATCTTCTGGCTCAAACACAAAGGTTCGCCCTGCACGCACAATCTGGTCAATGTACGCTTTAAACGTGCTGGGAACGCTGAAATTGTACATAGGAATGCCAATGACGTAGAGATCCGCCGCTAAAAACTCATCCACCAACTGATCGCTAATGCCGATCGCTGCCTGAGCCTCAGGAGTTCGTTGCTCCAAGGGTGCATAGGCTCCAGCAATCCACGGTTCATCCACATGGGGAACGGGATTGCGACCTACATCCCGATACGTGACGCTATCAGTCGGATGAGCCTGCTTCCAAGCCTCAACAAATTCTCGGGTGAGTCTGCGAGAGTGCGATCGTTCACCACGGGGACTGGAATCGATGTGTAATAGATGTGCCATAGTTTCTCCTGATCCATAACTATCTCAGCTTAGGGAAATGCCTCATATCTAGCTGTCTAATTCCTGTGTGACTATCAAAATCTTGCGATCGGTTTTCAGGCTTTTTGGCAGGAGTTACCGCAAAGTGAATACAATCGGAACGAGACGAATTGGGTTTGTATCATGAAGGCTTCATGCGACCATCAACCTGAACCGACCTGCTCACCCATTTTGTCTAGTCGAAACCAGGGTTGGGAAAACATTCTGGTTGAGCAATTCCAACACCCGTCTGGAGAGGGGAGAACCCATTACACCAGCGAACATATGATCTGCCTCTCTCTTGCATCTCGTCCGGTGCGCTTGCTGCAAATTAAGGGAGGCAAAACTCATACAGGGCTGTACGGGAAAGGAGATATTTCCATCACCCCTGCAAAGACACCGTTTTTTGCCCGTTGGGATGGAGATGATCACTATTTGCAGATTCGTATTGCATCTCGTTTCATTCAAAACGTTGCCCGAGAAACCATTAACCAAGATCCCGATCAGCTGGAATTACTTCCCGAATTTCGGACCCGTGATTCACACATTGAGTCGATCGGACTGATGTTATTTTCTGAATTAAACGAGAATTTAGGCGGAAGACTCTATGTTGAATCTCTGGCAAATGTTTTAGCCGTGCATCTGCTCAGGCAATATTCTGCTGCTAAACCTCGCCCTTCAAGCTACGAGGGCGGATTGCCTCAACGTCAGGCAATTCAGGTCTTGGAATACATTAATGAACATTTAGACCAAGACATCAAGCTCGCGGATTTGGCTGCACTGCTGGACATGAGCCAATTTCATTTCAGTCATCTGTTTAAGCAGTCGATCGGAACAGCCCCCTACCAATACCTGCTCCAGCAGCGGATAGAACGGGCAAAACAGTTGTTGAAGCAGACGGACCGATCAATTATGGACATTGCCTTCCTGTGCGGCTTCAACAGCCATAGCCATTTGACCAAACAGTTTCGGCAATTCACAGGTGTGACGCCGAAAGCGTACAGGCTGAATTGTACCAATTCGTAATTCGGAGTTCGGAGTTCGTAATTCGGAGTTCGGAATACTCGCTGCGCGAGAAGTAAGTTTAGGTCTGCCGCTGCAACTGCCGATCGCGCTTTTGATGAAAAGCCGCCTTCAAACTATGCGATCGTCTGCTGATAGCAGATAGCTGCTACGCAGTCGATCGTGCGATATTCAACGCAACGGCTTCTGCGACCTTGATGCCGTCAATGCCTGCGGAAAGAATGCCGCCTGCATAACCAGCACCCTCACCCGCAGGGTAAAGACCGCTAGTATTTAGGCTTTGATACTCTTCGTTGCGCTTAATGCGAATGGGAGATGAGGTGCGCGTTTCGACCCCGGTTAACACGGCATCGGACATGGCAAAGCCGTTAATCTGTTTGTCGAAGGCGGGTAGTGCCTCACGAATAGCCGCGATCGCGTAGTCGGGCAAGCTCGTACTCAAGTCACCCAAATGCACTCCCGGCGCGTAAGACGGTAGCACAGAGCCAAAGGCATGAGACGGACGATCGGCCAGAAAGTCTCCGACAAGCTGCCCCGGAGCGTTGTAGGTGCTGCCGCCTAGCTCAAAGGCTCGTTCTTCCAAATGCCGCTGCAGGGCAATCCCGGCTAGCGGATGCCCCGGATAGTCATCAGGGGTGATGCCGACCACGATCGCACTGTTCGCGTTGCGCTCGTTGCGTGAGTACTGGCTCATGCCGTTGGTGACAACCCGTCCCGGTTCGGACGTAGCGGCGACAACCAAACCACCGGGACACATACAAAAGCTATAGACGGAACGACCATTCTGACAGTGATGGACTAGCTTATAATCCGCAGCGCCTAGCAGTTTGTGACCTGCCTGATCGCCAAACCGACAGCGATCAATCAGCGTTTGTGGATGCTCAACCCGAAAGCCAATGGAAAACGGCTTGGGTTCGATGTAAACGCCGCGATCAAACAACATTTGAAACGTATCGCGGGCACTATGACCGACTGCAAGCACCACATGCTGGCTGGCAATATATTCGCCGCTAGCCAGGGTGACGCCTTGCACCTGCCCCTTCTCGATATGAATGTCTGTCACTCGACTTTGAAAGCGAATTTCGCCGCCGAGAGCTTCAATTCGGGCACGCATGCTTTGGACGATGCCGACCAGCTTGAAGGTGCCGATATGCGGCTTATTGACGTAGAGAATCTCCGGTGAGGCTCCAGAATTGACCAACTCGTTCAGCACCTTGCGTCCGTAATGGTTGGAATCTCTTACCTGACTGTAAAGCTTGCCATCCGAAAAGGTGCCCGCGCCGCCTTCACCAAACTGCGCGTTGGATTCTGGGTTCAGGCTGTCTTTCTTTTTCCAGAAGGCAAAGGTGTCTGCGGTGCGATCGCGCACGGCTTTCCCACGCTCTAATAACAGGGGACGAAACCCCATTTGCGCCAGTAGCAGTCCGGCAAACATGCCGCAGGGACCTGTACCAATGACGATCGGACGATTAGCCAGATTGTTGGGAGCGTGCGCCACCAGACGGTAGCTCATATCTGGCGTTGACATGACGTGAGGATCTTTTTTCAGGCGTTGCAGCAGAGACTTTTCCTGCGTAGTCTCCACATCCACAATGTAAACAAGCGTGATCTCTCCTTTCTTACGGGCATCGTGGCTACGCTTGAAGATGGT
>NZ_JACJPG010000250.1 GCF_014695955.1 Leptolyngbya sp. FACHB-36 | reverse complement strand
TGCGTCACCATCAGCACCGCCTGACGGTTGTTTTCCCAGATGTCGATGACCTGCCGCTGCAGCTTAGCGCGGGTTAGGGCATCAAGGGCACCAAACGGCTCATCCATCAGCAGCATTTTGGGGCGAATTGCCAAGGCGCGGGCGATGCCGACCCGCTGCTTCATGCCGCCGGAAATTTCATCGGGGTATTTATTCGCCGCCGCCGTCAGGTTCACCATCGTCAAGTGCTCGTTAACGATGTTCGCTTTCTCGGCGCGCGAGACGCCTTTCAGCACTTCATCGACAGCCAATCGCACATTTTCCCGCACCGTCAGCCACGGCAGTAGCGAGTACTGCTGGAATACCATCATGCGATCGCTGCCGGGTTTGCGAACCTCTTTGCCTTCCAGAGTCACACGTCCGGATGACAGCTGTTCGAGTCCCGCCACCATTTTCAGCAGAGTCGATTTGCCACAGCCAGAGTGTCCGATCACGCAAACGAATTCGTTGTCGTTCATGGTCAAATTAATGCCATCAAGCACGACAAACTCACTGCCATCTGGGGCGGGGTACGCTTTGCTAACGTTGTCGATGACAAGGAAGTTGGACTTATCCGGCTGCATGCGATCGAGGGAGTTGGTGTGGAGAGTAGATTTAGTCATGATTGGAGAGTGGGGAGTAGAAAGTGAAGCTGATGACCGATTACCTGCTGCTTTCACTAGCTTAAGTAAATTGAGGTAGGACGATTGGTGCGAATCTCGAAGCTGTTGATGTAGGCAACTGGATCGCTGGGGTCAAATCCTCTTTTGTCAATAAATACGTCGGGAGACTCGACTTTGAAATCGTCCTTGGGGCAGTCGATGCCTAATTCGGCGGCAACTTCGCGGTAAACATCAGCTCGCCAACCTTTTGACGCCAGTTCTTCAGCATTCTTGGGAAACTCCTTGATTTGTCCCCAGCGGGCGGCTTGAGTCATCATCCATATGCTGCGCGATCGCCACAGAAAGGTGGAGTGCTCTCCAGGCTGCTTGGGTACATTGTCGGGAATATCGAAAAAGATGGTGGTGTCCGGGGAGTTGATAATTCGGTCTTTGCCGTCGAAGCCGCCATAGTTATAGTCGCCCACGATCGCCGGACGGGTAAATTTATCAACGGGACCTGTCTTCGGCTTTGCGCCCGTGAAGGAGCGATCGGTGATCAGCTTGGCAACTTCTTCCCGATTCTCTGCCTTGCTGCAGTATTGGCAGGCTTCGATCATTGCCTTGAGCAGCGATCGATACGTCTTGGGGTTCTTCTCGATAAAGTCTTCCATCACGCCCAGTAGTCGATCGGGATGTCCTTGCCAAATTTCTTTGCCCTGCGCAAAGGTAAAGCCAACCCCCGCATTGCCCGTAATGGCGCGCGTGTTCCACGGTTCCGCCACCATGTAGCCTTGCATAGCGCCAATCCGCACATTTGTGACCATCTGCGGCGGCGGAATAATAATGATGCGGAATTCTTTGTCTGGCTCCACGCCTGCCGCCGCCGCGAGATAGCGGATGAAGTATTCGTAGATAGAGGAACTGAGCACCACTGCCCACACTCGCTGCTCTGCTGGCTGGCTCTCAAAAAAGCGGCGAAACTGCCTGCCAAACTCTTCCAGGTTGCCATTGTATTCGTGCCAGGGACGCAACCCGGAGTCCCACATCGCTTTGTTCATGGTCATGGCGTTGCCGTGGCGGTGGATCGTCATGCCAGCGCACAGGGGAGCGCGAGGGGCACCCTCGGCACCAATGCGGGCATTCGTCACCGCGCCAGACACGACAGGAGAGGCGTCTAAGCGACCAAAAATAACGCCGTCGCGCGAGGTTGCCCAGCTTGCTTCACGGTTGAGGCGCACGTTTAAGCCGTACTTGCGGAAGAAGCCTTTCTTCCAGGCGATCGCAAATGGGGCGCAGTCGTTTACAGGCACATAGCCTACGGTGATATCTGGCTTTTCTAGATCCTGCGATCGCACAACGGGCGTGATTGCTTTGGCTTCGTCGGTCAAGCCTTTAGCAGAGCGATCGGCGTTAATGTTGCAAGACGTTAGCGCGGCGGCTGTAGCTGCACTTGCACCTAGCACGAACTCGCGTCTAGTCCACTGAGTCATGACTGTTTCCTTAGTTAATCAGATAGGGGAATGATGGGTTGGCAGAATCAGATGAGGCAGATTAGCTCCTCATCGCCTGACTGCTCCCTTCCGTCATTCACTTAACCCTGGCTAGTCGAAGCGGGGCGGCGATGGGTTACGAAGGCTTGCACCTGGGACAGCAGAAAATCCAGTAGCAGTCCAGTCAAGCCAATCACCAGCACCGCCAAAAACACTGAATTTAGATTCAAGCGGCTCCACTCATCCCAGACAAAAAAGCCAATGCCGACACCGCCAGTTAGCATTTCCACCGCCACAATGACCAGCCACGCAATTCCTAGACTAATTCGCAGCCCCGTGAAAATGTAAGGCAAAGTGGCAGGCAGAATAATTTTAGTTACCCGTCTCCAGCGCGGCATTTCTAGCACTCGCGCTACGTCGATGTAGTCTTTGGAAACACTAGAAACGCCGAGTGCCGTGTTAATGATCGTGGGCCAGAGGGACGTGATGAAAATGACGAAGATCGCTGACGGATCTGCCAGGTTGAAAATGGCAAGGGCGATCGGCAGCCACGCTAGCGGCGACACAGGCTTTAAAATCTGGATAACCGGATTGAGCGCCAGCAGCGCAGGCTTGTACATGCCAATCACAAAACCGAGCGGAATTGCGACGATCGCTCCCAGTAAAAAGCCCAGCAGCACCCGCCGCAAACTGGCAATTAGCAGCCAGCCGATGCCCAAATCTCCTGGACCGCGCTGATAAAACGGATTCATGATGAAATCAAGATTGTTTAGCAGCGCTTCGTGGGGATAGGGCATCAGCTCGTGCCGCACAGCTGCTACGGCATACCACAGCAGAATAATTCCCAAAAACCCCAGTGCGGGCAAAAGTACGTTATCTCGCAGCAGACTTGGCTTTGGTCGTTTCCAAGTTGCTCGAGCAACAGCGGCAAATACCGCTGCTAAGTTTAGTTGAGCAATCATGAGTTTTGCCTCAGGGTCAGATGCAGGTGTAGTGAGTCGTCCTGATAGAAGACGCTGACGAGCCTGAGGCAGTTAGAATGCCGACTCTTCAGTCTTCCCTCAATGCTGACGGGGTTAGCTGACGGGCTAGGGTTGAGAGATACCCTCCGAGCTAAATTTTAGATCCTGGACATTAGAACCACGAGTGCAGCTCTAACTTCCTACGGTCTAAAACCAGCAAACGGTTCGCCCCAAAAATTGGTTCCTCCGCTCCATCCGTACGGATGAATTAAGCCGACTGACTCAAGTTCTCGGTAGTTTATCACATGATTAACTCATTGATCGTGGAATTTCTCCATCCATCTAAGGTCTGCTTTTTCCACGTTGCTATGCCTAGAACTGATCGATTTTTTAATTTGAAGTTCGAGACGATCGCAGGCGGCTAGGTTGACTCAGCCGCCTGCGATCGTCCCCTCACTTAATGCATCAACTAGGCATCAACCGCTGTAATCAGATTAGATTGAACGCCGAAGATCTCTAACACCTGATCGCTTTGGCTGGTCGTTCCTGTGGAGAGGAATGCCTTGGCCGTTTCGAGTTCAGGCACGGTGCTGGGTGGCTTCCGATACAGCGTTGCTTGCTCAAAGTCGTAAGCGTAGCCCAGAATTTCTGCTTCCCCATAGTAATCGCCCATGAAACTCAACGACGCCGGAACGTCGCCACTGGTGTAGCCCATTGGCACCGTTACCACGGGCAATCCCAGCACGTTAGATTCTGCATCGGCATTTCGGGCAAAGACAGGTGGACCACTGGGGCCGGATTCATCGGGAATGACGACTCGCAGCGTTGGAAACACAAAGGCATCGATGCCCAGCGACTCCACAAATGGTTCAAAGTCTGTAGTGCGCCAAGCATCGAGCGCTTTGAGTGCAATCTGCAAGGCTTCGTCCGCGAAGGAGCGCGGGGTCCCTTCTTCCAGCGCTCTCAGAGTGCTCACCAGAGCCGAGTCTGGATACTCGCCTGTGATGCCCGCTCTCACGTCCAGCAGCGAGTCGATCGTCGGATTGTTGAGGGCTTTGATGAACTCCTCCAAATAGTACGCACCGTTCTCGCGCATCCAGTTGGGGAATTCAGCGGTAGGCCACCCGTAATTCCATTCCTGATCAAAGTTGACCCATTTGGAGTAGTAGGGAGCCGTGTCAACCTCAATCACCGTTGCGCCTTGTTCGGTCAACGTCTGTTTGGCTCGTTCAAATAGCTCGCTAATCTCAGGATCGAGTCTGAACCCCCGACCCAGTACTTGATCCTGTCCAACATAAACTTTGGGGATCGCTAGAACTTTCCCTTCAAGGGCTTTATCACTTAGAACTTCTGGAGAGGTATAAGAGAGTGGACGCTCTGGACCCGACGGTTTGTAGGGGTTCCAGATGTCAGTCGGATTGTATTGAGCCAGCACATCCAGCATGATGGCGCTGTCCGTGACGCTGCGGGTCATCGGTCCAATCACATCCCGGAACGGCGTCAGCGGGATTGTTCCTTCGACTGAAACAAGTCCCCGGCTTGGTTTGATGCCAACTAGCGAGTTTGCCGCGCTGGGAATGACGATCGATCCTCCGGTTTCACCTCCCATACCCGCGATCGCAAAGTTCGCGCCGATTCCAGACCCCGTGCCCGAACTGGAGCCACCCGTTTCCTTTGCCAGGTTGTAAGGGTTGCGGACGCCGCCAAATAGATTGCTGAATCCAGCGACACCGCTGGCAAAGCTATCCATGTTGGTTTTGCCAAGAATGATTGCGCCTGCATCCCGCAGTTTCTCAACGACAAACGCATCATCATCTGAGACAAAATTCTCAAACCCTCTAACGCCGCCTGTGGTTGCCAATCCTGCGACGTTGTACGAGTCTTTGACCAAAATCGGAACGCCGTGAAGCGGACCCAGAATGGTGCCATCGGCTCG
>NZ_JACJPG010000025.1 GCF_014695955.1 Leptolyngbya sp. FACHB-36 | reverse complement strand
GACGTTTTGGCAAACCTAGCGGTAGCGATCGGACTGGATGGAGCCGCGTTCAGGGCAGCACTGGAATCTCGGAAATACAAAACTATCCACCAACAAGCCTTGGAGTCCGCGAGAGAACGAGAAATTCATTCGGTGCCAACGTTCATTATTGGCGATCGTATTTTTCCAGGTGTGCTGTCCCAAGAAACCCTAGAACAGGCGATTTGTGCGGCAGTTCCGCTTAAATCCTGAAACCTTCTAACCCAACCTCAGGGACTCCATGATCCAAGCCGTTGGCTACGCTGCCCAAAATGCGCACCCCTGACATCGATGTGACATTGCTGAGATGACTGCGCAACCAACCTATACGCACAAGAGGTTATGAGTATGAACCAGCCAATCAAAGTTGAAAAAACACTGACCATTAACAAACCCGCGGCAGAGCTTTATCGCTTTTGGCATAACTTTGAAAACCTGCCGCACTTTATGAAGCATCTCAAAGATGTCAAGGTTCACGATGCGACACGATCGCACTGGACGGCTACTGGACCCTTAGATGCCACGGTCGAGTGGGATGCCGTCATCACCGACGATCGGGAAAACGAATTGATTGCTTGGAAATCAGTGGAAAACGCAGACGTGGCGAACTCTGGGTCGATTCACTTCCAGCCAACGCCCAACGATCGCGGCACTGAGGTCAAAGTCATCACGGAATACAATCCGCCGGGGGGAGCGATTGGAGATGCGATCGCAAAGCTGTTTGGCGAATCCCCTAAACAGCAGATTGGAGATGATTTGCGTCGCTTCAAAATGCTGATGGAAACGGGCGAGATTGCTTCAACCGAAGGTCAACCTTCTGGACGTAAGTAATTCGTTTTTTTGACCTGGTTTTTTTGACGCTGAACTCGACCGAGCTTGCCGAAGTCTGATCACCCACTATCAACCGCTGACCAAGTAAACAGAAAGGACTGACACCAATGAAAGCACTGTGCTGGCATGGCAATACCGATGTACGGATAGATAACGTTCCCGATCCAGAAATTCTTAATCCGCGTGATGCCATCCTCAAAGTCACCGCGACCACCATTTGCGGTTCTGACCTGCACCTCTACGATGGCTTCGTTCCGACCATGAAGCCGGGTGACATTCTGGGTCACGAATTTATGGGAGAAATCGTAGAGACTGGTAGCGAAGTCAAGAAACTGCGAAAGGGCGATCGCGTTGCGGTTTCTTCCATGATCGGCTGTGGTCAGTGCTTCTTCTGTCAACGGCAGAACTGGTCCCTGTGCGATAATTCCAATCCCAACGCCTGGATGCAAGAGAAGCTGTTCGGGTTTGGTACATCGGGCATCTTCGGCTACTCCCATCTGTTTGGGGGCTATGCGGGTGGCGACGCAGAATATGTGCGCGTACCGTTCGCCGATTTTGGCACGGTCAAGCTGCCAGCAGACATTCCCGACGAGAAACTATTGCCGATCAGTGATGCGTTTCCGACTGGCTATATGGGAGCAGAGCTGTGTAACATTCAGCCTGGAGATACGGTCGCCGTTTGGGGCTGTGGTCCTGTCGGACAGTTCGCCATCATTAGCGCCTACATGCTGGGAGCAGAGCGCGTCATTGCCATCGATCGCTTTCCCAACCGCTTGCAGCTTGCACAAGAATTCGCCAAAGCAGAAATCATCAACTACGAAGAAGTCGATGCGGGCGAAGCCCTCAAAGAAATGACGGGTGGACTTGGACCCGATGCCTGTATTGATGCAGTGGGAATGGAAGCGCACGGCTTGGGCGTCGATGCGGCGCTTGACAAAGTGCAGCAGGCGGTACGACTGGAACTCGATCGCGCTCATGTGCTGCGGCAAATGATCCTTGCCTGTCGCAAAGGCGGCACTCTGGCAGTGATGGGTGTTTATGCAGGCTTTATTGATAAGTTCCCAATGGGAGCGCTAATGAACAAAGGCTTGGTGATGCGAGCGGGACAAATGCACGGTCAAAAATATATGCCGATGTTGCTGGAGCGCATCCAAAATGGCGAAGTCGATCCCTCCCGCGTATTCTCCCATCAGCTACCGCTAACAGAGGCTCCGCGCGGTTTTGAGATGTTTAAGAACAAAACAGACAACTGCACAAAGGTTTTGCTGAAGCCTTAAGGCAATTGATTACCCATTGCACTTAGACACTATCAACGCTGTCGTGACAGCAGGGTTGTCTCAACCAGATCTTTTTTACAGCTACCTAACTACACATATCTAAGGAACTTAAACTCATGAAAGCAGTTTGTTGGGAAGGAACGAATAAGGTACAAGTCGAAACTGTACCGGATCCCAAATTGATTAATCCGCGGGATGCGATCGTTAAAATCACGTCAACCGCCATTTGCGGCTCTGACTTACACCTGTACGATGGCTGGAACCCCACCATGAAAGCAGGCGATATCCTGGGTCATGAATTCATGGGAGAAATCGTTGAGCTAGGCAGTGCGTTTAGGAATGGCAATATCCACAACAGAGGCAAAGATCTCAAGGTGGGCGATCGCGTTGTGGTTCCGTTCACGATTTCCTGTGGATCGTGCTTCTTTTGCAATCGAGATTTGTGGTCGTTGTGCGATAACTCCAACCCCAACGCCTGGATGGCCGAACAAATGATGGGTCATTCTCCATCAGGGCTTTTTGGCTACTCTCACCTCACAGGTGGCTATGCAGGCGGTCAGGCGGAGTATGCTCGCGTTCCCTTTGCGGATGTGGGATTGTTCAAAATTCCGGATGGACTAACCGATGACCAGGTTTTGTTTTTCACCGATATTTTCCCGACTGGATACATGGCGGCTGAAAACTGCGACATTCAGCCTGGAGATACTGTGGCAATCTGGGGCTGTGGTCCGGTTGGACAGTTTGCTATCCGAAGCGCCTTGATGCTAGGAGCGGGACGAGTCATTGCGATCGATCGCGTTCCCGAACGGCTGCAGATGGCGAAGGAGGGCGGTGCGGAAATCCTGAACTTTGAAGAAGTCGAAGTGGGGGAAGCCCTCAAAGAAATGACGGGCGGACGTGGACCCGATTCCGTTATGGACTCGGTGGGTATGGAAGCGCACGGCATGGGTTTAGAAGGCTTTTACGACAAAGTAACGCAGGTAGCACGCCTGCAAACCGATCGTCCCAACGTCTTACGTCAGGCGATCGTGGCATGCCGCAAGGGCGGCACGGTCTCCGTTCCCGGTGTCTACACGGGCTTTATCGATAAGGTGCCGATGGGTGCGTTCATGAACAAGGGCTTGACCATGAAAACAGGACAAACCCATGTGCATCGCTATTTGCAGACGCTACTCGACCACGTTCAGAACGGCGACATTGATCCCTCGTTTGTGATCACGCACCGCCTGCCGCTAGATCAAGC
>NZ_JACJPG010000249.1 GCF_014695955.1 Leptolyngbya sp. FACHB-36 | reverse complement strand
AGGTTTCGAGGGCATTGCCAGCTCTCGCCCAAACATTAACTCTACTAGAGTTGCATCTGGGCACGGAATCGGCGAACTGCCGACGAGTTTACCGTGACGCAGCACCGAGACAGAATCGCACAGTTCATTCACGTCCTCCAGCTTGTGCGACACAAAGATCACCGACTTGCCCTGCCTCGCCAGCTTTTTCGCCGCCGCAAACAGTGCGTCTTTCTGGGAAGCAGAAATTCCGGTGGTCGGCTCGTCCAGAATCAGTGTGCTCACCCCCAACGACAATAGCCGCAGGATTTCTAGCTGCTGTCGTTCGCCCACGGTCAGGTTGCTGACCCGCTCGTGTACATCCAAGTCAAAATTAAACTGTTCCGCCAGTTGGCGAAACTCCTTCGCCGCCTGCCGATGGCTGGCAAACGCGCCACCAGATTTGCCAACCATAAAATTGTCCAGCACGCTCAGGGGTGGAAAATCCAGCGGGTCTTGATGCAGCATGCCGATGCCCTGCGCGATCGCGTCTGCCGGAGTTTTAATTTCCGCGGGGCGTCCGTCTAGAAGAACGGTGCCGCGATCGCGACTGATGAACCCGCTGAGAATCTTGACCAGCGTACTTTTGCCCGCGCCATTTTCACCTAGCAGACCCAGGATGCTCCCTGCTTCGATCGTCAGCGAAATATCTTCGTTCGCCTGAACGCTGCCGAAGCGCTTGGAGATGTTTTGCAGCTCGACTTTCATTAGAACCTAGTCATTAGTAATTGAGTTGTTCGTAATTAGCTCGGAAGCGCTGTAAAGCCGATCGAAATCGTGAGACCGTACCTTGAAACTGCTAGATGCCATTTAGCCCAACTCACTACTAATAACTAGCAGCTATTTACTCGGTCCCTCCATTCCCGCCAGCAGTTGAGGCAAATACCAGACCTGTTGATCGGTTGCAGCTTCACCTGCTTTCACGTAGTCAGTGCCGTCTTGGAGCTTGAGCGGACCTTTGTACAAATTGATGCTGCCATCGCCCAATCCTTTGATGAACTGGTCAAGCAGCGGCTTCTTGTCGCCTAGCGCATTGCCGGGAAGAAAGCCAATCATTGAAGCTGGGCCGTTGATGTCTTTCCAATCTGGTCCTAGCCAAACGAATTTGCTAGGCGTTTTGCCGTCCCGTAACTGCTTGATTGCATCGGTATAGGGAAGTGCCCAGTTGTAGTAGGGCACGCCAATGCAAATGTCGGGTGCTAGATTGCAGCCAGTCTTCAAGTCGTAGTGAACGTATTTGATCTTTTTGCCTGCTTCTGCTGCTTTCTTGCCTTGCACGGCGGCTTCCGGCGTATCAATACCGCTCATTAATACGTTGTAACCACCGTTGTAGAAGTCATCAGCGACTTTCGTTGGGTCGAGGGTTTTACCGGGAATGTTGAACCAGAAACCGATCCACGTGACTTTAAATTCCAAATCTTCTGGTTTCTTCTTGAGGTAGTTTTCCCAGCAGTAACGAGCACCAAGGAAGGCAGCAGAGCTATAGCGACGGGTTTCATCGTTGATCAAGGGACCGAGGTAACCGATTTTGCCGTTGTCTGAATTCAGAGCTGCGGCGCATCCAGCGATCATTTTGCCGAACTCCATCCGACCCATAATGTTGACTAAGTTGGGCTGGTTCTTGAAGTTCTTGCCTTCTGGCCAAGAGTAGTCGCCGGAAGCGTGGATGATGGGAACCTCGGGATGCTTCTTTGCGGCTTCTAGAGCATCATCTTTGAAGTCGTCGGAGTTAAAGATGATCAGCTTGGCTCCTTT
>NZ_JACJPG010000248.1 GCF_014695955.1 Leptolyngbya sp. FACHB-36 | reverse complement strand
CCCGTCGGGAAGAGGGGCTGGGTAGTGCGATCGCCGCGCCCCAGATCCTCTAGTAGCCAAGTGTTCAGCAGCGGATCGAGCACAAGATTGGGGGGAAGTGGAACGGTCATCGGACAGTTACCTCATATTGCCAATTCGTAGAGCGTTCTCAGTTACTTACGCGATTCGGCAAGTAAATCGCCGATCGTGGCAATTAGCAGAAAAGCACCTGCAATCGCGATCGCCGTTGGGCGATCGTGCGTGCTAGCTAGCACCACCAGTGCCAGCACCACCAGCGTTGGCAACTTCGTTTTGACAAACACATCAAACACGTTGCGCAAATCGGTTTGCAGAGCCTGCCGCTTTGCCAGCGATTTGTTTCCGCTGACATAGCGAAGCAGGTGCCCCGTCGTCAGCAGCAGAAACAGTTTACTGCGGGTTGCGGCGTAGAAGCTGGGGCGGATGGTGAGCGCGCGATCGAAATCTGCGATCGCGTCATCCACAGACCGGAGCCGTCGCAGCACCAACCCACGCTGGTACCAAAGTTTGTAGTTATCCGGTTCTAGTTCCAATCGCTTGTCGAAGCTGGCGATCGCGGCGTCGTAGCGTCCGAGTCGTTGCAGCGCCAAGCCGCGATCGCTCCAAGCAGGCGGGTCGTTTGGCCGTAAGTCCAGCGCTTTGTCGTAGCTAACGACGGCTTCTTCGTAGCGTCCAAGCTGATACAGCGCATCGCTCAGGGTGCGCCACGCGGAGTGATGGTTGGGATCAATCTCTAACGCGCGATCGCAGCGATCAGCCGCGTCACTGTAGCGCTTCAGACGATATAGTGCGGTGCCCTGAATACTCCACGCTTCTGCATCCGTAGGGTCAAGCTCTAACGCCCGTTCGCAACTGGCGATCGCATCGTCCCATTCCCCCACACTCAGCAGTACCGCGCCCCGACTTCTCCAGACCTCATGCCAGTCAGGACGCAGAGCTAAGGCGTTACTAAAGAACGCGATCGCCTGATCAGGCTGGTGTTGTGCAGCGTGTCCTTGCTGGTAAAGCAACAGCGCCTTCAGTGCGGTAGAGGTCTGCTCGTCCTCGATCTGCTGCTGCCGCTCGTCAGGCGTAAGGCTCCAGTAGTGCTGGTAGTCCGACTCTGAGAAATGTGACGTCCAACTCATCGATTTAAGCGCGTCTTTGAATAGTAGACTGACGAAGAAATGATTAGCGTTTCGTCCGTAGTCCGTGGTTCGTAGTCCGTTACCACTCGCTACTGACCGCTAACGGCTAACGACTCACCCCGACACCAAAAACACCATGAGCACTGAAGACCCCGTGAAGTTGATGAAGCAGCAAGTTGGGACGGCGGCTGCTGCGCGAGTGCAGTCAGGTTCCATTGTAGGACTGGGAACTGGGTCAACGACGGCATTCGCAATTCAGGCACTGGGAGATCGCCTCAAGTCCGGCGATCTGAAGGACATTAAGGGTGTGCCGACCTCGTTTCAGGCGATCGTGCTGGCGCGGCAGAATCACATTCCGCTGGTGTCTCTAGATGAAATTGATCACATTGATGTGGCGATCGACGGCGCGGATGAGGTCGATCCGCAGAAGAATTTGATCAAGGGCGGCGGCGCGGCGCACACGCAGGAGAAGATCGTCGATTCGCTGGCAGATCTGTTTATTGTGGTTGTAGATGGTGGTAAATTGGTCGATCGCCTCGGCTCGACGTTTCTGCTGCCTGTGGAAGTAGTGCCGATGGCGGTGACTCCAGTAATGCGGGCGATCGAAAAGCTGGGCGGCAAGCCGGAACTGCGGATGGGCGTGAAAAAAGCGGGTCCGGTTGTCACTGATAACGGCAATTTGGTGGTGGATGTCAAGTTCGACAGCATCGATAATCCTGCTGAACTGGAAAAGACGCTGAACAACATTCCCGGCGTGTTAGAGAACGGCATTTTTGCCGGAGTTGCCAATGTGGTACTGGTCGGTGAAATTATTGATGGCAAGCCGACCGTGCGCGAAGTGTAGTCATTATCAGTTTAGAGCCTACGCAAACCTCGGAGGTTTTAACCCAGTCAGCATCGTGACTGATAGGGTGGCTTAAACCTCCGAGGTTTTGGTTAGATACGTAAGTCCTGAGTGAAACGACGATCGACTCAAAAACCTGTTGTTTCTTGGGGGTGCATTGAACCTCGGTAACCCACTTGCAGAGCGGGAAGCGAAATCTGGACGATAGGATAGGTCTAGTTTTTGAGCCGAATTCCTCATGCAATACCGACGCTTTGGACGCACCGAACTGCAAATGCCCGTTTTCTCGTGCGGCGGAATGCGCTATCAATACAAGTGGCAAGATGTGCCCCTGGCGCAAGTCCCACGTGAGAATCAGGCGAATCTAGAGGCGACGATTCGGCGATCGATCGACCTTGGCATTAACCACATTGAGACGGCGCGGGGCTACGGTAGCTCAGAAATGCAGCTAGGGCAAATTCTTCCCACCCTTCCGCGTGAAAAGCTCATCGTGCAAACCAAAGTAGCACCCACAGCAAACGCACAGGATTTTCGTCGCACCTTCGACACCTCGCTCAAAAATCTTCGACTGGATCACGTCGATCTCCTGGGACTGCACGGCATCAACACGCCCGAACTGCTGCATGACTCGACTCGTCCGGGTGGCTGTCTGGAT
>NZ_JACJPG010000247.1 GCF_014695955.1 Leptolyngbya sp. FACHB-36 | reverse complement strand
CAGCTACTCTCGTCTGTGCCGGAGTCGGCGAGTCTAGACCAGTATTGGCCCAGTGTAGAGGGCACAGCGCATCAAGAAGCCGTCACGCAGCTGTTTATGCCGCCCGGAACGTTCTTTGATTCTTGCTCAATTCATGCCATTACAACCGCGACGCTGGCTCGGCTACAGGAACTCTACCCTGACGGCAGCTTTGCGCCCTGCCGATTTCGACCCAACCTTCTGATTAAACCCGTCTCTGGTGAAACTACATTTATTGAAAATGACTGGGTTGGCGGGATTCTGGCGATCGGACCGGAGGTTCGTCTCAGCATCGATACGGCGTGTCCCCGCTGCGTCGTAACGACGCTGGCTCAGTCTGGTCTTTCTAACGATTTAAATATTTTGCGCACGGTTGCCCAGCACAATCAGGTAATTGCAGGTATCCGAGCCTCGGTTTTGCAGGGAGGTACAATCTCCTGCAATGACTCTATTTGGCTGGAGTCGGCTGACTAGACCTCCGAAGTTTTGCAAAACCTCGGAGGTCTTGGGGAGCACTTAGCAATTGGTGCATTGTTCGTAGGAAAATCCTCTGCAACGCGAGGTGAGCGCTTTTGCTACAAGGGAGAAGCAGGTTACTTCTTCCAAACCCATGACAGCCCCCCTCAACGCTTACCTCGCAGATAACTTTGCTCCCATTCGATCGGAGCAGACCCTAGACGACCTGCCAGTTGTGGGCAAGTTGCCCACTGAGCTGAATGGCATGTTTGTGCGCAATGGCCCGAACCCCCAATTCCCGCCGCTGGGTCGCTACCACTGGTTCGACGGTGACGGAATGCTGCACGGGATTCACATCCACAATGGCAAGGCAAGCTACCGCAATCGTTACGTGCGCACAAACGGCTTTGAGCAGGAGAACAAAGCAGGTCGAGCCTTGTGGGGAGGGTTCCTAGACCCTGCACCCTCTGGCTCGCAGGGAGGCTTCAAAAACGTTGCTAACACGGCTTTGGTGTGGCATCACGATCGCCTTCTCGCCCTGTGGGAGGGGGGTGAACCGCACGCGATCGCAGTACCCAGCTTAGAAACATTGGGGTCTTACACGTTTGACGGCAAGCTAAATTCTTCCGTCACTGCCCATCCTAAAGTTGACCCGATCACGGGTGAGATGATGTTCTTCGGCTATGCACTGGCTCAGCCTCCCTACGTGAAGTACAGCGTCGTTTCTGCTCACGGAGAACTGCTGCGAACGGTTGCGATCGAGCTGCCTGTCGGGGTGATGATGCACGACTTTGCAATCACTGAGCACTACACCCTGTTTATGGACTTGCCCCTCACGTTCCGGTTACAGCGGCTACAGCAAGGAAAGCCCGCGCTTGCCTTTGAGCACGATCGTCCCAGCCGCTTTGGTATTCTTCCGCGACATGGTGATAATCGATCAATTCGCTGGTTTGAAGCGCCAAGCTGCTACATTTTCCATACCCTGAACGCCTATGAAGACGGGGATGAAATTGTCTTAATTGCTTGCCGGATGGGCGGCACGAGCGTTTTAGGCGCATCCTCTGGTTCTCATGAAGGAGACAATCGCCAGATTCAAACTGATTTGCCGCTGCTGCACCGCTGGCAGTTCAACCTGAAAACAGGGACTGTGCAAGAACAATCGCTGGACGATCGTCCCTGCGAATTTCCCCGGATTAACGAACAGTATTTGGGGAGGCGCACCCGCTATGGCTATGCAGGCAAAAGTGCTCCAACCGCGACGCCCAAGTTTGATGGCTTAATTAAGTTTGACTTGGGCAATCACAGTAGCCAAACGCACCATTTTGGGACCGGACGCTATGGCGGTGAGGGAGTGTTTGTGCCTCGATCGGGAGCAACCGATGAGGATGATGGCTGGCTAATGACGTTTGTGCACGACGAAGCGCAAGACACGTCTGAGTTAATTGTGCTGAACGCTCAAGCCGTGACTGATGAACCGATCGCGCGTGTTCTGATTCCCCAGCGCGTTCCCTACGGATTTCATGGCACCTGGATTCCAGCCGTGTAGAGATACTGCCGCGATCGCCACTTGATTAACGCAAAAAAGCAGGATAGACACGCTATCCTGCTGGGGAAACTATTTAGCTAGCAGTCGCTCAGCCATTTGCGGCTTATACCAATTCTCTAAATTCCAGCTACAGATCAAACCACTAGAACTCAGGTGGAATTGAGCGTTTGCAATTCTGAATTCCGAAATCCAAATTCCGAATTGGTATTAGCTGTTGCCTTCGATCTCGGGAGCATTCGTGCCGCCGAGGTTGATCTTGACAACTTCGTTGCGAGCTTCAGCCACTTTAGGCAGCGTCAAGTTCAGGATGCCATCTTTGTAGTCAGCGTGCACTTGATCGTTTTGCACAGCGGCGGGTAGCGGAATCACACGCTGGAATTTGCCGTAGCGGAACTCCGATCGAACCACACCGTTGTCGTCGCTCTTCTGCTCGTGGCGATGCTCACCGGAGATGCTCACCGCTTCTCGAGTAACCTGAATATCGAGGTCTTTTGCATCAATGCCAGGAAGCTGAGCGCGCAGGGTGAAGCTGTTTCCTGCATCTTTTAATTCGATCGCCGGTGCCCATGTAGAGGACTTTTCACCGGTGTAGGTGGTCAATTCATTAAATAGGTGATCAAATTGACGACGCAGGGTTGCCATTTCGCGGGATGGTTGCCAGTAACGAACTAACATCGTGTCACCTCGTAAGTAATTCAGAACCTGAACCTTCATGTCTCTATAGTGCCGTAACTCCCACGGAGCGGGGGTTGGGAAACCGGAACAGATATTTTTCGGTTTTCCCAACCGGATGAACTTTGAGTTCTGGATGTGCTCTTTGCTTAAGTGTTCTGGGCTTAAGTATTCTGGTGGCTCTTGAAAATCTGTGTGACTTCCAGAAGCGGCACAGCCTCGCAAATTCTGCCCCTTGCGCTGTCAATAATTGAGGCGTAATTAATCGAAAACGGCGATGGCTAGCGTCCTGGGATTTGGAGTTGGGCTGATGGTTTTTCTGCTGCTGATGCTGCTAACCTTTGCGGGGTTGCAGTGGCTTCAGCTTCCCGTAGGGAATTTAGTCGATTGGCTAATTGGCGGCGCGAGCTTTGCCTGGCTAGTGCTAATCGTCACGGTGCCGTGGAATATTCACTTTCAGGCGAAGGCAGTGCTGGCGGATGCCGAAGCCTCTAAGGAAATGGACATTCCGATCGATCGCCAGCAGCTAAGCTATGTCCGATCACTGGCTCAGCGATCGTTCTGGATTGCGATCGTGCTGCATCTGGTGTCGGCTCTTGGCTTGTATGGGCTGTCGGCAACGGGTCTTAGTCCGATCGGCTACATCAGCTCGGGTGCGGCACTCTTGTTAACCGTTTTGCGCCCAACGATCGCGGCGTATCAGTACTTTGCCGATCGGCTGAGCCGCATTGGTGAGGCATTTGTGTATCCGCGTGAAGATGTGGTGGAACTGCGGCAGCGCGTGGTGCAGCTAGAAACCTCTGTGAAGCAGCTGGAAGACCAACTTAATTCAGACCTATCCGACTCGTGGGCGGCAACTCAACAGCGCAACTGGAATGAGTCACGAGCTGGACTGGCGCAAGTCTCCGCAACCCTGGAAACGCTACGGGCAACGAATCTAGCAGAACACGATCGCCTCTCTCATGAGTCGCGGCACGCGATCGCGCAGCTCAGCACAGATAGCCAATTTCTGGAGCACGTGCGCGAAATTATTCGCTTCTTTAAGGCGGCGTAGTCGCTGCGTTATCCGTAATGGTACCTGTGTTAATCAGGTAGAGTATGTTGCTGGACGGTAGTTAATGATTACAAGCTGTACGATCAGCTCATACTTTATCTGCCTGTAGGCGAGGTAACGCACTCAATGCGACGATTGGTGCTCTACAGCGATCAAGCGATCGCAGCAAATCGGCAGGTGGATCAGTACCTGCTTCAACTATTAGGCACGACCGCCGCCCGCATTGGCTACATCTCCTCATCAACCGATCCAACCCGTCAGTACTTCACTTTAAAGCGGCAGTACTACCAGCAATATGACCTTGAACTTGTGCTCTACGTTGAACTCGATGTCGAATACAATCCTGACCTTTTAGATCCATTGTTTGCTTGTGATGCGATTCATTTGTCTGGTGGTAATACCTATTACTTCTTGTACTGGCTCCAGCAACGCGGTTTGATAGAACGGCTCCAGCACTATGCCAACCACCAAGGTGTGCTAATTGGCGTAAGTGCTGGGGCAATTCTAATGACACCGGAAATAGCCTCGGCGCAGCTATGTGGTGACGAGCCGTATCCACCGCTTACCACGTGTCAGGGATTAGATTTAGTAAACTTTGCATTTGTGCCGCATGTGCAGGATACGCCAGAGAGCCAAGTCTGTATGCAGGCGTATGCTAACCACCAGCAACAAGTCCTATACGGCTGTCATGACGGAGACGGGATTGTTGTCGCTGGTGAAACGGTTACATTGGTTGGCAATGTGGTGAGCCTGACACCGACAAGTGCATGAGTGATACCCCATGACATACCTGTCGAATTGGGGTGCTTGAGACCATGCTACAGTCGCTATAACTGGTCGCTGCTAACTGACTGAGGCGATCCCAAGGCTTTTTTCTCTCGCGAAGAGAGGATATGGTGAGCGATAACGTGTTCTGCTCCTCAACTCCACGCCTCCTATGAAGCGACTCACTATCCGGTTTACCAAGGCGTTTACTAGAGCGGTTTCCCTTAGCCTGGTTGTGCTGCTGACCTTTACATCGATCGTCCTTACCCAGACGAGAGCGCCAGCCGTCGAACCGACCCCAGCACCCAGCCCAACTGCATCGCCAGCGGCTCCGTCTGTCACGGTTCCTACTATAGATGCGCCAACGCCTACAGCCTCACCGGGCAGTGCAGAACCAGCGAAGCCCACTCCAACCTCGACTAGTCAGCCAGCCAGCGCAGAGCCAGCGAAACCGACGCCGACTCCGACTGGTGAGCCCAGCGCAGAGCCAGCGAAACCGACGCCAACCCCAGCCAGTCCGCCAACCGACACAAAACCCACGGACGCCACGGAAACGCCAGCCGATGCTGCGCCTAAACCGGACGACAAGCCCGCCAAGTCGCCAGAGGAGCTTGAGCGCACAAAGAAACTGGCAGAAGCCGATCGACTCTATCAGCAGGGCGACGCTGCTGCCGCCGAAAAGCTTTATCGGCAAATCAAATCGCCCTTTTCAGACACAGCGGCACCCGAAACTCGCCCGAAAGCAATTACCGACCCAGAACAGTTGTCTCCCGGCGGCAGGGTTTACTGGCGCGAGTACCAGGAAGGCGCGAGGCAAAATTTGGAGACGCGGATTTTTGTGCCGCTGAATTTGCTGGTCGAGAAGCATCCAGAGTTTGTTCCAGGACACGTCAAGCTGGCAGCATCGCTGGAGGAGCGCGGCAAGCTGGACGAAGCCGCCAGCGTGCTCGATCGCGCTAGCGGGCTGTATCCAAATCAACCAGACTTGCTGCGGGCGCGGATGGCGCTGCTCGCAAAGCGGGAGCAGTGGATCGAGGCGTCGATCGCCGCTCGTCAGTTTGCTCTGCTGCATCCAGACGATCCGGCTGCGCCAGAATTTGCGGCGCTTGCCGAGGAGAACCTCAAGCGCTACCAGCGATCGCTGCGCTCTAAGCTTACAGGTAACTTGATTGGCAACATCTTGACGGGAGCGATCGGCTACGCCGTCACAGGCAATTTATTTGGTCCGCTGTCGGCTGTTCAAACCACGGTGCTAATGCTGCGGGGCGAGTCGGCAGTGGGAGAACGCTTCGCTCGCCAAGCCGAACGGCAATTGGACCTTGTGAAAGACGAGGCGACGCTGAAGTACGTGGATGACTTGGGGCAGAAATTAGCCAAAGCGGCAGGACGCAATGAGTTTAATTACCAGTTCTACGTGGTTGAGGACGACAAGCTGAATGCGTTCGCGCTACCCGGTGGCAAAGTGTTTATTAATGCGGGGGCGATCGTCAAATCCAACTCCGAAGCCGAACTTGCAGGCTTACTTGGGCACGAACTTGCCCACGCCGTTCTCTCACACGGCTTCCAGCTTGTAACAGAAAGCAGCCTCACCGCCAACGTGTTTCAGTTCATTCCCCTCGGAGGCTTGATCAACGATTTGGTGGTGCTCAACTACAGTCGCGACATGGAGCGCCAAGCCGATATTCTGGGTACTCGGCTGCTGGCGGCGTCCGGCTACGCTGCCGATGGACTACGAAACCTGATGGCGACGCTCGGCAAAGAGGACAAACGCGCCACGATCGATTTCCTTTCCTCCCACCCCGTCACGACCGAGCGGGTCAAATACCTGGAAACTCTGATCGACCAAAGCGGCTACAACCGCTACGCCTACGAAGGGATTAATCGTCACGCGGAGATTCAAGAGCAGGTAAAGAAGATCTTGCAAGCCAAGAAAGAGCGGGATGAAAAAGACGAAGGCAAACGAAGAGATGAAAGAAGAAATGAAAACTGATATCATCCCTCGAACGCAAATTCCTGATCCACAATCCAGCGCTGCCCCGTGTGGATCAGCAGCGTCAGACGATCGATCGTGAACGCTGCATCATACGACTGGTGCTGGAACTCAGCCCAAGCCGTGCGGAAGTTCGCCTTGGTTAAATCCCGAAAGCCTACAGTCATGTGTGGGGCAAACGGTCGCGTCTTAGCCACCGCATCCACAATTCCCAAGGTGGCTTCCGTATGTGCCAGTAGCGCCGCCTGCACCTCCAACAGGTCCGCGGTCCGCAGCACGTTGATATAGACCACGCGCGGCACAAATGCCCCAAAGCCAGCGAGCGTCATCGGAACGGGCGATCGCGATCGGGCAAACTGCCCCAGCGAATCCGACAACTGCAGGAGTTCTGCGTTAGCCCACTCAAACGGCGGCTGCAGTGTTACGTGTGGAGGAGACTTCAGCGCCGCTCGACTGTTGAAGCGATCGACAAAAATCTGCTTGACCTCGTTGGCGTAGTCCTGAATCTCCTGTGGGGGTAGGAGCGCAATGAAAAATCGACGTTTTGAGCTGTCCAAGCGCGTAGAGTAGTAAGGTGAACAAGCGTTTTCACCTTACTATTCTCTCCCCACTCTCTCACTCCTCGCGTTCCATGCCCTGGTTTGTCAAGATTGAAGAAGGCATCGTCGATAAAGCCACATTTGACCAGCACGTCCCCGCTCACAAAGCGTATGTTCGTCACCTCATTGCCAAGGGTCATCAGGCAAAAACGGGCTACTGGGGCTGCTACGGTGGCGGAATGCTGATGTTTGAAGCAGCGTCAATGGACGAGGCGAAGTCGATCGTCGATCGCGATCCGCTGGTTCAAAGCGGCTGCGTTAGATACAAGCTTTACGAGTGGCGGATTGTCGTCGAGTAGCCAATCCCGCTGCCGATCGCTCTGGACTGCGCTCAGATACGACCGTTTAAACCTTACACGGGTGCACTCAGAGGCGAATTAGGTTGCTGAGAGGGACTGAAGCGAAGTTCTCTCAAGCCATCCTTTAAAACTAGGAGACCCGGAGACCACGCCTATCGCAAGCATCCCGTATTGCTGCTACCTTCCGGTCCTGACAAGGTTTGGGCGTTGCGATCGCATGGGTCCAGGTCATCTATCAGCATAGCACTCCCTG
>NZ_JACJPG010000246.1 GCF_014695955.1 Leptolyngbya sp. FACHB-36 | reverse complement strand
AATCGGCTTCAAGGTGTGACAGGGACCACACTGCGGCGAGGCGTACTTGACCACGATCAGGCGATCGCTCTCGTGATACAGCTTCCGCAGCGCGTAGCCGCCTTCGTGCCGGGTTCGATCCAACTCGTACTCCGACGCTTCTTGCTCCTCGGTTTTCTTAGCAACGGGTTCAGTTTCCGGCTTCTCCGACGCTTCAGTTTGGTGGAATTCCTCAATCAGTCCATTCAGCGATAGCCAGCGCTCTGCCAGCATTGCCGCCGTACAGCCCGACCCAGCGGCAGTAATTGCCTGACGATATTCGTGGTCTTGCACATCACCTGCGGCAAACACGCCTTCAATGCTGGTTTCGGGCGAGCCGTGCTTCGTGACGACATAGCCCACATCGTCGAGGTCTAGCTGACCCTGGAATAAGGCAGTGTTGGGAGTGTGCCCGATCGCGTAGAACAAGCCTTTGACGTGCAGCATGCTTTCCTCACCTGTCTTGGTGTCTCGCAGCTTGATGCCCTTCATGTGGTCTTCTTCGCCAAACACGTCCACTGCTTCGGTGTTCCAGTGAACGGTAATGCGGGGATTCTTCAGCACGCGGTCCTGCATGGCTTTGCTTGCGCGCAGCCTGTCGCCCCGAATCAGCATGTGGACGTGGTCGCCGTACTTGGTCAGGTAAATCGATTCTTCTGCTGCCGTGTCGCCGCCGCCCACTACGGCTAGTTCAGCACCTCGGAAAATTGGCGTAGCGCCGTCACAGATGGCACAGGCAGAAATGCCTCGGCTCCAGAAGCTTTGTTCGCAAGGCAGTCCCAATCGCTTGGCCGTTGCGCCAGTTGCAATGACGACGCTGTGCGATCGGACTTCGCGCTCCTCCGAGCGAATCACAAACGGACGTTGACTAAAATCTACAAACGTCACATCTTCCGTGTAAAGCTCTGCGCCCCAGCGGATTGCTTGCGCTTTCATGCGGTCCATGAGCTGAGGTCCGGTGATGCCCTCAGGGAAGCCAGGAAAGTTTTCGACTTCAGTGGTTGTCATGAGTTGCCCACCAGGTAAGCCGCCAGCTTGGAAGCCTTCGAACACGAGGGGTTTCAAATTTGCCCGCGCTGCATAGATCGCTGCTGTATAGCCTGCCGGACCAGAACCGATGATTACTACGTTTTCAATGGGTGACGTTGTCATTGGTTTACACAAACTCATAACGACTACGCATAGTATAACGCGATCGTTCAACCTTGCCAAGCCGTCTCACCGTCTGCGTTCTGAAATTTAGCGCCGCCGTAGCATTTCTCGATTCAGCCTGGTCTGCCCTTACCCGATGCCCCTTCCTATGAGGGAAGGAAAACCTCCCTGTTCTGGGGAGGATGTACCTCAACGGAGTCAGAGTCGCTATAAATGAAGTTTTGATGAACACACAACGGGTTTAGCCTTTGTTGATCTAGTTTTTGATAAAATTTCCAGCCTTTTACCTTCTAGGATTAGATTAATGAAAGCCATAATGGGTAATCGTTTCAAGGATTCAGGTTTCTTAATTCGGCTTCAATAAACCCTTCAACTTGATATAGTCCGTTCTTAATTTCGCTGTGGGATGCTGTGAGCGCGAAACAAATCCTGGTGCATCTCGGATTGTGTGCATCCCACCTCCTCAGCGAGAAACACATGGTTAATACAACACTAAAAGGCTTTGCCGTTCTGCCTGCGGACACGTTTGCGGCAGGTCCATCATCCGGCAAAGACGCCTCCGGCAACGGGCGCACGGGTCCCTTTCCAGGACAGCCCGTCCAAGGCTTTAGCGGCGTGCAGTTCGCCGACCAGCAGACATTTTGGTTCATGCCCGATAACGGCTACGGCGCAAAGAATAACAGCGCCGATTTTCTACTGCGAATTTATCAAGTCGATCCGAGCTTCCGAGGCGTAGAAGCCGGAGACAGCAGCGTTAAAATTCTCAGCCTGATTCAGCTTTCTGACCCCGATCGAAAAGTTCCGTTCTCGATCGTCAACGAAACCACGCCCGATCGCCTGCTCACGGGTGCCGACTTCGACATCGAATCGTTTGTGATTGCGGCAGAC
>NZ_JACJPG010000245.1 GCF_014695955.1 Leptolyngbya sp. FACHB-36 | reverse complement strand
CGTCGTTTCCTGAATGCCGAAGGTTTGGCTCAGCTCCAGTTCTAACTGCCGCAGCAGGCGATCGCGCTCTTGGACAGTTGGCAGATCCACCACCAAATGAGCGGACAGCACCACCTGCCTGGGAGCGATCGTCCAAACATGCAGCTTGTCTACGCGCCGCACACCCGGAAATCCTTGCAGGGTGGCTTCAACCTCGGCAGGATCGAGCGATCGCGGAGCATAGTTCATCAAAATTTCTAGGCTGCTTCGCAGGAGTGGAATAGAGCTGAGTGCTGCGAGGCAAGCAATGAGTAAGCTAATCGCCGGATCGACCCAGGACCAGTGCAGCGCATAGATGACGATCGCCGCAACCAAAATGCCCACCGAACTTGCCGTGTCTGCCAGCACATGGAGAAATGCGCCCTGAAAATTCAGGTCGTCCTGGCTGTGCTTGTGCAGCAGCGTAATATTCAGACCGTTGACCGACAGCCCCAAAAGCGCTCCGAGCAGCAGCGGCAGGCTCAACACGGGTTCGGGTGCCTGAAATCGATCGACAGCTTCCCAGGCAATAAAACTAGCGATCGCCAGCAGCCCAACACCATTTGCCAGCGCTGCCAAAACCTCAGTTCGTCCATGCCCAAACGTTGCTCGTCCTTCTGCGGGGCGTCGCGCTAGCCAACTCGCCACCAGGGTTAACCCCAGCGCCCCCACATCGGACAGCAGGTGTCCGGCATCTGCAAATAGCGATAGGCTATGGCTCCATAAGCCCATGCCTAATTCGGCAAACCAAAGGCTAATCAGTAGCCCTAGAACCAGCCACAGCCGCCAGGCGTTCTGTTGACTCAGTTGACGGAGCGGCACTGGTAATTCACAACAATCGCACGCCAGAGATGGAACTCCCGAAATCTCAGAGCGCTTAAGCGCACGTGTCATTTAGGCAATGCCTGGTAGATGAAAGTACTGAAACCATGAATAGATTATCAGTTATGCAGTTAATGGGGCGGTAAGCTCTCGTTAATGCTTTGTAAAGCTTAGATGATTAAACGGAATTCAGTCAGTCTGATTTCCGCTAAGGTGTTTACCCAGAGCCAGTTGCGCGACTATGGGTTAGGCGGCGAGGCGGGCGGCGTCGATTGCTGGGGCGGCTGAAGCTGCTGCTGACGGGATGGCGGCAGAGACGGTGCCTGCGGCGAGGATGCGGGCGGCTGCCGCTGGGGTTGCCCCTGCTGCAACAGTCGCTGTAGCTCGGCTCCTGGCGTGTAATTGACGCCGTAAGGTTCCCGACTTCCTTCGTCGATCACCTGTGGCGTAATCAGAACAATCACTTCGCTGCGATCGCGGTCTTTGCGCGTGCTGCGAAACAGTAAATTAATCAGAGGAATATCACCTAAAATCGGCGTTTTCGTGGTGACGACGCGGTCCTGCTGCTGAATGATCCCTGCCAAAATCAGAGTTTGCCCATCGCGCAGCCGAATGGTTCCGGTTTCTAGCCGCCGCCGATTCACCAACTGCTGAATCAGCAGATTATTCCGCGAGGGGTCCGTAATTTGCTGACCCGGAGAACTGACCTCTGGCGACACCGCCAGCGTAATGAAATTATTGTCGTCGATGCGCTCGACCTCAATGTTGAGGATGACGCCCACGTCGATCGGCGGCTGGGGCAAAATTCGAGTCGTGGTGACGTTGCCTTCAGTGACGCGCTGCTCGGTAAAGCCGGAAAACACCTGGGAGGTCAGGTTCACCTGCGATCGGTTGCCCTCCTGCACAATCAAGGTCGGGTCAGTCAGAATGTTGGCTCTGCCGTTCGTGACTTGCGCCTGAAGCCGCGCCAAAAATTGCAGCGGAAACTGAAACAGCGGCGACAGTCCGTAAGTAATCGCTGGGTTCAGCACGGTCGTCACACCGCTGTTCGTGGTGCTAAATCCGCCAGACGTCAGGTTTGTCACAACCGGAGAGAGGGGATTCGAGTTCACTGGGCTGGCAGGTTGGAAACCTAGCGTCTGTCCCTGACTGTTGACGACCTGCTGGTTGGTGTTTAGCGGCGGCTGAGTACCCGCGAACGGGTTGACGATCGTGGGCGGGCTTGTGAGGCTGTTTGTATCAGCCAGGTTAGGGTTGACGGGTCCCACGTTCACCGATGCTCGCCCCTGGTTGACGCCAAAAAAGCTGTCGGCAACCCCGAACGAAAAGCTCGCGCCGATGTTGCTGTTGTCGGTTAAGCTGACTTCCACAATTCTGACGTTGACTGCCACTTGCCTGCGGCGCACATCCAGCTTCAGGATGTATTCGGTGGCAAGCTGAATCAGTTCCGGCGTGCCCAGCAGCGTCAGAGTATTGGTGCGCGAATCTGCCGTTACCTGTAGCCCGGCAAGGGCACGGCTCCGTGCGGTTGCGGCATTGTTTGCCCCCAGTTCTTCTAGAATTTGCAGTCCACCGCGCGTGGGCACATTGGCGGTCATCGTGCTGCTTCTCCCAACCTGACTGTTCGTGGTGCTGCCACCCTGTCCGCCACCGCTCGTCAGGCTCGATGCGCTCGTCATCGTTGTGGTGATGTTGGTCTGCGGCAGCGTGGCTTGCAGTTGGTTCAGCCGCAGCGTGCGGGCTGTGTAGTTGCCTGCGGTGGCGGGAAGATTCTGCCCGACGAAAATCGTGCGTCCGACTCGACTGGCTCGGAGTCCTTTTGCCCGCAGAATGTAGTTGAAAACATTCTGTACGGCTTCATTCTCGATGTCTAACGAGATGTTGGAGGCAAGGGCGGCTCCTGGTCCTTGACCCGCTGCGCCGCCTCCAATTGTCCCAGGCGTTCCAGTTGCTCCAGTCGTTCCGGGCGTTCCGGTCAAGTCCTCGGTGAAGACAATGCCCAACCCCGCCGTCCGAGCCAGCAGCGCCAAAGCTTCTCGTACCGGACTTTCTCGCAGCACGAGTCGATCGATCCGGTCTTGGATGCCGAGGTCGATCGGAGCCGGAGCCACGCTGAGATCGGAGAAAATGTTGCGCGTATTTGGGTCGCTGACAGACGGCGTTAGGGTAGGGGACGAGAGCGAGGAAGGAGAGGAAGAAGGGGATGGGGAAATCGTAGGGGTGGGAATTGGTCGAGGTGCCAACGGAGTCGCGGTTGGCGACGGCGTCGGGGCAGGAGTTACGGTTGGCGATGGCGTTGGTGTTGGAACAGGACTGGGGGAGGGCAATGGGCTTGTGGTCGGCGATGGCGTCGGTGTCGGAACAGGACTGGGGGAGGGCGATGGCGTCGGCGACGGAGCAGGAGCAGGAGTCGCAGTCGGGGACGGAGTCGGTGCCGCAGCAGGACTTGAAGAGGGACTTGGGCTGCGAGTCGGAGTCGGTGTTGCAGCGGGACTCGGAGACGGAGACGG